>CAZUYN010000001.1:0-61787 GCA_964624495.1 uncultured Clostridia bacterium
CGAATCCACCTCCTCCCACCAAAAATAAGCACTGACTTTTGTCGGTGCTTATTTCCGTATGCGAGTCCGGAGCCGTGCCACAGTCCGTACAAGCGCAGCCGCGCGCTCGTTATATCAAGCTCACGCCTAACTGCCAAATATAAAATTTTTGCTAATATTTATTGTTCAAAATCTCTTATAATATTTGCTATGATTTGCTTATCCCTTTTATTTAGCTTTCGGTAAATCAATAACAGTTCTGTTTCTTCTTCTGATAGAACAAGCATATTTTCATTCTCATTAAAAAATTGTGAAAGCGTTATGCCGAATGCATTGCAAATTGCTTCTATGCTTGCCATAGACGGTAAGGTACCTCGTTTATGCATATTCGGCAATGTTGATGATGATAACTGTGCTTCTTCACGCAGTTTATACTCCGACCAACCTCTCTCTCTTCTTAAACTATCAATACGCTTTATAATATCCATAGCAATACCTATATGTATTATTATGGTATACATTTGTTGATTATATAAATAACATATGTATTGACTTTTAGTTTACATATGTTATATAATGTTGTCATACATTTGTCTATTTTTTGAGGTGAATTTATGATAGCAAAAACTAATGAAAATCTCAATTTTAATTCTTATAAAAGCGAAATTGAGGGAATGATAGCCTTTTGGAATGAAATCGGATTAGAGCCTGACTACGAATTAAATACGGACGGAAGATATAGCGGAAATTTAATTGAATTTAAATTGGTTTTCCAAGACACGCATAAACATAAAGAACAGTTGGCAAGATACATTCGAGCATATAACAGTTGCGCCTTACCTATTCCTAAATATGGGTATCTCATATCTTTAAATGAACATATTTATATAAAAATAGACAATGAGACAGGACAAGAGATAAAATCTGATACTTGGAATAGACCAAGTGATTTTTTAGCTGAATTTTTATCGCAGAATGAGTTTATTAAAGGTTGGATAGATGAGTATTCTATTGTTGCTTATAACAATAAATTATGTAAGGAATATCCAAAGAATATTAAAACAAAAGAAGATGTTAAAAACGAACTCATTAACCCGCATTTCTTAAATATTCGACCTTTTGATTGGGAAAAGCAAATCTCTATTGAAAATGCAGACAAAGTAAATATTGGTTGGCTACATTTCAATATGAATATGTTAGGACCATATTTATTAAAAAAGCAGCTTGGGGCTTTCTTTACACCAAAACAATATGTTAAAGTGGCTACCTCAATGGTGCGAGAAGCAATAAGTCGTGTCCCGATTGGAAATGATTACATTATTTTTGATAGATGTGCAGGCACAGGAAATCTTGAACGCTTTTTGCGTGCCGACGAGCTTTCTCATTGTGTTTTAAATACATATGATTATACAGAATGGACAACCTTGAAAGGTCTTTATGATGGGCGTGTTAAAATGATAATTCCACCCACACGAAAAAATATTGACTTTAATAATGGCTTGCTTACCGATGGGGACGCTTTAAGCAAAGATTTCTTTAATTTTTGTTTTCATTCTGGACTTGAAATATATGCAAACGACGAATTCAATCGGCAAAGTGAATTGTTAACTAAGTGGCTAAAAAATGAAAGAATGACCATTATTATGCTTGAAAATCCGCCATTTGTTGAGCCACAAGGTGGTGCAAGTCAAGGTAAGCCTACTTTTACAATTAAAGAGAAATTTCTCTATAAAGAAATGGCAACCGAAATATTTGATACTAAAAATGTTAATCGCGCAACCGAGAATCTGTTTATATGGAGTGCTTTTAAATATTTTTTAAGGCAACCTACTGATTCATACATACTTTTTTCGCCTATTAAATATTGGAAATCTCAACATATAATAGATAAAACTTTTATTAGAGGTTACATTTGTAATAGGGAGAATTTCAATGCAAGTGAAGGCGGTATTGTTTTAATTGAATGGTTAAATAAAAATAACAGTAACGAATGTCTATATGTTGATAGTGATTTGGGTGCAAGAAAAATATACAAAATGCGTAAAAACCCAGCTGAACTTTTAGTAAACTCTACGGCAGATACCGCAATAGCTTGGCTATTTAATTTGAGTAATATTCCAAAAGCTGACAATGGGAAATTAGTAAATGATATTGCTGCTTATGCGGTATATTGTAAAACTCAAAAGCCATACAAACTTGCCGAAGATAATATTCTAATTCAACTTCCTCTATGGTTAGCAAATTGCTATGAATATGCTGATTATACAGAACGTGAAGTAATTATGAAAACAGCTGACGGTGGTAAAGATTATTGCAATGATATGTCATTTTTATATAAGTGTTTTTTATGGGCTGGAATATCACAAAGAAATAAATCGTTATCGAGAGCAGGCTTAATAAATCAGTTTTGCTTTGGGCAAGATACTCGTTCAGATAATATACTCAAAGGCTATAATCTTGACACAACAGATAAGAACTTATACGACACTTGGATTGAAGTTTTAAATCTTGCTAAAAATACGGAGGAATATAACTCTGCTTGGAATTATGGCTTATCTCAAATTTGTACTGATATAAATATTAAAGTTGGAAGTGGAACTTTTAACAAGACGGGTAAAGAAATAGAAATACCCAAATACCGCATTTTAGATGAAAAGGTAAACGAATTAAAACGGTTATTAAAAAAATATTATCAAACAGAAATTAAAGAAAAGTTATTTAAATATCAATTGTTAAAGTAAAACTCATTTAATTTACCACTGCTCCGCCACAGATAAGACCTTGACTTTTGTCGGGGTCTTATCTGTTTTATACGGTGGCAAGTTGCAAAAACGGCTCTCGCCGATTTTATAAGGATAGATACTTAAAAACACATACCCGACGGCCGCCGCCGCAAAAATTCTGTAACCCGGCAAGACATTTTTTCACTTTTTCAACATTTTTCGTCATATATTTGTCAATCGGGTGAAAGTGTGTTATAATCTTGTTACAATACTAACGGAGACGCATATGAATAAAGACTTACAAAGCATTGTTTTGACCGAGGAACAGATTAAGGTAAAGGTAAAAGAAGCCGCCCGTTGGCTTGACGAGCGCTTCGAGGGCAAAAGTCCGCTTGCCATAAGCGTTTTGAAGGGCAGCGTTATGTTCTTCTGCGATTTGGTACGCGCAATGGAGGTTCCCGTACAGATTGACTTTATGACGATTTCCTCCTACGGCTCCTCTTCGCAGAGCTCGGGCGTGCCCAAAATAGTTATGGACCTCGCCGCTTCCGTCGAAGGCAGAGACGTCATTTTGGTGGAGGACATCGTGGATTCGGGTCACACCCTCGTCAAGCTTAGGGATTTAATTTTAGGCAGGGGCGCAAAGTCGTTTACCGTGGTTGCGTTATTCGACAAGCCCGCAAGAAGGCAGGCGCCCGTTCAGGCAGACTATTCCTGCTATGAAATAGGCGACGAATTTATCGTAGGGTACGGTCTCGATTACGCCCAACAGTACAGAAGTCTGCCCTATATCGGCATTTTGAAAAGGGAAATTTACGAACATTAAATTTTAAAAGGTGAATCATATGAAAACTGAAAACGACGCACAAACCCAAGAGACGGTTACGGCGGACGCCCAACCCGAAAACACGCCGGAAGAAAGCCACCCCGCCGCAAAGAAGAGATTCGGCAGGTTAGACGAATTTTTCGGAATAACCAAAAGCGGCTCTAACTTCAAATCGGAAATCATCGCCGGTCTTACGACCTTTATGGCTATGGTTTACGCAGTGCTTGTCGTCCCGGAATGTACGGAGTCAAAACAGGCGACGTCGTCGCTTACCCCAACGTTTCGTTCAACGCCGTTTACATCGCCACCGTGCTCGGCGCGGTTATCGGCACCGCGCTGATGGCGTTCCTTGCGAGAATGCCGCTTGCGCAGGCTTCGGGCTTAGGCGCGACCGCTTACATAACGGGTACGCTGATAGGCGGAGAATTAGGTCTTTCTTACGCAAACGCAATGATTTTCGTATTGCTTGACGGCGTAATATTCGTAGTCCTTACGGCTACGGGCTTGCGCAAGAAGATTCTGAAAGCCATTCCAGACGAAGTAAAAGCTTCCATACCCGTCGGTATCGGTATGTTCATCGCTCTGATAGGTCTTACAAACGCGAAGCTCGTCAACGTAAGCGACGGCTCTATCGGCTTTGCTTCGTTCAACGTACTGAGCGGCAAGCTTTCCTATCTTACCACCGTTGCCGCGGCGATTACCCTGTTTACGGTTATCGCCATAGGAATTTTAAGCGCGAAGAAAATCAAGGGCGGAATTTTATGGGGTATGCTCGGAGCGACCGTGCTGTACTACGCGTTCGCAGGCTTAGGCTGTGCTTGGAGCGACGAGGAATGCCTTTCGTTTTTCCGCGATTTCAGTATGACGCAACCCTTCGAGGCGTTCGCCGACTGGGGCAAGGAATCGGTAGGACAGGTATTCGTAAGCGGCTTTATATTCCCCGAAGGACTTAACGCCGGACAGATTGTCCTGCTTATAATCACCTCCGCACTCTCCCTCTGTATGATAGATATGTTCGACACGCTGGGCACGCTTTACGGCGCTTGCTCCAAGGGCGGCTTGCTCGACGCCAACGGCGACCCCCTCCGTCTCGATAAATGTATGCTTTCGGACGCAATCGCGACCTGCGCGGGCTCCGTATGCGGCGCAAGCACGGTTACGACTTACGTCGAAGCTTCCTCCGGCGTTGCCGCGGGCGGCAAAACGGGCTTTACCGCATTGGTTACGGCAATCTGCTTCTTTATCACTCTGTTTTTAAGCCCTATCGCAAGGATAATACCCGACTGCGCTACGGCGGCAGCCCTCGTATGGGTTGGCGTGCTTATGATGTCGTCGGTTAAGGACATCGAATGGTCTAACCCCGCCGCCGCTTTGCCCGCGTTCCTTACAATCGCGGTTATGGCGTTCGGTTACTCTATCTCCTTCGGCATCGGTATCGGCATTATCTCCTGCGTAATAGTAAAGGTATTTACGGGTAAAATCAAACAGATATCCGTCGTCACCTGGATAATCGCGGCGTTGTTCGTGCTGACCTTCCTTTTGACCAACTGACGGAATAATTTAAAAAACACAAAGCAAAGCGGCGCGGAATTTATCCGCGCCGCTTTGCGCCCTTTATTTTATTGCGGGGTTTAATTTGCTATGGGCTTTATTTTGTTCCGAACAGTCTGTCCCCTGCGTCGCCGAGCCCCGGCAAGATATAGCCCCCCCCTCTCTTTTACGGTAAAGCTTACAGGGCGACCTGAATTATGAGCAGCCAGGCAAGCCCGTAATAGGTTACCACCGCCACGAGGTCGTTTATAGTCGTAATCAACGGACCGGACGCCACGGCGGGGTCTATTTTAATCTTTTTGAACAGTACGGGTATTACCGTGCCCGACAACGAGGACAGCGTCATCGCCGCAATCAGGGCGATACCCAGACAGCACGAAATAAGGAAAGCCGTGCCGGCCGGCGTCGTTATGCAGAGGTACGCCCCCACAAGCAGGAAGGACATCAGCCCGAGCAGAATTCCGTTACACAAGCCGACCCTTACCTCTTTAAAGACGAGCTTAGCCGTCTGTTTGGGCGAAAGATTTCCGTCGGCGATGACCCTTATGGTGACGGCGAGCGACTGCGTGCCGACGTTGCCCGCCATATCGAGGACGAGCGATTGGAACGCCACGATTATGGGAAGCCCCTCTATGACGTGTTCGAAGCTGCTTACCACGAAGGAGACGCCCAGCCCGAGGAAAAACAACACTATAAGCCAGGGTATACGCTTTTTAACAGAGCGGAAAAGCGGCTCTTTTATATCCTCTTCGGAAGTAAGACCGCCGAGCTTTGCATAGTCGTCGCTGAGCTGATCGCCCACCACTTCGACGAGGTCGGTAGAGGTTATTACGCCGAGCACTTCGTTCCGCTTGCCGAGTACGGGAATGGAATCCTCGCTGTAATCTTTTAACCTGTCTATACAGTCGCTTATATGTTCGTCGGCGGACACGGACGGATAAGAGGTCATAATGATGTCCTCCAACGAATCGCCCGCGCGCGCCACAATCAGGTCGCGCAAATCCACGGCGCCGCAATACGCGCCGTCCTTGTCCTCTACATAGATAGTAGACACGTTATCGTTATCCGCCGCCTGCTCCACCAACGATTTCATAGCCTGCTTGATATCCATATCGGAGCGCACGATAATGAAGTTGGTGGTCATCAGATTACCGACGGTATCCTCGTCGTAGGAGGTTATAAGCTTTATATCCTCTACGGCGTCGCCGTCCATAAGGCTTATAATCTCGTCACGGGTGTCGGCGTTCAGTTCGTCGAGAATATCGACGGCGTCGTCTGCGTCCATCGATTCGATGATGTCGGCGGCGCGCTCTTTGTCCATATCCTCGATATAGTCCTCGGCGTCGTCGAGATAGCTGAATATATCCGACAGTATATCGGCTGGCAATATGTGCGCAAGGCGCTTTCGGGCTTCTTCGCTGAGATAGGGATACACGTCCGCGATGTCCGCTTCGTGATAGTCCGTCAACGCGTCGTGCAAAACGGCGTCGTCTTTTTCGTCTTCAATCAGGCGATAGAGTTTAGACATTACTTCGTTCATTTCGTCAATATTCTCGTTTGCCATAGAAAACACCTCCCGAAAAAATTACTCACCCGTCGGTTTTAATAATTATAAGTCGCCGCCGCCGCAATGTCAATTAATTGAATTAAAACTTGGCGTTTGTTATCCGCTTTCAACGCCGTAATTGCCGTCCGCCAAATTATTTTGCCGAAATTTAAAATATTTACGCGCAAAACACAAAAAGTTGACATATCGGCGGGTTGCGGTTATAATAAACAATATGAAAACTTCTTCGGTTGCGTTAAGGCAGAACGATTCGAAAGCCATTGAGTTGATTAAGGCGAGCTACCGCTGTTTCAGGGCGGAGCGCATAATCAAATATATTATGATATTTCTTTCGTTCGGGGTTTGTCTTGCCGCTATTTTCAACAGATATCTGCCGCAGATGGCGCCAAACGTCGCCGACATCGACAAAATCCAACAGGACGCTTCTACGTATCTCAACCTAATTTCGGGCGCGATTATCGTCGCCGGAATGCCGCTCGGGTTTTACAGCTCGCGTATGCATACCGAGGGCACCGTTTTGCAGGACAGATACGAAGCGTACGTATTCGACAACGGCGCAAACTCCTCTATCCTGCGCCCCATTTCGGATACGTATATCGACCTGTACGCCAAAAAAGCGCATAAGTCCGACCAGAAATTTTATAACTATATCTACGGCAAAGAACCGCCGGGGAACGACGCGGCGGCGCAATTCGAATATATCAAAAAAAACGCCCGTTCGGACTATAACCTCTACGTTTCCATACAGCCTTTCTTTCTGACGATATGGGTCGGGTTTTGCATACTGATAATAATTATCGCCGTCAGCTTCAACGATATGTTCGTAACGACGCTTATCAACATTATGATACCGTCGCTGTCCGCGATAACGACGATAGGAAATTCCTGGTACAATTGCAGGTTGCAGATGCGGCAGCTTACCAACCTTATCGCCTGCATCGACCGAATAGAGGCTCTGCCGCCCGAGCAATACGAACAATATATAACCGACAAACAGAAAATAAGACTGCTTGCCGACGGACTGTTCAACTACCGTTCGAGCGCGTTCGTCATTCCCGACTTCCTCGTAAAGTTCTACGAAAAATCAATTGAAAAGACCAAGACCGCGGCGCAGGCGAAGGTTGCCAAAGAAACGGCGGCGGCTTACGACGGGGAGATAGTTCCCCCTGCGGCGGTTGCGGACGAGGGACAAACCGCGGCGGAGAAAGCGCCCTCCCGTACCTCCTCTAAGGTCAAAACGGTCTCGGCGGCTAAGACGGGCGCAAAATCTGCGGACAAGTCCGCGCAGACCGCGAAAAAGACCGAAACGCGTAAAAAGACGGCTGCCGCGACCGAAACGGACAAGGCGCAGCCCAAACCCCGTACGGGCAAGAAGTCGGCGGCAAGCGCCTCGACCAAGAAAAGCGCCGCAAAGGACGCGGATAAACCGACTGCGGCTGCGGCTAAAAAGACGACTTCCAAATAGACGGTAAGCGCCGCGCATAGGTATATGCGCGGCGCTTTCGCCGCCCTGCAACCTTTGCGTTGCATGGCGGCTTGATTTAAATTCATAATTCGAACGGATACATATATTCGCCGAGCACGGCTATTTCCGCCCTGCCGTTGAGCTTATTGACGAGCGCCGCGTTGAAGGCGCCGAATTTTTCGCTTTTGACGGCGACGGCAAAGCGCACCCTGTCGGCGTACGCGACCTCCCCTACCGTGCAACCGTATTCCGATAAAAAACGGGAAAGCGCGTCTACGAGGGGATAATCCACGATTATTTCCGCCGAAGTGCACGGTTGATAGCACACACGCGTTGCAAGGGCTAAATTTTCAGACGCGGACGAGGAATAAGCCCTTACCAAGCCGCCCGCGCCCAACTTTATGCCGCCGAAATAGCGCGTTACAACCACGGCGGTCTGCCTTAATTTATTGTTTTTTATGACTTCGAGTATGGGCATACCCGCCGTACCCTGCGGTTCCCCGTCGTCGGAAAAGCGCATAAAATTACCCTTGTCGTCGGCGATATAGGCAAAGCAGTTATGGGTCGCGTCGCGGTACTCGGAGCGCGCCTTTTCTAAAAAAGCCCTCGCCTGCTCCTCGCCATCCACATGCGCGGAAGAGGTGATAAAGCGCGATTTTTCTATTACTTTTTCGGTGACGCGCTCACCTTTGACGGAGAGATATTTTTCCATTAAACAAGCTTTACTTTTATGTGAATTTTCTTGCCCTTATGCACGATATCGCCGCTCTTTACGGGCGCGTTGATATCCGTCACCTTTTCGTCGTTCACCGAAACGCCGCCCTGCTGTATAAGCCTGCGCGCCTCGCCGTTGGAATTGCAGATTTTCGCCGCGACCAGAACGGGAATTATAGTCGGCGTTTCAACCTGTATCAAGGTATCGGGCAAATCTTCGGCGGAGCCGCCGAAAGCCGCCTTTGCCTGCGCCTTTGCCGCCGAGGCTTTTTCCTCGCCGTGAACCATTTTGGTAAGCTCGTACGCAAGAATTTCCTTCTTTTCGTTTATCCGCCCGTCTTCCCACTTTTCCATTTCGTCTATCTCTTCAAGCGGAATAAAGGTTAGCATTTTAAGGCATTTTCCGACGTCTGCGTCGTCTACGTTGCGCCAATACTGGTAAAATTCGTAGGGAGAAGTTTTATTTTCGTCAAGCCACACCGCGCCCTTTGCGGTTTTGCCCATCTTCTTCCCCTCGCTGTTCAGAAGTAAGGTTATGGTCATCGCGTACGCGTCCTCGCCCGTCTTTTTTCTGATAAGCTCGGTACCGCCCAGCATATTCGACCACTGGTCGTCGCCGCCGAATTGCATATTACAGCCGTACTGCGAATGCAGGTGATAAAAATCGTACGACTGCATAATCATATAGTTGAATTCGAGGAAGGAAAGCCCCTTTTCCATACGCTGTTTATAGCACTCCGCCCTGAGCATATTGTTGACGGAAAAGCACGCGCCGACCTCCCTTAACAGCTCCACATAGTTGAGCTTTAAAAGCCATTCGGCGTTATTTACCATAATCGCCTTGTCCTCGCCGAATTCGATAAAACGCTCCATCTGCTTTTTGAAGCATTGGCAGTTATGCTCTATCGTTTCGGGCGTGAGCACTGCGCGGAGGTCGCTCCTCCCCGAGGGGTCGCCGACGTAGCCCGTACCGCCGCCTATGAGCACGATGGGCTTATTGCCCGCCATCTGCAACCTTTTCATAAGGCACAGCGCCATAAAGTGACCGACGTGCAGACTGTCCGCCGTGGGGTCGAAGCCGATATAAAAACGCGCTCCGCCCTTATTGATAAGCTCCCTTATCTCCGCCTCGTCCGTAACCTGCGCGATTAAGCCGCGCCGTTGAAGTTCTTCATATATTTGCATAGTTCACCAACTCAGAATTCATATGAAACAAGTATAACAATTTTTACGGTGATTGGCAATAGATTTGCGTCATTCGCCGAAAAAATCTTGCTTGTTTAAGTTCTGCCGCGCCTTTTCTATCGCGCGTTTTTCAATTCTGGACACATACGAACGGGAAATACCCAGCTTTTTAGCCACCTCCCTCTGCGGCATAGGGCAACAGCTTTCAAGTCCGTAGCGCAGGTTGAGTATGGTGTATTCCCTGTAATTGAGAATGCCCTTTAAAACGTAGACGAACTTTTCGCGCTGAATATTTTTTTCAACCCGTGAAAATACGCTTTCCTCTTTCTCCGCGAGCAAATCCATTACCGTAAGCTCGTTGCCGTCTTTATCTGTGCCGACGGGGTCGTTTATGGAAACCGTGTTCTTATACTTTTTACCCGAGCGGATAAGCATTAAAATTTCGTTTTCTATACAGCGCGCCGTATAGGTTGCAAGCTGCGTGCCCTTGCCGTCCCGAAAGGTGTTGATAGCCTTTATCAGTCCGATAGAGCCGACGGACATCAGGTCGTCGTTATCCGCCGCGCCCGTATATTTTTTTACTATGTGGGCGACGAGGCGCATATTGTGTTTTACAAGCACATCTTTTGCGTTTTTGTCGCCCGCGCGCGCAAGGGCGAGATACCTTTTCTCCTCCTCGGGTTCGAGCGGCTTGGGGAACGACCCCTTGGGCTTAACCAAACCCGTAAAGAAGAAAATTTTAGAGAGCAACAGACCTACCACGTCGAAAAACATATTGTAAAATTACCTCCCGAAGTCAGTCAGTTTACTAAAATATGTTTTTTACTGCTTGTCTGATAACCGCGTTAAAAATTAAGGACAGGCGCGGCGGAAAAATTTTTTCCGCCGCGCCTTAACGCTTTTTTTATTTAATTTACGGACTGATTACTTCTTGTTATTGCCCAATAGCATAGCTATGCGCAAAATCATTTCGAGAATTTCGATATACAGATAGATAATCGTCGTTGCGAGCGAAAAAGCCACGTACCATTCGTACTTTTTATCCGTACCCGTCTGAACGACCGCGTCGATATTACTGAAATCCCAGAACAGCATAACCGTCGCCCATATTACGCACAGCGCAGATACGGCGAGCTGTATCCAAAGGTACGCCGTATAGTTAAATATTCCCGTAAGCGATATGAGGAACATTACCAGCTGCAATACCGTAAAGCTGACTATCGCAATGACGAGTCCGCGGACGAATTTGCTATTTATGCGCGCCTTTAAAACGTAATGCCCTATCATCGAGAACATCAGGACGACCGCCGTGCCCAAAAACGCCGAAAGCGCTATCCCGGGGTAGAAATAATCGACGATAGCCGTCAATATTCCGAGGAACGCGCCCTGCAAAACGGCGTATATACTGCCGAGTACCATAGTCGTTTTGGGTACGAACGTTATGACCAGCGACAGTATCAAAAGCGGAATGCCGCTCGCTACGGCGGCGATTACCATTGCCGCCAACGCCTCGGCGAGCCGTCCGTTTTTAATCGCGGTGTTGATAAGAAATTCCGCCGCCAGCACGGCAATTATCGTCAAGCCGACGTATAACGCCGTCTTTAAATAGACGCCCTTGTACGTCGCTCTGTCCGATTCGGAAAGTAATTCTCCGCTTTGCGTCCTGTTTACTACGCGCCTTACGGCGGGATTTCCTATTCTCATAGCCACACCTCTTTAACGTTTCATCCGTTTGTCTAACGGAGATTAATCGAGCTCGAACGCGCCCGTATACAGCTGGTAGTATTTACCCTTTTGCTCTATGAGCTGTTCGTGGCTGCCGCGCTCTATTATTACGCCGTGCTCCAATACCATTATCGCGTGGCTGTTGCGGACGGTCGAAAGCCTGTGGGCGATGACGAATACCGTCCTGCCCTCCATAAGCTTATCCATACCCTGTTCTATGAGCTTTTCGGTACGGGTATCTATCGAAGAGGTGGCTTCGTCCAGAATGAGCACGGGGCATTCGGATACCATTGCGCGCGCAATCGCCAGCAACTGCCTTTGTCCCTGCGAAAGGTTGGAGCCGTCGCCCTTAATCATCGTGTTATAGCCTTCGGGCAGATGCACGATAAAGCTGTCGGCGTTGGCAAGCTTTGCGGCGTTTACGCACTCCTCGTCGGTCGCGTCGAGCCTGCCGTAGCGGATATTGTCCATAACCGTACCCGTAAACAGGTGCGTATCCTGTAAGACGACGCCGAGAGAACGCCTTAAATCGTCCTTGCTTATATCGCGGATATTTATTCCGTCGTATGTTATTTCGCCCGACTGTATGTCGTAGAAACGGTTGATGAGGTTTGTTATAGTCGTCTTGCCCGCGCCCGTCGAACCTACGAACGCAATCTTCTGCCCCGGCTTTGCAAACAGGGAGATATCGTGCAGAATAACCTTTTCGTCGGTGTAGCCGAAGGTCACGTCGTTAAACCTTATATCGCCCTTCAACGGGATATATTCGGTTGAACCGTCGGGAGCGGACTTTTTCCATACCCATTCGCCGTTTTCGGCACGGGCGAGGGTGATTCGTCCGCCCTTGTCTTCGGGTTTTTCGTCCACCATTTCGAAAATGCGCTCGGCGCCGGCAAGCGCCATGGTTATAGCCGCGAACTGTTGCGAAACCTGTTGCACGGGCATATTGAACTGACGGGTGAACATCAGATAGGAAATGAGCATACCCGTCATAACGGCGACGCGGTTGACCGTTTGAGAATTTTCGCCGAGCGAGCAATACATGGAAAGCAATCCCGTTTCGCTGCCGAACGCTATGATCAGTATGCCTATTACGGCAACGAGTACGTATTGAATATAACCTATATTGTTGTTTATGGGTCCGAGCACGTTGGAGTAGGTGTTCGCCTTTACGCCGGCTTCGTTGAGCTCGTCGTTAAGCTTTTTGAACTCCACCCTCGCGGTCTGCTCGTGGCAGAATACTTTTATGACCTTCTGTCCCTCGGTCATTTCCTCGACGTATCCGTTCAATGCGCCGAGAGCCTTTTGGTGTTTAAGATAATACTTTGCCGCGTTGCCGCCTATCTTCTTGGTGGCGAAGAATATGACGACGAGCATTACGATCGCCACGGCAAGCAGCGTCACGCTGTAATAAATCATAAACGCGAGAACCGCAAGAAGGGTCAGGAACGAGGAAATCAGCTGGGGTATGGTCTGCGACAAAAGCTGGCGCATCGTATCGACGTCGTTTGTGTACAGGCTCATCAAATCGCCGTGGGTGTGCCCGTCGAAGTACTTCAAGGGCAAATCCTGCATATGCGAAAACATATCGTTACGCATCTTTTTGAGCGTTCTGTTGCTTATGAGCATCATAATAAGGTTGTAAGTAAACGACGAAAACGCGCCTATAAAATATATTACCCCCATCGCGATTATGTTGGGATATATTACTTCGTTCAAATCGACGCACGCGCCCTTATCGATGAGCTCGGTCGTGATGACCGACACGCGCGAGGCGGCGGTTACGTTGGCGACCGAGGCGAGCAATACGCAGATTACCACGCACGCGGTTGCAAGCTTGTTATTGGAAAAGGCGTACTTTAACAGCCTTTTCAGCGTTTTTATAGGATTTTTGGCGGGCGTTTTACCCTGCATTTTAATAGGCGGCATTACTCTTTACCCCCTTCGTTTTCCTTTTCGGACTGTCCGTCGCCGACAGAACCGCCGACCTGCGACTCATATACTTCCCTGTATATTTTATTGCTTTTAAGCAGCTCGTCGTGCGTGCCTATCGCGTTTATCCTGCCCTCGTCCAAAACTATTATCTTATCCGCGTCCTGCACCGAAGCCACGCGCTGCGCGATAATTATTTTGGTGACTTCGGGGGCATATTGTTTAAGAGCGTTGCGGATATCCGCGTCGGTCTTGGTATCGACCGCCGAAGTCGAGTCGTCGAAAATTATTATCTTGGGATTTTTAAGAAGAGCGCGCGCAATGCAAAGGCGCTGCTTCTGTCCGCCGGAGACGTTTACGCCGCCCTGCCCCAAATCGTAATCGTACTTCCCGGGGAGAGCTTCGATAAATTCGTCCGCGCACGCCTGTTTTGCGGCGAACTTCAACTGCTCTTCCGTGGCGTTTTTGTCGCCCCAGCGCAGGTTTTCCGCCACGGTACCCGAAAACAGCACGTTTTTCTGCAATACCATAGCGACGCCGTTGCGCAGGGTATCCAAATCGTACCGTTTTACGTCCACGCCGCCGACGTAAACCGTTCCGCGTTCCGCGTCGTACAGACGGGGAATTAACGAAACGAGCGAAGTCTTGCCGGAGCCTGTCGAGCCGATTATGCCCACGGTTTCGCCCGAGTCTATGCGAAAGGATATATCCTGCAAGACCATAAGGTCGGCTTTCTGCGAATAGCAGAAATCTACGTCGTCGAAAACTACCGAGCCGTCGGCGAGCGACGTTACGGGAGCTTCCGCCTTGGGCAGAGTGGTACGTTCGTTGAGCACTTCGCAAATTCTGTCTGCGGAGCCCTTAGACATAGATATAAAGGTCAGGGACATCGCCACCATTACAATGCCCGAAAGTATCTGCGCGGAGTACTGAATGAGCGTCTGAATCTGCGAGGGCTGGATGCTGCCGACAGTAATATTCCCCGCAATCATATTGGAGCCCAGCGTTAAGATAAGGATATTTACGATGAACATCGTCAGCGTAACCGCGGGCATAAGGCAGGTCATAAACGTCTCCGCCTTGACCGAATAACGGTATACGTCCTGCGACGCCGCCTGCATTTTGGCGTTTTCCGTGTCCTCCCTGACGTAGCTTTTAACCACGCGGATTGCGGTTAAATCCTCCTGCACCACTTCGTTGAGCTTGTCGTACTTTTTGAACATCGTGCGGAAATACGGAATGGCTTTTATCATACAAATCGCCACTATCAGCCCGAGAACTATCGCCGCACAGCCGAAAAGAAGCGCCATAAACGGCTCTATGAACAGCGTCATTACGATTGCGGAGATAAACAGTACGGGCGCGCGCACCAACATACGCAGGCACATCTGATATGCGTTCTGCACGTTGGTTACGTCGGTAGTTATTCTCGTAATCAGGCTGGACGTAGAATAATTGTCTATGTTGGCAAACGAGAAGGTCTGCAAATTGTTATACATATCCTCGCGGAGATTATGCGCAAAACCGCTCGACGCCTTTGCGGCAGTCTTTGCCCCGACGACGCCGCACAGCATTGCAAAAACCGCGCAGACTATCATAAGCGAAGCGTACAACGCGATATTTCCGCCGTTTACGGGGTTACCGTCCGACATAGACTCCAACTCCTTGATTATAAACGTCATAAGAAACGGGATTATGATTTCCATAACCGCCTCGCCCACCATAAGCAGGGGCGTAATTATAGAAACGAACTTGTATTCCCTTACGCTTTTTAACAGAGTTTTAAACATCTATTACCTCTTTGTTTTAAATTCGTGCACCATATTATTATAGCCGAAATAATTATTTTGTCAATAAATCTTTCTGGATATTGTAATAGTCGTAAGTGAAAAATATGTGACGGATTTTGTGAAATATTAAGGTCTTTTTGAATGCGGCGGTAAATGCAGACGCAGCCGCCCGAAGGCGGCTGCGTCCGTTTCCGAATATTCAATTTACCGTCTTTACGGTTCAGACCTGACGGCGTTTATTCCGCATACTCTATCGTAACCGCGCCGATATAGGTTACGTTATCGCCTACCGTGCCGTAATGCTGCAAGCTGAAGTCGCCGTAAGCGTTCGACTCTATCGTAGCTTCGAGCGAAACGGAAGCGGTTGCTTCGGGCTTGTTCAACGATTCAAGCGTCTGTTGAGCTTTATCGGAATCGCTCGTTTCCACCGTGCACTTGAGTACGGTCGTGCCGCCGGTAGTTTCCGTCCATACCTTAATGGTACACTCGGTGAGATACGCGGTCGTTTCGACCGTATTGGTCAAAGCTTCCGTCTTGCCGTTAGTGTACTTTAACAGCATAACTCCGCACGAACTGCCGCTTACTCTGAAAATTCTGACTCCGTAGCCCGTTTCGGTTGCAATGTCGTATTTTATCATTATATCCATAAACTGGTTAGACGAACCGAAGCCCTGCGAAGCCGTCTTGCCGGGAGCCACCTTTACGGTTACCGACATATCGCCGGTTTGCTCGTTTACCGTTGCGTAGTTAAGGCGTGAGCTCCTCGCCTCCGTCTGGTATATGCCTTCGTAATCGAGGAATCCGTTCTTGTTTCCGACTGCCCAGCCCCATACGTTGCCTTCTACGGCGGCGGCTGCATTTTCGAACTGACTTGACGAAGTGGCGATAGTATCTCCCTCGAAAGGCGTGAAGTTATTTCCGCCCGAAATCGTATCTACGGGTTTATGGCTGTCTACGGTGAACGCGCCTTCTATCGTACCGCCGCTCTGCGTCGAAATGGTTGCTATATCCGCCACTATGGTGTTGCCCGAAGCGACGCCCGTTTCGGTAACGGCGACCGTCGCCACGACTTCCTTTAAGTCGCCGTATTCGCAGCGGAGATGTTTGGGTCTTATGCAGACTTTCAGATATTTGCCGACGTACCCTTCTACGAGCTGAATGGTTTTAAGCGGTTCGTCCGACCTGCCCACGGCTATTTCGCGTGCGTTCGCGCCCTCTGCGTCGTCGCAGATATACCATATAATTTCCGACATGTCTGCTCTTTCGCCGAGGTCGAGAGTATAACTTACGCTCGCCGTGCCGTCCGTTCCCTGCGTAATCGTAGGCTCAACCGTGAACGTCGGAGCGGCAAGCATATTGGGTTTAGCGGTCACTGCAACCGCCGCTTCAAGCCCCGAAGCCGACTTTGCAACGACGATAACCGTAGGTATAACGTCCTGATCGTTTATCGACGTAACCGTGCACGTACCGTCCTCGTTAGTCGTAAGCGTTACGTATGCGCTGTCCGACGAATTGAGAAGGCTCCAGGTTACCGTGTCGGTATAAGGTCCGGCTTGAGGTCCCGAAATCGAGTACGAAAGCGTTACGCTGTCGCCTCCCTCCTTTTGGTTCTCTATTACGGTGCTGCCCGAAGCCGACGCGGTCATACCCGTAGCCACGTCGGTTGCGTTAAGCCTCGTTATCGTGTCTTTCTGTCCGAGAGGATCCCAGTCGTCCGTGCCGCGGAGCAGATTGTATACGTTATAGACCGTAGTGCCGTTATCGTCCAGCTTGTACGCTTTAAGCATATCGGTGCCCGTTATATCGACAGCCTTATCCGCATTCTTGCCGCCGTCGTCCATATGAATTTGCTGCGGCGTACCGTCGCCTATTTGGAGAGTGACGTTCGAATAGTAGCTTCTGAAAGTCGAACTTAAAATGTCGGAGTAACCGATATTGACGTTCGAAACGTCTTTGTCGGTCGTATAGCGGCAATCGACCAAAGTCGCGCGCCCTTCGGTTTTGGATATGTACTGCGTAAGCGTTGCGTCCGCATTGATGGGGCAAATCTTCATATCGCAGTCAAGAAGCGTAACCCCGGCGGTACTATACCAAGGCTTGGAGCTGTAGAATTCGAAATCGCAACCGAGGTAAACCGCCTGTGCGGAGCCGTTAATAGAGTCGTCGGTAGATTCCATATGGCAGTTCACGTACAGCGCGCGCTGGCTGTTGTTGAACGGCATCATGTTAAGACGGCTGACGAAACGGCAGTTTTCGGCGTACAGCTTGTCGCCCGAATAGGAGGCAATCTGTCCCTGCGTTACGTTACTCGTCCTCTTCGATCTGTTCAATGCGGGATTGAGCGGATATTCGAGGTCTACGTTGCAGTAATCGCCGAACGTAAGGTTTTTAAGGGTCAAACCGTCGCCCGAAAGATTGAACATCGTCCAGTTGCCGCCGTTATAACCTTCGTCGTGACCGTAGTTGCCCGCGATAACGACGTTCTGCGCATTCTCAGTTAAACCGATTATGTGCAGGTTTTCGCAAGATTTGGTTATCCCGAACGCTTCTTCTGTGTTTGCGGAATCGGGATTGTGTATCCAATAAACATAAGGCGCAAGATACATCGTCATAGGCTCGCTTTCGGTGCCGTCGACGAGGTGATCCATCGCCTGCTTAAAAGAATTATAGACGTTGTCAAAGCCCTCTATCTCTTCGTCGGAAAGCCTTCCGTCTACATAAATGGCTTTTTCGTTAATTTGTATTGTCGTAGTATCGTCGTCGTAGCCATAGGTGAACGACGCGCCGTCCTTGGCAAGCGTTACGGGAAATTGTCCGATTTCTTCGAATTTAGCATAGGCTTTCGCGTCTGCGCTTAATCCCGCGTCAAAATCGAACTGCGTCGTCAACGCGGCGTCGGAATACCAGCCCAAGAACCTGCAACCGTCCTTTTTCGGCGTCCAGTCCGAAGCCTTTCCGTTCTCCGCCACCGACTGTTTAAGAAGCACGTCGTCGCCGTCGTAAAACGTTACGGAATACTCCGAAGCTACGGGCGTTTCCGCCACAAACTTTGCGTACAGCGCGGTATCTGCGGTTATGCTTTGGCTGAAATCGTAAACGACGTTCATAGTCGCCGTGGTGTACCAATCGTCAAACACGTAACCCTCCTTGGTAGGCGTCCAGTCGTACGCGTTTCCGCCCGACTCGACCGACTGTTCCAAAATAGCCGTGCTCCCGTCGTAATACGTTACGGTCAGTTTTCCGTCAGATATACCCCCCCCCCGTATTACATCCGGCTAATACAACGGGCAACGCCGTCGCCATTGCAATAGCCGCACAAAACATTTTCTTCTTACCCTTCATATTTTGCCTCCTTATATTTGTTTTTCCGTAGAAGAAGATTTTTCAGCTTCGGGCGGCAAAGCCGCCCTCTCGCAATACGGAATTAACTTGATTAAAGTATATCATTCTTTTTAATAATGTCAATAGAGGTCTTGCAAATTTCACACAATCGTCAACGCCCGTTAAAAATTATGCAAAAGGCGGTATTCCGATTTAGTATCGGGAAAGCGGCGTTAAAAGTAAAAAGGCTGCCGTTACAGACAACCTTTTAACAAAACCGCCGCACTTCGGCGGTATGGCGCAGAGAAGAGGATTTGAACCTCCGGACGGGTATCAGCCGTCACACGATTTCCAATCGTGCGCCTTAAACCGCTCAGCCATCTCTGCATTGCGCTTTTCTCAAGCATTAATATGATATTAAATCGACGGAAAAAAATCAAGCGTTTTTGCAAGTCAATTTTATTTAACGCCGCATTATTATTTTTTTTGGGCTTATTTTTCAGGTCGGCTTACAGCCTAAAAGCCGCTTTTTTGATTATTTGACCACGCCGAACAGGCTAAGCGCCCACAGCACGGCGAACGCAAGCGCAAAAACCAGCAAGCAAATACCGGCGATCAACAATATCCGCCTCTGCGCCTTGCGGATGACGGAAGCGGTCGTCGTCCATATCCCCGCTATCGCAAACATAACCGCGAGCAACGGGAACGAAACCCTGCCGTTGACGATTACCTCAACCAGATTAAAGACGCCGCACAGCAGTTCGACAAGGCTTAAACCCAAAGTCCGGTACTGCATCAGCTTTTTAAAGCCGCCCTCGCCGTTACCGTCCTTTCCGCTCTCCTCCGTTTCCGCCGTATATTCGGTTCTTTCGCCCAACGCTCCGTCGTCCTCTTTCATCGTAATTACCTCTGACGGATGTATTTTATCACTTGCGCAACGCCGTGTCAATCTTTAATTTCACCTACATTTCTTTTAAATGGCTTGAAAAGTTTTCGGGTTTGCGGTATACTGATTACGTGAAAAGCGCGGCGGCTGCCGTAAGGAGGTTTTTATGATTATAGGCGAAACTTATACCCTTTCGAACGGAATAAAAATACCCAAGGTCGGGTTCGGAACGTGGCAGATCAAGAACGGCGAGGAGGCTTATAACTCGGTCAGATGGGCTATCGAAGCAGGCTACCGCCATATCGACACGGCGTACGCCTACGATAACGAGGAAAGCGTCGGCAAGGCTATCGCCGACGGCGGCGTTGACAGAAAGGATATTTTTCTCGCGACCAAGCTGCCTTCCCATATAAAGAGCTATGACGGCGCCCTGGAATACTTCGAAAAATCTTTAAAAAATCTCGGAACCGACTACCTCGACCTGTATTTAATTCACGCGCCCTGGCCCTGGTCGGACGTGGGCAGGGAATGCACCGAGGGCAATATAGCCGCCTGGAAGGCTATGGTAGAATTATACAACGCGGGCAAGATAAAATCTATCGGCGTTTCCAACTTCCGCCCCGGGGACATTATACCCCTGACCGAAGCTACGGGCGTTAAACCGATGGTCAACCAGATCCGTTACTTTATCGGCAACACGCAGGAAAAAGTCAGCGGATACTGTATGAAAGAGGGCATTTTAATCGAGGCGTACTCTCCCCTTGCCACGGGCGAGCTCCTCGGGAACGAAATTTTATCCGCAATAGCGCAAAAATACGAAAAGAGCGTTGCGAAGATATGCCTCAGATACTGTTTGCAGAAGGGCGTTTTGCCTCTCCCCAAGAGCACCCACCGCGGACGCATAACCGACAACACCGATTTGGACTTCGTCCTGTCCGACGAAGATATGGCGTATTTAGACGGCTTGCACCATATCGCCTCGGTCAGAAAATTAAGGGACTGAAACCGATAAACGGGCGCGGCGCGTGCCGCGCCCGTAAGCTTACCCCTTTGCTTTATGCCCTTTTGTGAATATTTATGCAATCCGTTTGACTTTTTATTCACATAGGGCTATAATTATGTGAATAGTATCCGGGAAGGTTTTAAAATGCTTACATTAGATAAAGTCTACCACGCACGCTACGTCCTTAAAGACGCCATACGCATGACCGACCTTATATATTCCCCCGTCATCTCCTCGGAGTGCGGCACGGAGGTCTATTTAAAGACCGAAAACCTGCAAATAACGGGCTCGTTCAAGGTACGCGGAGCGTATTATAAAATTTCCCAGCTGTCGGAAGAGGAAAAAGCAAAGGGCGTTATCGCCTGCTCCGCAGGCAATCACGCGCAGGGCGTAGCCCTCGCCTCTGAAAAATTCGGCATAAAATCTATTATCTGTATGCCCGACGGCGCGCCCATTTCCAAGGTAGAGGCGACAAAGAGCTACGGCGCGGAGGTCGTCCTCGTCCCCGGCGTTTACGACGACGCGCATAACGAGGCGGAAAGACTTAAAGACGAAAAGGGCTACACCTTTATACATCCCTTCGACGACGAGGACGTAATCGCGGGACAAGGCACGATAGGGCTTGAAATTATCAACCAATTGAAAGACGCGGATGCGGTAGTCGTCCCCGTGGGCGGAGGCGGACTGATTTCGGGCGTGGCGTTTGCGATTAAATCGCTCAACCCGAAAATCAAGGTTTACGGCGTGCAGTCCGACGGGGCGCCCGGCATGCTCAACTCGCTCGAACACAAGCATATAGAAACCCTCCCCTCCGTTTCCACCGTCGCCGACGGCATCGCCGTAAAGGAACCGGGCAAGCTCACGTTCGAAATGTGTTCTAAATACGTCGATAAAATCGTATCGGTCACGGACGACCAGGTATCGGCGGCTATTCTCGCGCTGATAGAAAAGCAGAAGATGATTGCCGAAGGCGCGGGCGCCGTATCGTTAGCCGCCGTTATGTTCGGCAAAATACCCTGTTTAAAGGGCAAAAAGGCGGTCTGCCTTATTTCGGGCGGCAATATAGACGTTACCATTCTTTCGCGCGTGATCAACCGCGGTCTGCTTATGAGCGGAAGAAAATGCACCCTTACCCTCGAGCTTATGGATAAGCCCGGGCAGCTTGCCGGCGTTTCGGAAATCATAGCAAAGTGCGGCGGCAACGTTACCGCCGTCCTGCACGAAAGGACGAACGAGGGCACCGCCATTAACGGCTGTTATTTAAAACTGCAAACCGAAACCAAGGACTTCGGGCAGATAAAGCTGATAAAAGACGCCCTTACCGACAACGGCTTTAAGCTTATCGATTGACGACGGCAAATAATTTTTAAGGAGAAAATATTATGAAAACGGTTGAAACGGCAAACGCCCCCGCGGCGATAGGTCCCTATTCGCAGGCTAAAATTTATAACGGCACGGTATACGCGAGCGGTCAGATACCCGTCAACCCGGCGACGGGAAAGATCGAAGCCGCCGACATAAAGGGTCAGACCGAACAGGTCTGCAAAAACGTAGCCGCGCTTTTGGAAGCCGCGGGCAGCTCGATAGACAAGGTCGTTAAGACCGTATGCTTCCTTTCGGACATAGCCGACTTTGCGGCGTTCAACGCCGTCTACGCCGAATACTTTACCTCGGCGCCGGCAAGAAGCTGCGTCGCGGTCAAGGATATTCCCAAAGGCTGTCTGGTGGAGATAGAGGCGATAGCCGAAATCTGACCCCCCCCTCTTCCCGTACGGCGGGAAATTTGCGTTTTTTGGTAATTATATTTGACTTTAAGGTACGTTCCGTTATATAATCTTAAACGGAGTTACAAAGCGACGGGGCTTTGCCCGTAACTAATATTTTACGGTTATACGGCACATAATAAAGTAGCCTGTAATAATGAGGAAAGTTATATGAAAACCGCAATAGTGACCGATAGCAACAGCGGCATTACGCAAAAAGAGGCGGAAAAGCTCGGCATATACGTCGTGCCTATGCCTTTTCTTATCGACGGGGAACAGTTTTTCGAGGATATCTCGCTTACGCAGGAGGAATTCTACGAAAAGCTTAAAAGCGACGCGCAGGTGTCCACCTCGCAGCCCAGCGCGTACGACGTGGGCGAGCTGTGGAGCAAGCTGTTAAAAGAATACGACAGCATTATCCATATACCTATGTCGAGCGGTCTTTCGCAGACCTGCGCCACCCTGACGCGGCTTGCCGAAACCGAGCCGGCTTTTAAGGGAAAGGTATTCGTTATAGACAACCAGCGCATTTCGGTCACGCAAAAGCAATCCGTAACAGACTGCCTCGAAATGCTTAAAGACGGCAAAACCGTCGAAGAAATAGTCGCGTTTTTATACGAAACCAAAATGCAGTCCTCCATTTATATAATGGTCGGCACGCTTAAATATCTTAAAAAGGGCGGCAGGCTTACCCCTGCGGTTGCGGCGATAGGCACGCTTTTGAAAATTAAGCCCGTACTGCAAATTCAGGGCTTCAAGCTTGACCAATACGCCAAGGTGAGAAAGCTGTCCGACGCGAAAGAAACTATGATTGCGGCGCTGGATAAGGATTTAAAAGAGCGCTTTGCCGAACAGCGCAAAGCAGGCAAGATGACCATATCCATCGCGCATACCGAAAATTTAGAGGAAGCGAAGATATTCGCCGAGGAGCTTAAAAGCGCCTTCCCCGACCTGGAATTTGTGTGGATAGACCCCCTCTCTCTGAGCGTTTCCTGCCACATAGGTCCCGGCGCGCTTGCGTGCACGGCTTCCGTAAAATACAAATAAGAATAATAGCTCCGTCCGCTATAAACGGACGGATATTTGTTTTGCTCCGCAATTGACTTTAAGTCGCCCGTGTTATATAATAATACGCACAAAAGGAAAGAGAATTATGAAAACAATAATCGTAACCGACAGCAACTGCGGCATAACCGCAGAGCAGGCAAAAGAGCTTGGGATAGAGATACAGCCCACCCCCGTCCTTATAAACGGAAAACAGTACTTTGAAGAAGAGGGCTTTACCCAAAGGCAGTTCTACGAATATCTTACCGACGAGAATACGACGGTGGCAACGTCGCAACCCAACCCCTACGACGTTGCCGAACGCTGGCGCAGACTGTTGAAAACGTATGACAACATCTTATACCTGCCCCTTTCGAGCGGACTTTCGCAGACGGCTTTGACCATTAAACATATGGCGGAAACCGAGCCCGAATTTATAGGCAAGGTATATGCGCTGGACAACCACAGGGTTTCCGTTACCCAGAAGCAGACGGTATTCGATTCGCTGAAAATGCTTTCGGAGGGAAAGAGCGCCGCGGAGGTCTACGATTGGCTGAACCTTACGGCGAAAATTTCCTCTATCTATATCGCCGTGAGCACGCTTAAATTTTTAAAAAAAAGCGGCAGACTCACCCCTGCCGTCGCCGCTATCGGAACGCTTTTGAAAATCAAACCCGTACTGCAAATTCAGGGCGAGGTGCTCGACAAATACGCGCAGGTAAGAAAGTTATCCGACGCGAAAAAGACTATGATCGAAGCCTTGCGCCACGATTTGGAGACGCGCTTCAAGACCTACCGCGACCAAGGTAAAATGGTGATAAGCGTTGCGCACACCGACTGCTATAACGACGCCCGTGAATTTGCCGAAGAGCTTAAACAAGCCTTCCCCGACTGCGAAATCAACTTCAACGACCCCCTCTCCCTAAGCGTTGCGGTGCATATCGGTCCCGGCGCGCTTGCGTGCGGCTGTTGCATCAAATACTGATTTTCGGGCGGCGGCAACCCCTTTGTCCTTACCGAAAAGCGCGTTGCCGCCTATTGCTTTTTTCCGCGCCGCCGCGTCGTTCAAAATATAATGCTTCGCGTTATAGATAACGCCTATGACGAGGCTGTTAATCATAAGATAGCACCACAGCAGAAACACTATGACGGCGGCTATCGCCCCGTACAGCCGCCGAAAGTCGGAAAACCCGAGATAGATTGAAAAACCTATTGCGCAGGCTATCCACAGAATGACGGTCAGTAGCGCGCCGCCCGACGCTTCGGCGTAGCTAAGTCTGTACGGGCACGCGAACGCGTTTAAAAAATAAGACGTGAAATAGGCGAACAAAGTTAGAAAAACCAGGGTTATTGCCTCGGCTAAATGCCGGGGCATTATATATTCGAGGACGGTCACCCCGATAAACGGCACAGCCGCCGCAAGCGCGACGAGCAGAAGAACCGCAAACACGGCGAACAGAGAAGATATTCTGAGCTTTAAAGAATTGCCGACTATGTGCGGCGCGAAAATCAGCTCTCCGCTGCGCCTCAGATGAAAGAAAAAATTGGTTGACGACCACAGCGAGGTTATAAGCAAAAGCAAGGTAGCGCTGCCCGTGGCGTCGAGAGCCGCCTGCTGTAAGCTGTTCAGGAATGGCTCTATCGTTTCGAAAAATTCCGTCGGCAGAATACGGCTTAAATCCACGTCGCCGGCAATCAGGGCAAGCCAGAACAGAAACGGCGTGATTGACGTCAGAAAAAAATATACGAGCGTACCCGACAGCGTCGTAAAGCGCATATCCGAATAATATTTAAGCTCCTTGAAAAAACCGCCCATAATATTATTTTTGACCTTTGTCCGCCCCGATATACGGTAAACGGGGAACGCAAAAATGCGTTCCCCGTAATTTTGCGGTCTGACCGTCATTTGCGGCGGTCGCGGTAACCCGTTACAGACAATCAGGAGCAACCGCAACCACAGCCGTTGCAGGAATTGCAGGAATTGCAAGAATTGCAAGAATTGCAGGAGTTGCTACGGCTGAATCCGAGCGTGGAATTGCTCCAACCGCACCCCGTCCAGCCTACGCCGCCGCTCTGCGTTCCGCAACCGCCGAAGGTCGAGCCGCAACTGTTGCACCCCCATTCGTTACCGGACGAGGAACCGCAACCGCTTCTTGTATTGCCGCACGAGGAACCGCCGCAACGTCTTGCGTTGCAGCCGCAGAATAAGGAGAATAAACCCGAACAGCCGTTACAGCCGCAGGAATTACAGCAAAAACACATAATCGAACTTTCCTTTTGCTTTGGTATTAGACAAACCATACTTCGTATAAGATTGCCCTTTGCACTGAGGACGAAGTTTTTCCGCCCCGTCCTTAGTTTATAATATGCGTTCCGCGCTTTATATGGTGATAAAAAAAGCGCCGCGGCTGAAAATTCAGCCGCGGTTTTAACTTTTTTTAAACCTTTGATTATTCGCCGAAATATCTCTTTAAAAGACCCGCGAAACCTGCGCCGTGACGGGCTTCGTCCTTTGCCATTTCGTGAACGGTGTCGTGAATGGCGTCGTAGCCGAGCTGCTTAGCCCTCTTTGCAATGGCGAGCTTGCCTTCGCAAGCGCCTGCTTCCGCCGCTGCGCGGAGCTCCAAATTCTTTTTGGTTGAAGGCGTTACGACTTCGCCCAAGAGCTCCGCAAACTTGGAAGCGTGGTCGGCTTCTTCGTAAGCGTAACGCTTGAAGGCTTCGGCAATCTCGGGATATCCTTCGCGCTCGGCAACCCTTGCCATGGCAAGGTACATACCGACCTCGGTGCATTCGCCCGTGAAGTGTGCGCGGAGTCCTTCCATTACCTCGGCGTCTTCAACTACTCCGTCGCCCACGTGGTGTTCGCAGGCGAAGCCCTTCTTTTCGGTTTCCTCGACGGGTTCGAAACAATCTTTCTTGCCGCAAACGGGGCAAACCTCTACGTCGTCGGCAACGATTTCGCCGCAAATTTTACATCTTTTCATAATTCAAACAACTCCTTTTTGATATATTTATTTTTGTGCCTATATTGTAGCACGGACTTTTTTAAATATCAATATATTGTATAAGATATTTTTTGTGAAATTTCAGTGAAAGGGCGCGTCAACCGTCCGATAAAATAAATTCAAACAATTCGGGGTAGCTTTGCACGAAGTTTTCCGCCCCGACCTTTTGCAACTGCTCACGCGAGCGGAAGCCCCAGAGCGCCGAAGCGCACTTCATACCTGCGTTACGCGCGGTCAAAACGTCGGTTTCGCCGTCCCCTATGAACAGACATTCGCAGGGCTTAGCCCCCGTTTGCGCCGCCACGGACAGGGTGAGCGTCGGGTCGGGCTTTAACGGGTATTCCTCCGTATTGCCTGCGACGATATCGAAGCCGAACGCGGCGAGGCGCCTTTTATATACGCCTTCGGTTGCCGCCTGCGGCTTATTGGTGACGACGGCAAGCTTAAAGCCGCGCGATTTCAGCCCCTTTAACGCCTCTTCCTCCCCGTCGTAAAGACGCGTAAGCGAGTTATCGCAGGAGGCGAATTTTTCGGCATAGTAAGAGTATATCTCTTCAAGCCGGTCGGAGGCGTATTCGGGTATCGCCCTTTCTATAAGCATCTTCGCGCCGTTTCCGACGTATTCCACAGTCTTTTCCAAGGAGAGCGCGGGAAGGGAAAAGTGCGCAAGCGTATCGTTTAACACCCTGCATATATCGAGCGAGGTATCCAGCAACGTCCCGTCCAAATCGAAAATCAGCGTTTTAAACATAGCAAACCGATAAAATCACATCTTTTCGGGCACGCCTATACCCAACAAGCCCAGTGCGTTTTTTAGCGTGCGGAAGGTAGCGGCGCAGAGGGCGAGCCTGAACGAGCGGGCGTCAGCGTCCTCCGCCGTTAGAATTTTGCAGTCGAAGTAGAACTTATTAAAGCGTTGCGCAAGGTCTACCGCGAAACGGGCTATTATGCTCGGCTCGTATTTCTCCCCCGCCTCCTTTACGGCTTCGGGGAAGGAAGAAAGCGCCCTTACCACCTCGTATTCCTGCGGCAAAAGGGAAATTTTTTCGGGGAGCGTATAATCGGTCGTCCCCGCCTTTTGAAGGACGGAATTGGCGCGCGCGCAGGTATACTGGCAGTAGACGCCCGTCTCCCCCTCGAAGGACAGCGCCTTGTCGTACGAAAAGACTATATCCTTGATTTTATTGTTGTATAAGGCGCCGAAAATTACCGAGCCTACCCCCACCTTTTCGGCGGTTTCGTCCTTGTTTTCGAGGTCGGGATTTTTTTCGTCTATGACCTTATAAGCCTTGTCCACGCACTTTTGTATTACGTCTTCAAGCCAGACGACCTTGCCCTTTCTCGTGGACATCGCGCCGTCCTCCAGAGAAACCATTCCGTAAGCGACGTGAACCATATCCTTAGCCCAATCCTTGCCGAGCAGCTCCAACACCTTGAATATCTGCCTGAAATGCAGATTCTGCTGGTAAGCTACGACGTACAGGCATTTATGGAAGTCGTAGGTGGCTTTGCGGTAGTACGCCGCCGCCAAATCGCGGGTGGCGTACAGCGAAGCGCCGTCGGAACGCAGTATAAGGCAGGGCGGCATACCGTACTCTTCGAGGTCTACGATTTTTGCGCCGTTGCTCTCCTTTAAAAGCCCCTTTTCTTCGAGCTCGTCTATGACGGGCTGCATTTTATCCGAATAAAACCTCTCCCCGTTATAGCTGTCGAATTTTACGCCGAGGCGTTTATAAATCTTATCGACGTAGGCGAGGGTCAGCGATTTGAACCATTCGAAAATTTCGTTGGCTTCCCTGTCGCCGCTTTCGATAAGGCGGAAATATTCCCTTGCTTCGAGCTCCATTTCGGGCGTGGCTTCGTTATTGAAGCGGACGTAGAGGTCGTTCACGGCGTGAATGCCGCCGCGCTCTACCTCTTCCTTATTACCCCAATGCTTATATGCGCATATGAGCTTTCCGAACTGCGTGCCGTAATCGCCGAGGTGGTTTATGCCCACCACGTTATAGCCGAGGAAGCTGTAAATTTTATATAACGCGCCGCCGATGACGGTCGTCGAAAGATGACCTATGTGGAACGGCTTTGCAATATTGACCGACGAGTAGTCGATACAGATAGTCTTGCCCTCCCCTATCGCGGAAGATCCGTACTTTTCGCCCCCGTCAAGCACCTTGGCGACAGTTTCACGCGCGAACGCGGTCTTGTCGATTTTAAAATTCAGATAGCCGTTCAGCGCGGAGACCTCCGAAATAACCCCGTCGGGGGTAATTTTTTCAGCCAGCTCCTGCGCGACGGCGACGGGAGACTTGCGCAAGGTCTTTGCGAATTTAAAGCAGGGCAGCGCATAATCGCCCATATCGGGATTGGGCGGAACGGCTATACTTTCCGCAACGCCGTCCGCAGGCAGTCCGCACGCCGTAATTTTTTCAGCAATATATTTTTTATAATCCATAACAGCCTAATTTTAGCATAAGTTTGAATTTAAGGCAAATAAAAGACTTGATTAAATGCGTTTAATATTATATAATTAATATGATTTTTAGTTTGAAAGTAAGGATTTGATTATGAAATTAGGCGTAGTAGGTCTGCCCAACGTGGGCAAATCGACACTGTTCAACGCTATAACGCATGCCGGCGCGGAAGCCGCCAATTACCCCTTTTGCACCATAGAGCCGAACGTAGGCGTGGTCGCCGTTCCCGACGAACGGCTGGACAAGCTGGGGGCGCTGTATTCGAGCAAAAAGATTACGCCGGCAATCGTCGAATTCGTCGATATCGCCGGGCTCGTAAAAGGGGCTTCACGCGGAGAAGGTCTGGGCAACAAGTTCCTTTCGCACATACGCGAATGCGACGCGATTGTACACGTCGTCCGTTGCTTCGAGGACGCCAACGTCACGCACGTCAGCAATAAAATCGACCCCGTTGACGACATAACCACCGTCCGGTTAGAGCTTATACTTGCCGACATAGAGACGGTGAACAAGCGCGGGGACAGAATACGCAACGCCGCAAGGGGCGGCGCAAACAAAGAAGCCGCCGCCGAATACGCGCTTTTAGAGCGGTTGGAAAAATTTTTAACCGGGGAAAAGCCCGCGAGACTGTTCAAATGCGACGAGACTGAAAAGCCGTATCTGGACAACCTCTTCCTCCTGACCGCAAAGCCCGTCATCTACGCCGCGAACATATCCGAATTAGATATGGGCAAGGACGAGGACGAAATTCCGTCGGTCGTAAAGGTCAAGCAGTTCGCCGCCCAAGAGGGCAGCGAGGTTCTGACTATCTGCGCAAAGACCGAAGAGGAGCTTTCGCGGATGGAGCCCGAAGAGAGCGCAATGTTTTTGGAAGAGCTCGGACTTAAAGAGAGCGGACTGAACAGGCTTATCAAAAAGAGCTACCGCCTTTTGGGGCTTATCTCCTACCTCACCGCGGGAGAAAAAGAGACGAGAGCCTGGACGATTACCGAAGGCACCAAAGCGCCCCGTGCGGCGGGAGTAATTCACACCGACTTCGAAAAGGGCTTTATAAGGGCGGAAGTCGTCGATTACGCGACCCTTTTGGAATGCGGCGGACTTGCCGGCGCGCGCGAAAAGGGCAAAGTGCGCTCCGAGGGCAAGGAATACGTCGTCAAGGACGGCGACGTTATTTTATTCAGGTTTAACGTTTAACCTATGCGGACGGACGGGCTTGTCCCGACCGCGCAAAACACGTTTTAATCAGCATATCCTCCTAAAAATAAAAGGCGACAAGGTACGGGGCGCTTGCGTTTGCAAGCGCCCCGTACTGACTTTATTTGCGTCCGAGCATAACGGCGACAAGCTCTTCGCGCAGGGCGGAGCCTGCGCCGAACTGCCCGTCAGGCACACGGTTATAGTCTGCCATGATTTTTCCGCCGCTTATTATAACTATTCTGTCGGAAAGATACAGCGCCTCGTCGATATCGTGCGTGACGAAAAGCGCGCCCCTGCCGCTCTCCTCCCTCAGCTCTCTGAACAAATCCATAACCGAAAGCTTGGTCTTTAAATCGAGCGACGAAAAGGGTTCGTCCATTAAAACGACTTCGGCGGGGCAGATAAAAGCGCGGCAGAGCGCTACCCTTTGCCGTTCTCCCCCCGACAGCCGCGACGGGTAGGAATTGATTTTGCCTCCGAGCCCGACGCGGCTTAAAAGCCGTTTTGACTCTTCCTCCTCCGCGCCGATTAACTTCAAATTGCCCAAAGCGGTCAGGTTGGGGACGAGCCTCGGCGTCTGGAACACGCAGGACAATTTTACGGGGGTAATTTCCCCCGTATACGGAACAAGGGAAGAAACCGCGTTGAGCAGCGTCGTCTTGCCGCAACCGCTTTCGCCCAGAATACAGGTCACCTTTTTATCGTCGGTTTCAAGACTGAAATCCCGATACACAACGTTTTGCCCGTATGATACGCTCAAATTTTTAATCTGCATCGGCGCACCCCCTTGCCCACGGGAACGCGAGCCTTGAAATAAGGTTAAAGACGAGCTCGACGGCAATGCCGAAGATGACGGCAAACAGAGTCAGCGCCGCAAGTCGGGGCAGACTGTATACGACGGCTTCGCTCATCATTCCGCCCAGCGCGGTATAGGTGGAAGCCATTACCTCCGCCGAAATGATGAGCTTTATCCCGAACGACAGATTTGCGCCCGTCTGCGCGACGAGCTGCGGAGCCATTCTCATAAGATATATCTGCGTAAATACGCGGAGCCTTTTGACCTTATACACCTTTGCCATTTGCAGCAACCCGACGTCCACCCCCGCCGCGTCCTGTAAAAGCTGGCTGTAACACATGGGAAACAGTACCAGAAACGCGACTGTGACGGGCGCCGTGCGCGGCGTTGACCAGACTAAAATCAGCAACAGCACCGCCATCGTGGGGAGCGAGCGGAATACCGCCGCAACCGGACGCATAAACGCGGCAAAGGGCTTGAATACCGACGAGAGCGCGGCGCACGCCGCCGCTGCCGCGAACGATACCAAAAAGGCGATAAGCGTCCTTAACAGCGTTGCGCCGAAAGCTTTCCAGAAAAAGCGCATGCCGAAGAGCGAGAAAAACTGTTTAACGGCTTCGCCGAACGGCGGCACGAGATATTCGTTTTTAACCGCAGCCGCGGCGATTATCCATACAAGCCACATAAGGACGACCGCCGTTGCCGAAGCGAGAATATTAAGTTTGTTATCACTTAAAAACTTTTTCATTTAAAATATTGCTTCGGTTTACGATAGTCCGTAGAAGAAAGCGTCGGAGGGCGTTCCCCAGCTCTGCGCCGAAACGGCGTTGAGCTTTTGCATTATATCCAGAACGCTTTGTTTGCCCTCCGCGTTGGATACGAAGCTTATACTGCTGTTTGCAATTACCGTCTTGTTCAGATTATCCGCCGTGAACTGGGACGCAAGGTCGCCGTCCATATGAGACGACAGGGCGGACAATATAGTTTCCGCCGCGGTCGTCTCCGCATTTATCCAGCTTTGGTTGGCTTCGAGCGCGGCGATGAAGCTTTCGGCCGCTTCGGGGTCGTTTGCAATCACCGAGCTTTTGGCTACCGCGACAGCCTGCGGATAGCCGCCCTCGCCGCCGTACAGGGTCTGTAAGCTCGCCGCAACCGAAAGCTGTCCGCCCGTTGCGTTGACCTTGGTCGTCGCGATAGGCTCGGCAACTATGAAATAATCGCATTCGCTGTTGGTCGGCACTACTTCGGTAGCCGCGGAAATAGCCTTCAAATTGACCTTGTCCGCTACGGGCTCGGCGCCGTCGGTGAGCTGGTTGTATTCGATATTATACTGTTGAAGAATGACCTTAAACATCAGCCCGGGGACGTTGGCGAGGTTGATTATGCCCACCGTCTTTCCCGTAAGCGACGAAAGGTTGTCGGCGGTTATATCTTCCCCTCCCGTTTTCTTTAACAGGTAAAGGTTGCCGTGGGTGACCGTGCCCAGCATTTTATAATTTTCTCCGCCGCCGAGGAGCTTTACCGCGGCGTTGACGGGAATAATTGCGAAATCGGCTTGGGGATTTTCTCCCGTGACGTAAGCCGTTATGGTATCCGCCTTGACTATCCGTACGTCGTAGCCGGAATTATCGTCTGCGCAGACCTTAGCGAGCGCGAGCGCGGGCGCGCCGTCGGGGGCGTATACCGTATACCCGTCGCCGCCTTTATTGCAGGCACAAATCCCGAGGCACAACCCCACGGTCATTACGACCGCGCATAAAACTGTTAAAAACTTCTTCATTTAATCACTCCTTTCGGCGTCAGGTTAAGCCCTTCCGCCTCAAATTTATTATCGTTAGAAAAGGCGCCGCATAACCGTTCGGAATGCCACGGCGACACAAGCCGCCGCGCAGCGACGGTTCACGTTTGACTTGCGATAAGCTCGTTAAGCAATAAAGTAATTAAGAAACGTAGTCAAGGCGTCGCCTTGCTTACGACGGTTTTTGCGGACACCCCGTCCAGCATACCTATCTTGCCCGTAATGGAATTGATGACCTCCACGGGCGCGTCTACCGCGACGCAGATGACCGAAACGCCCTTCTGCCTGTACGGTATTCCCATTCTGCCGACGGCGTATTCGCCGTATTCGGACAGCACCGCGTTGATTTGCGGACTTACTTCGCGCTTTTCCACTATTATCGAAATGATTGCAAGTCGGTTTTCAGACATAAAAATCCCCCTCTTCGCCTCGGAGAAGGGGATAATTTTTGTGCGTTTGCAGACTGCAAGCCGTAATTTATTAACCCTCTTTACCCTCAGGCGAACCTTTGAATTCAGATAGATTTATTTTAATACAAATCTGCCTTGTTGGCAAGCGTTTTTATCTTTTATTGTAATTTATAAGACAGCCTTTGAGTATTATCTGCCTTTCCTCGTCGGTCAGCGCGCCGATTGTAAGGTAGATATCCTTTACCTTTCCGCCAGAAATATGCTTTGCGCATACGGTCTTTTCGCTGTTCATAACGAAGTCTGCGGCGTTTTCTATATAGACGTAGTCGCCGACGGAGAAATCGAATTTTTTGCAGATTAAGGGCAGCATACCCCAGTTTATAAGGTTGGAGCGGTAGCGTTTGGTCGCGTATTCGAGCGCGATATTGGCAACGCCGCCGAGCACGCGCTGGCAGGAAGCCGCCTGTTCGCGCGCGGAACCGTCGCCCGGTTTTTTAGCCGCGACGCAGCTGCCGAGCATAGCGGTTTTATCTATATCGGCGCCCACCGCCTTTAAAACCTCATCGGGCAGAACGCCGCTTGCCCTTCTCTCCGCCTCGGCGTTTTTTATCTCCTTTGCCCTTGAAACATATCCCGGGTCTTTACGGGAGAGCGCAAATTCGGCAAGCCTTAAAGGATTGGAACGGTACGAAGAGGTTTCGCCCGAAGGAATCAGCTCGTCCGTGGTGGTGACGGGGTCGTTGATGACCGACGCTATATTTATGAGCAAATTCTGCGCCAGAGGCAGTTGCTCGGGCCAGTCGGCTATATTGTTGCCGTATACAAGCCCGGTCTGCGGCTCGGGGTTGCCTGCGCCGCGGTAAACGCGCTTGGCATAAATTTCGCCGTCGAAATAATATTTTTTGAATTTTTTAGTATATTCCGCTTCGGTTGCGGGGGTAAGTCTGCCGCCGTTAGCCGCCGTTGCGGCGACAGAGCGAGCGTCCATAAGCGCGACTGCGGAAAGCTGTCCTTCCCCGGGCTTGCTGCCCTCCCTGTTTTCGAAATTGCGCGTAGTATGGCGGATTGAAAGCGCGTTGTCCGCAGGAGTATCGCCCGCGCCGAAGCAAGGTCCGCAGAAGGCGGTCTTAACCACAGCCCCGGCGGAGAGCAAGCCCGAAACGTAGCCGTTATCCGCCAGCGATTTATATACGGGAACAGACTGCGGATAGACGCTCAACGCAAATTCGCCGTTGCCGCAGGAGGAATTTTTAAGTATTTCCGCGGCTTCCGCGATATTTTCGTAAGAGCCGCCTGCGCAGCCCGCTATTATGCCCTGGTCTACCCATACGCCGCCGTCCCTGATTTTATCGGTAAGCTTAAACGGCGCGGAGCCCGCCTTTTTGAGAGCGTTGCCTTTTTTTTCAACTTCGCCGAGTATATCGGCGGCGTTTTCGATAAATTCCTTTATAGTATACGCGTTGGACGGGTGGAACGGCAGGGCTATCATCGGCTCTATACGGGATAAATCTATTACCACAGCGCCGTCGTAGTAGGCAGGGTCGGCAGGGTGCATTTCCTTAAAATCGCCCTCTCTGCCGTGCAATTTATAAAATTCCTTAACCGTTTCGTCGGTTTCCCATATGGAGCTGAGGCATGCCGTTTCGGTCGTCATAACGTCTATGCCGCTTCTGAAATCCATGGAAAGGTTTTTTATCCCGGGTCCGACGAACTCCAAAATCTTATTCTTCACAAAGCCGTTTTTGAAGGTCGCGCCGACGAGGGCGATCGCCACGTCGTGCGGACCGACGCCCTTCTTGGGCTTGCCTTTGAGATATACCGCCACTATCTGCGGACGGGAGATATCGTACGTCTGCCCGAGGAGCTGTTTTACAAGCTCGGGTCCGCCCTCGCCCACCGCCATCGTGCCAAACGCGCCGTAACGGGTGTGGCTGTCGGAGCCCAATATCATTTTACCGCAGGCGGCTTCGCATTCGCGCATATACTGGTGGATAACCGCAAGGTGCGCGGGGACGTAATTGCCGCCGTATTTTTTTGCGGCGGAGAGCCCGAAGACGTGGTCGTCCTCGTTTATCGTGCCGCCCACGGCGCACAGGGAATTGTGGCAGTTGGTAAGCGTATAAGGTATGGGAAAACGCGTCAGTCCCGAAGCCTTAGCCGTCTGGATAATGCCGACGTAGGTTATATCGTGCGAAGCCAACGCGTCGAAGGAAATCCTCAGGTTGTCGGCGTCGCCCTTGTTATGGCTCTGCAATACGTTATACGCAAGCGTACCCCGTATAGCCTTTTGCTTCTGCGCTTCCAGCATAAAGGCGTGGTTTTCCCTTACGAGTTTGCCCTGCATATAGTAAACGCCGCCCTTAATCAGCTTTATCATTGAACCGTCTCCGTTAAAATTTTCAAGTCAATTATATATCATTTTACAGCATTATGAAATATTTTTCAACTCTTTACGGTATAAAAATACATATCTTTATGTTGCCTTTTCCGCGATATTGGTTTATAATCTGAGTATGAAGAAATTCAAATATAAATTTTCGCGCCTGACAACGGCGCTTATATACGTCGGTCTGGCGCTGAGCGCGGCGGGCTTTGCCGTAAACCTTTACTACTGCATAACCAACGGCATAAAGCAGGCTGCCGACCCCGTCTACCCCATTTTGCAATATGCGATTATGTTCTTTGTGACGGTAGCCCTTTTCGCGCTCCTTATAAGCGTTTTGCTCTCCTCTTGCTATATTATCGACGGAAAATACTTCAAGACCAAATTCGGGTTTATCGTCAGCAAATACGACGTGCAGACCATAGACAGCATTGTGGACGACAAAAAGACGGGCAAACTGACGGTCACGTTCGAAAACGGTCAGTATATCGTTATAGTCGTCAAGCAGGAATGGTACAACGACTTTATAGAGGCTCTTCTTGCGGTCAACCGCGGTATAGAGTATTCCATAATTTCCCTCGACAAAGACGACGTCGACCGCGATAAAAAATCTTAATAAACGCCATATATAAAAATTAAGACGGTTTCCGCCCACTCGGAAGCCGTCTGTTTTTTATTTCCGGTTATTGCCTATGTGCAGCATCTTTTTAAGCGAAGTATGGTGCTCTTCGCCCTGCACGAGACGGTAAAGGTTTTGGTTGTGCGCGCCCCAGGTTATGAGGTTGAGCGTTAGCAAAATCATAAACAAAGTTATGACGTAGGGATTGTTTAAACAGCCGTCATAGCGGAGAATAAACACTATAAGCTGCCATACGGTAAAGCCCGAAACGCCTATGAGCGAGCCCATCGAACCCCATTCGGTAAAGAATGCGTAGACGAACAGCAGCACGAACAGACCGAGCCCCGCAAAGGCGAACCACCAGGTATCGCAGGCGAGCGAGCACCACAGCAGCCCTATGGTCGTAGAAATTCCTTTACCCCCCTTGAATTTCAGAAATACGGGAAAGACGTGACCGAGCACGGCAAACAGGGCGAAAAAGTAGCGCATAAAATCGGAGACGGAAATCTCCGTGCCCTTGAACACCATACCGCTGAAACAGAAATGCCCCACGAGCACGGGCACGACCCCCTTTAAGGCGTCGCATACGAAGTTTATCAGTCCGTATTTGAAACCGAGCTTACGGGATACGTTCATTGCGCCGGGGTTACCGCCGTCTTTCGTAACGTCCACGCGCTTTATTTTGGCTATTAAAATCGCAAAGTGGAAACAGCCTATCAGATAGAAAACGACAGCCCCTATCACAAGCCAATACCACCCCTGCGCTATGTCGAACTCTTTCATCAGTCTTCCTTCTTTTCCCTTGCGACAATCTTTACGGGCGTGCCCGAGAAATCGAACGCTCCCCTTATCGTATTTTCCAAAAAACGCCGATATGAAAAGTGCATCAGGTTACTGCTGTTTACGAACAGGACAAAGGTCGGCGGCGCGACCGAAACCTGCGAAGCGTAGTAAACTTTGAGTCTTTTGCCGTTATACGAGGGCGGCTCGTTTGCGCGGACGGCATCTAATATAAGGTCGTTTAAAGTACCCGTTGAAATCCGTCTTTGCGAGTTGGCGTATACCGCGTCAACCTCTTTCATAATCTTTTCGGCGCGCTGACCCGTCTTTGCCGAAACGTAGACGGGGCGGAAATAGTCCATAAACTTCAAATCTTCTTTAAGCTTTTCGTTGAACTCGTTAACGGTATTCGTATCCTTTTCGATTAAATCCCATTTGTTCATAACGATGACGGAGGGCTTGCCCTGTTCGTGGACGTAGCCTATGATTTTGGTATCCTGTTCGGTCAAGTTTTCCGAGCAGTCCACCACGAGCAGGCAGACGTCGGCGCGGCGCACCGCGTCGAAAGCGCGCATAACCGAATAATATTCGATATCGTCCTCCACCTTTGCCTTTTTGCGTATACCCGCGGTATCGATTATGGTGTATTTTTTGCCGTCGTATTCGAACCCGGTGTCTATCGCGTCGCGCGTAGTGCCCGCGACGTCGGTAACGATCGTACGTTCGAAGCCGAGCAGTCTGTTGACTATACTGCTTTTACCCGCGTTGGGCTTGCCGACGACGGCTATTTTTAAGCCGTCGTCCTCCTCGTTTTCGCACTTTTCGAACCGGCTTACCGTTTCGTCGAGGACGTCGCCTATGCCCTTGCCGTGCTCGGAGGAAACGGGAAAGGGCTCTCCCAAGCCCAGAGAATAAAATTCGAACACCTTATCCTCGGAATATTCGTCCACTTTATTTACGACCAAAATTACGGGCTTTTTGGAACGGCGCAGCATATCCGCCACGTCGTAGTCCGAAGTAGTCATCCCCTCTTTCGCGTCCACGAAGAAAAGTATGACCTGCGCCGTGTCGATTGCGACCTCCGCCTGTTTTTTAATCTGGCGCCACATAACGTCGTCGCTCTTCAATTCTATGCCGCCCGTATCGACGAGCGAAAACGCCTTGCCGCGCCATTCCGCGTCGGCGTACAGCCTGTCACGCGTGACTCCCGGCCTGTCCTCGGTTATAGATATTTTTCTGCCGACGACCTTATTGAAAAACGTACTCTTGCCTACGTTAGGTCTGCCGACTATTGCCACTAAAGGATTTGCCATATTGCCGCTTTCCGATTATTTTTTTACGGCTTTATTATATAGTAAGTCCGTAAAAAAGTAAAGCGGTTTATGCCGCATAAGCACAAACCGCCGTAAAATCATATTCTGTCAAAGTCCTACCGCTACGCCGAGGATGTTTACGCCGAGGATACCCAAAAGAGCCATAACCGCAAATACCCAGAAAGCAATTCTCCAACCCTTCGACTTGCTCCTCGAATGGGCATATCCGGCAAGGAACACGCTGATAAAGAACGCGAGCTCGGAAATCAAGCTCATAACGTTTATCACCCTGCCGAGCGTACTGCCGACGCCTGAAATAAGCTCTAACTTAACCAATAAGCTGATGACGAAGTTTATTATGCCGACTATACCGGCAATGATAAGCCCCCAAAACGCCGTAACTTTTACCCAATGATAATTTGACGATGTAGCCGTGGTCGTCGTTTTCGTTGTCTTTTTTGTCATAACAAATCTCCTTCTTGTTTTATCGGATTTATTTTAACATCCGCGAGCTCAAAAATCAATCGTTTTAAACTATAAATTTAAAGCCGAGTTTTTTTAAAACGGCGCAAAAATAATCGGGCAGGGGCGCGGTAAAGCTCATCGCTTCGCCCGTGACGGGGTGGGTGAATTCCAGCCTGTACGCGTGCAGAAGCTGACCGTTTAACCCGAACTCCCTCTTTTTTCTGCCGTAGACATCGTCGCCGACCACGGGGTGGTTCAAATACCTTGCGTGTACCCTTATCTGGTGCGTTCTGCCCGTGCGCAAATCGAAACGGCACAGCGTATAGCCGTTGTTCCTCTCCAATACCTTATAGTCGGTTACGGCTATCTTGCCCTTGTCGGGGGGTACCACCGCCATTTTAACCCTGTCGTTGGGGTTGCGCCCGATATAGGTCGTGACCGTGCCTTCGTCGTCTTTGAGGTTGCCCTCCAAAAGCGCGAGATATGTGCGGCGGCAGGACTTTTCCGCAATCTGTTCCGAAAGGCTTAAATGCGCTCCGTCGGTCTTTGCCACCACGAGCAGACCCGAGGTGTTTTTATCTATTCTGTGCACGATGCCCGGGCGTATTACTCCGCCGATACCGCTTAAATTTTTCAGTCTGAACAGCAGGGCGTTGACCAACGTGCCGTCAACATTTCCGTTGCCCGCGTGCACGGTCAGCCCCTGCGGCTTGTTTATTACCGCCAGATATTCGTCCTCGTAAATTATATCTATGGGGATATCTTCGGGACGGGCGGCGCATTGTTCGGGGTCGGGCAGAACCACGTCTATCACCTTGCCCGACGCAACGCTTTGCGAAGGCTTTAAAGGCTTGCCGTCCATAGTAACCGCTCCGCTTTCAAACAGCTTTTTGACCGCCGAACGGGTATATCCCGAAAGGCTTTCGCAGACGAACACGTCCGCCCTGCCGTACGTTGCCGCGGCGGTCAGCGATAACTCCTTCACCGCTCTTCCCCGTCGTCGGGATTAGCCTCCGCCGATACGTCTTTGCCGCCGACTTCCGCGTCGGTTTTTTCAACAGAGTCAAACCTTTCCGCCGCGTCTGAATTTTCCGCCTCCGTCTGCTTCCGGGATTTTTGCGCCGCCTTCGCCCTCTTCGTAAGGGGGAAAGCCGCCCATTCGTTTAAAAACAGCATATCTATAACGGCGATAACCACGCCGAAGGTTATCCAGAAGTCGGCGAAATTACAGCACGCCATATTGCCGAACATCCACACGTTGACGAAATCGCGCACGCAACCGAGGGCAAGCCTGTCTACGAGGTTGCCCATAGCTCCCGCCATAATGAGGATAACCGCGGTCTTTAATACGACGAACCGTTTGGGTACGAGCAGGAACGCCGCCGCCATAACGGCAAGCATAATAAAGGTTATTGTTATGAAAAAGGTCTGCGCCCAGGCTTTATCGTCTAAAAAAGAGAACGCCGCGCCCGTATTGGGCCGGACGCGCACCACCTCTATCACCTTGGGGATAACCGTAAATTCCCATTCGTAGCGCTGCGCGCAATATTTTAAAACGAGGTCAGCCGTAAGCAGTACGGCAAATACCGCAATTAAAATCAGCCCCGATTTGCCTATGCTTATTTTGAACTTAAACCTTTTCCTATCTTCCGACATACTCCCATTATAGCATAACCGAACGCACTTTAAAAGCGTTTGCGCCGAATTTTTGTTGAAAAATCGGCGTAATATAAAATAAAGCGGGATTTGAAATTCATATCCCGCTTTTTTCTTTTAATTTTTCAGTAAATTTACTGTTTGATAAAGCCGAGGCTGATAAGTATCGCCTTATCTACCTTTGACATAGTGATTTCGGGCAGGGAGCCTATCCTCTCTTTAAGTCTGCGCTTATCGAGTGTGCGTATCTGCTCCAATAATATTACAGACTCCTTTGCAAGCCCGTATTCGCCGACAGGCAGCTCTATATGCGTGGGCAGCTTTGCCTTGTTTATTTTGCTTGTAACTGCCGCCGCTATTATAGTGGGCGAATATTTATTGCCCACGTCGTTCTGCACGACCAATACGGGGCGCACCCCGCCCTGCTCGCTGCCCACCACGGGCGACAGGTCGGCATAGTACAGTTCGCCTCGTTTAATGGTCATATTTATACCTCGTCGATTATTATTACGGGCGGTTAAAACGCTTTTACCCTTTTACGGTTTAATACATTATACGCCCGCCGCAAGCTTAATTGTTGACTTCTGTTTGAAATTTTATACGGTGAAAATGCGCCTTGCGCAAGTTTTACATTTTCGTAAAAATTGCCGGAATCTGCAAGACGGGGAGCACTCCGCAAGCCGCTAAAATACGGTAGGTGAAATAGGCGACCAGCAGGGTAAGCATGGTTATGCCTGCCGCTTTGCCGAGCTTGTTGCCCCCGAAAAACGAAAAGCCGAGCAAAACCGCGGCGGCGACAATAGACATATAGCCGTCGAGCAGGGCGGTTAAGTCGAACGCGACCCCTGCCGCCCCCGTGCAGACAAAGCCCAGCCCCGCCACGAACAAAATATTGGCGATATTACTGCCGATGATATTGCCCGTCGCAAGCCCCATATCACCCTTCTTCGCGGCGGCTATCGAAGTGACCAGCTCCGGCAGGGAGGTTCCGAACGCGACTACCGTCAAAGCCACGACGTTGGTGGGCAGACGGAAGAGGTCTTCGGCAATTAAAGTGGCGTTATCCACGACGAGCTGTGCGCCGCCGACGACCATCGCAAGCCCGATTACCGTTATCAAGACCAGAAACCAGGTTTTTCCCGAGAGTTCTTCGTATTTCAGCTTTAATTTATCGATAAAGCCCATAAAGCCGCCCCTCGGTCGGGCGGAAGCGCCCGTTGCAACCCCGGCGGAAGCCGTAGCCGCCGAAGCTTCCGCGTCAAGCAAGACCGGTCCGCTACGCTTTGCCATAACTACCGTATACGCCATAAAGCAGGCGTAAAGGACGATTAAAATAAGTCCGTCGTACCAGGCGTAGCCGCCGCCCAAATCGCCGAGCAGAATAAATATAAAACTTATTATTATAAGAAAGGGTATTTCGATATAACGGGAGCTCTTTTCCACGGGAACCTTGGTGATTACCGCCGACAGACCGAGTATAAGCAGAATATTAATCATATTACTGCCGAGGACGTTGCCCATAATCACGTCTGCGCCCGACGGTTCGCCGAGGGCGGTCTTTATGCCGCCTATCACCGACACCGCGGCTTCGGGCGCGGAAGTACCCAGCGCGACCACCGTCAGACCTATTATAAAGGTCGAAACGTGCAACTTTTTCGCAATGCCTGCGGCGCCGTCCACAAAGAAGTCCGCGCCCTTAACCAACAATACGAAGCCGACTATGAGTAGAAAAAACCAAAGTATCGCCCGAAGACCGTCCATTTATAAAACTCCCTTATTTAAATTTGCTTAACCGAAACCGTAAATATAATTAAGTTAAAGCGCCGAAAAAAAACAGACTTTTAACTTAAATTTCTTTAAGTTAAAAGTCTTGTTACCGAATGAAACATCGCGGTGTCAAACTCCGAGCGGTTGCGCTGTCTTGACGAAGTTTGCCTTAAACTACTCCCTTTCAACGGCAGTCATTTTAACACGGCTTGCAACCTTCTGTCAAGCGTTTGAGGGCGTTCGGGATATTTTTAATTATCTCCTCCGCAGTCACGGCGTAGTCGGTCATGGTCTGCGAGCACAGCTCTGCGGCGACCCCGATAACATATTGGGCGCAAACCGCCGCGTCGAAGAGCGAAAGTCCGCGAGCCGCGCTGCCGCAGATAAACCCCGAGAGCATATCGCCGCTGCCCGCCTTTGCGAGCGCCGTCGTTCCGCGCGCGTTTATCACCTTTTTGCCGTCGCTTCCGCAGGTGACCGAAACCGCGCTTTTAAGGTGGACGGTCACGTTATATTTTTCGGCAAAGCCGTACGCCGCGCCCGCGGGGTCTTTTAAGACCTCCTCCGACGACAGCTTGCACAGCCTTGCCATTTCGCCGACGTGCGGCGTAAGCAACACCTCGGCGCGGGTATCCTTTAAAACCTGCGCGCCGTAAACGGAGAGAACGTTCAGACCGTCGGCGTCGATAACCAGCTTACCCTTATAGCTTTTCAACAGCTTGCACAGCTGCGCATAAGTGCGTTCGCCGCACCCCTTGCCCATCCCGAAAGCCACCGCCGAGGCGTCGGTAAAGGGCTCTTCGCGGTAAATGCACTGCGGATAGACCGCCGCCAAAGCATACTTAAAGCTTTGCGGAACGGCGGCGTAGACATAGCCGCAACCGCTTCTGAGGGCGGCGGCGATTGACAGCGCGCAAGCCCCCAAATACGTCTCCGAGCCGGCGACAAGGCAGGCGCTTCCGTAGCTGCCCTTATGAGTGTTCCGCGGACGCGGCGGAAAGAACGCGGCTATATCGCCGTCCTCCGCGACCTCGCCGTCGCGCATATCCGATAAAATTTTGATAAGCTCCGCGTCGTTTAAGGCGCGGACGTAATCTATACAGCGTTGCATTTTAACCTCAGGCTCATTTCGCCGTTGCTGATTTTTTTGATTTCTCCGCCGATATTGCAGATTAAATTTCCGCCGCCGTCCACGTCGAGCGCGGTTGCCTTTACCTTTGCTCCGCCGTCGTCGAGATAAACGTCTTTCCCGAACCAATCGACGTAGGCTTTATAATCGTCCACGGTGTAGCCGTTCTGCAAATTTTTGATAAGCTGAGTCCGCACAGATTTAAGATTGAGCCTTCTGCCCCTGCATTCGCGCATGGTGGTGGCGATATCCGACAGCTCCCGCGGCAAGACGTTGTTGACGTTTAAGCCTATACCGACTATCGAAACGCACACGTTGTCCGCGCAGAGGCGGTTTTCGATAAGCGTTCCGCAGATTTTTTTGCCGTTTACAAGGACGTCGTTCGCCCACTTTATGTTCGGGGCGATCCCGAAATGCTTTAACGTTTCGCAGACGGCTACGCACGAGTTTATCATAATCGAAAACGTGTTTTCGAATTTGAAATTTTTGAAGGTGTTCATCACCGAAACGTACAGTCCGCCCTCGTCGGAGACAAAGCTTCTGCCCTTGGTGCCCCTGCCCCCGGTCTGGCGCTTTGCGGTCACGATAAGGCTTTCCTCCATGGGAAAGCGTTTACAAAAATCGTTGGTGCTGTCTATTTCTTCAAGTTCAATTATCTTCGTCTTCATTCAACCTTTCGCCCGCCGCCTTTACCGTATCGTAATCGTACCCCTTAGAGATAAGATATCGGCAGCCCTTATATATATTTTCCTTAGACAGTTCCTTCCCCCTTAAATATTTTTGAAGGAGTAAAAGCGCTTCGCCTTCGTCGTCGGAATAGTCCGCAAGCTCCTCTTCCGCGGTCGCCCTGTCTACGCCGCGCTTTAAAAGCTCTGCCTCAATCGCCCGTTTGGATTTATGGGATACGCTTTCGATATACGCCCTGCAATACTGCCTGTCGTCGGCGTAGCCGTAATAGTCCAGCTTCTCCATAACGTAATCTATTACCGCGCCCACATAACCTTTTCCGGCAAGAAAATCGGTTATCTGCTTCCTCGTCTTGGGCGAAGCGGATATATGCGTAAGGGCTTTATCCACAGCCTGCGCCTTTTCGGTTTCGAGCTGAATTAAATCGAGCTGCGATTTATCCACCGTCATTCCGGCTTTAAGGCGGTATCTGACGGCGACTTCGAGCTTTATGCCGCAGTAAAATCTGCCGTCCACAAAGACCGAACAGCGCGTTTTGTCTTTGACCTGCGGTTCGATTGAGGTTATCGTAGACATAATTAATTCCCCGTCCTCCTTGCCTTAAATTTTCTTTTAATTTTAACATCGGCAACCTTTTTTGTCAATCGTTTGACTTTAACGCACGGGCGATATATAATATTAAGTAATTTTAAAAACCGCAGGTAAAATTTTATGGCAGTTGATATCGATTGGTCCAAGCTCGGCTTCGGATACGTTAAGACGCCCTACCGTTTCGTCGCCTCGTTCAAAGACGGCAAATGGGACGAAGGCGGTCTTACGGAGGACGATAAAATAGTCATCTCGGAATGCGCGGGCGTTTTGCAGTATGCGCAGACCGCTTTCGAAGGGCTGAAAGCCTACACCACCAAGCAGGGTAAAATAGTCGTATTCCGCCCCGACCTCAACGCCGAGCGTATGGCGCAGTCCGCCGCAAGGCTGGAAATGCCCGTCTTGCCCGACGGAATGTTTTTGAAGGCGGTCGGGCAGGTCGTATCCGCAAACAGGGAATACGTCCCCCCTTACGGCAGCGGAGCGACGCTTTATTTAAGACCGTATATGTTCGGCTCCTCGCCCGTTATAGGCGTCAAGCCTGCGGAGGAATACATATTCAGGCTGTTCGCAACCCCCGTAGGTCCTTATTTCAAGGGCGGCGTAAAGCCCATAACCATAAGGGTTTGCGACTTTGACAGGGCGGCGCCCAACGGCACGGGGCATATCAAGGCAGGGCTTAATTATGCGATGAGCCTCCACGCGATAGTGGACGCGCACAAAAAGGGCTTCGACGAAAATATGTATCTTGACGCCGCCACGCGCACTTACGTTGAGGAGACGGGCGGCGCAAACTTCCTGTTCATCACCAAAGACGGCAAGGTGGTCACGCCCAAGTCGGATTCCATTCTCCCCTCCGTTACGCGCCGTTCGCTTTGCTACGTCGCGGAAAAATATCTGGGAATGACGGTCGAGCACAGACCCGTCAAATTGGAAGAGGTCAAAGATTTTGCGGAATGCGGACTTTGCGGCACGGCGGCGGTAATTTCGCCCGTCGGCAAGATAGTAGACCACGGCAGGGAGATAGTATTCCCCTCCGGCATGGAAAATATGGGCGAAGTAACCCGTAAGCTGTACGACCTGCTGACGGGCATACAGATGGGTGAAATCCCCGCGCCCGAGGGCTGGATACACGAAATTATATAATCGCTTTTTCCTGTTGCGTCCGCGACGGGGCGCGGCATACGACAAAACGGCGGCACGGCGTAAAACCGCCGTTTTTTATTGCGATTAAAGCGTATTTTTTTCGGGCGGACGGCAAAGAAAACGCACGGGGTGAGCCGTGCGTCTTCAAAAAAGAGAGAATATGAAAAAAGTTAGTGTGTGCAACAGTTAGTTTTTCCGGTTAAGAGTTTTATATTTCCGACCTCTCCCCCGTTTTTATGGTTTGATTATAATACGCGTTTGTGTAAAACGTATGAAAAATTAATGTTTTTAATGTAAAGTTTAGTCGATAGCGCGAAATCTTTCGTAGAGCTTTTCGGCGACGCCTATTCCGTCCGCCGCGGAGGAGGTTATACCGCCCGAATAGCCGCTTCCCTCTCCGCAAGGATATAAATTTTTCAAAGAAACGCTCTGCCCGTCGCCGCCGCGCAAAATCTTCACGGGCGACGAAAAACGGCTTTCCACCCCCGTCATTACGGCGGAAGGGCAGTCAAAGCCCTTTAACCTTCCGCCCATATCGGGCAGCGCCGCCTTTAAGGTGTTTACCGCTACGGGCGGCAAAAGCTCGCTCATAGGCGCGAAGCCGACGCCCGCGGCGTAGGTGGGATTGACCCCGTCGAAGCCCGTGGAGAGCCTGTCCTTTAAAAAATCGCCCAATAGCTGTACGGGCGCTTTATAGCCCCCGCCGCCCAAAAGAAACGCCTTTCGTTCGAGAGCGCGCTGGAAGCGCACGCCGGCAAATAAATCGTCCGCGCCGAAATCTTCGCGCCGCATCTGCACCATAACGGCGGAATTGGAATTTACTCCGTCACGTTTGTAATCGCTCATACCGTTGACGACCACGCCGCCTTTTTCGCTCGCGGCAGGTATAACCACTCCGCCCGGGCACATACAGAAGGTAAAAGCCGTCCTTTCGCCTGCGTGGCTGACGAGATTATAGTCCGCCGCAGGCAGATATTTAGCCGCCTCGCCGTACTGCGACCGCGAAACCGATTCCGCCAAATGCTCTATCCTGACGCCGACGGCAAAGTCGCGAGGCTCCATATAAACGCCGACGCCGTTCAGCATTTCGAACGTATCGCGCGCGGAATGCCCGACCGCGAGCACAGCCGAGTCCACGGGCAAAAGCGAAGCGCTTCCGCTCTTGACGTCCTTTAAAATCAGAGCGGTAAGACGGGAGTCGCGTTGTTCTATTCCGTCGAGCACGGTGTTGAACATATACCTGCCGCCGTTATCGGTGACGAACCTGCGCAAATTTTGCAAAACGCCGTACAGCCTGTCGCTTCCGACGTGGGGTTTGTTGAGATAAAGTATTTCTTCGGGGGCGCCGAAGCGTACGAAAGTTGCAAGGACGTCGGCGTTCAGCCCGTCCTTTGTGCGCGTGACGAGCTTTCCGTCCGAAAACGCGCCCGCGCCGCCCTCGCCGAACTGCACGTTGCTCTCCTCGTCGAGCGCGCCGCCGCCGAAAAATTTAAGACAGCTTTCGCGCCTGTCCTCCGCCTGTTCTCCGCGTTCGATTATTATCGGCTTGAAGCCGCGCTCTATAAGTCTGACGGCGCAAAACAGCCCTGCCGGACCCGCGCCGACGACGGCTACGACGGGCGGATTTTTAATCTTCTCCAACGCGGGCTTTACCTCGGTTTCCTCCCTTTCGGAATAGGCGACCGAATACAGCCAGAACACGTTGCGCTTGTCGCGCGCGTCGAGCGATTTTTTAAGTATTTTAAAATATTTTATTTTACAGCGGACGCACTTTTCGGCAAGGGCTTTAAGCTCGCTTTCCGGTCTTGAAACGGGGAGTTTAAGATTGTCTATCCGCTTAATCATTTCGCCGTTGACCCCCGACTATGCTTGAATTAATGCATTCCGCCGCATATATGCCGCTTGCGAACGCAAAGCTTAAATTGTAACCGCCGCAATCGCCGTCCGCGTCCAGAACCTCGCCCGCGAAATACAGTCCTTTGACAAATTTACTTTCTAAATCGCCGCCTATTTCGTTGCGCGGAACGCCGCCCTTGGTCACCTGCGCATAGTCCCAGCCGAGAGCGCCCTCTACCCCGACGGGAAAGTTTTTGACTAAAAACGCGATATCTTCGGGTCGGGAGCTATTACACCTTTTGATTATTTCCCTGCCCAGAGCGTTATGCAGGGTGCCCCCCAAAAGCTCGCTGCGTTCATACCCGTTATTCTGTCTTGCGGCGATGACGGAGGCGATTTTTTCGGCGGGCACGCCGGGGAGAAATTCGAGGCTGAGGCTGACGTTCTTTTCGCCCGAGCAATAAGCCGATGCGTAGAAAACGGCGTTACCCGACAGACCGTAATCGGTGAATATCACGTCGCCGCAGGTTACCGCCGAGGGCTTACCCTGCCCGTCCTTTACGGTTACGCGGCAGTCGGCGCGTATGCCTTTGAGCGCTTTAAAACCGCCCGTGCACTTTAACTGCACGAGCGACGGGTACAGCGGCGTTACGCTGTGCCCCAGCCCGACCGCCAGCGCATAAGCCGAGCCGTCGGTCATAAATTGCTTTTGCGCCTTGCCGCCCGCGGCGAGCAAAACGCGCGAGCTTTTTATAACTTCGCCGTCCTTCAAGGTTATTTCCAATTTGTCCGAAAGTTTGACGCAAGGAGCGTCCGTAAGCACGGTTACGCCCCCTTTCCTCACCTTTTTTATAAGGCAGTCGGAAACGGCGGAAGCCTGCTTGCCGGCAGGATAAATCCGCCCCGATTTGTCGGTCACCGTTAAAAAATCGAAGAGCGACAGCGCGTCCGTTCTTCCGCAAATTTCCTCGGCGAGGGCCGCGCAACTGCCGTGGTAATGCCCGTGCGGCGCGTCCGCGTTCGCGACGTTGCCCTGTCCGTTGCCCGTAGCGGCGATTTTTTTACCCAAGCGGTTGCCCGCCTCCACTATGACGACGGACAGATTTTTATTGAGTTCTGTAAGCCTTACGGCGCAGGCAAGCCCTGCCGCGCCGCCGCCTATAATTGCCACGTCGAAGGTTTTCATACCTTGATTTTACAACTTTAACGGCTTACTGTCAACAAATAGGCGGCGCGTTTACCGCGCCGCCCGTTCGGGTTGGGTTACCGGCATTTCAAACCGCCGAGTATTTCCTTTAAAACCTCGATATGTAAATTTTCGTCGTCTATAATTCTGCAAACAAGCGTCTGCAAAACGGGATTTTTCAGCCTCGTCAGCATTCGCTCGTAGATATACACGGCGTACTTTTCGCCCATTATGTCGTCCTCTATCATATTCCGCAAGGAGCGCGAATAGGCGACGAATTTGGTAGAATAAAAATTGAATTGCGACGGCGGATTAAATGTATAAACGGGCTGCGCGCCCAATCTTATAAGCGCTTCCGCAAGCATTTCGAGATGCATCATTTCGGCGACGGCGATGCTTTTAAGCCGCTCCGCGTTCTCCCTGTCTCCGCTACACGCAAAATTTATCGAATGGTATATATACTGCAACGTCGCGTTCAGCTCCCCCGACGAGCTTGCATAGGCGGGCGACAGCGCGCGCACCGCGCAGGGGTCGTGGCTCAGTCCGTCCAAATCGGGGTATCTTCCTTCGGCAATCAGCGGTTTCGGCATAAAATAATACTCCTTAAAAAATACTTGCTTTTACAAAATATTCTTTTAAGGAGCGATTTTGTTAAAATATTCGCCGCGAACGGTTAAACCGACGGGTCAGAGAACGGTCTTTAAAAACGCGCCCGTATAGCTGTCCTTGTTTTCTGCCACGGCTTCGGGCGAGCCGCAGGCTATCAGGGAGCCTCCCCTGTCGCCGCCCTCGGGTCCCAAATCTATTATCCAGTCCGCCGTCTTGATTACGTCGAGGTTGTGCTCGATGACTATTACCGTATTGCCGCCGTCGCGGAGTCTGGCTAAAATTTTTACGAGCTTGTCCACGTCGTAGCTGTGCAGACCCGTAGTGGGCTCGTCCAGAATATAAACCGTCTTGCCCGTTCCGCGTTTGGAAAGCTCGGCGGCGAGCTTTACCCTCTGCGCTTCGCCGCCCGAAAGGGTGGTCGCGCTCTGCCCCAATTTTATATAGCCGAGCCCGACGTCCGAAAGCGTCTGCAATTTATTGTGTATAGAGCTTATCGGCGCGAAAAATTCGGCGGCTTCTTCTACGGTCATATCGAGCACGTCGGAAATAGACTTGCCCTTATACTTTACTTCTAACGTTTCGCGGTTGTATCTCTTACCGCCGCAGACCTCGCACGGGACGAAGATGTCCGGCAGGAAGTGCATCGCAATTTGAAGTATGCCGTCGCCCTGACAGTGTTCGCAACGGCCGCCCGCGACGTTAAAGGAAAATCTGCCGCTCTTATACCCCCTTTCCTTGGCGTCGGGCGTAGCCGCAAACAAATCGCGTATCATCGTAAAAACGCCCGTATAAGTCGCGGGATTGCTCCTCGGGGTTCTGCCTATGGGCTGTTGGTCTATGGCGATAACCTTGTCGAAATATTCGATTCCCTCGAAGCTCTCCGCGTTGCCGAGCTTCTGCCGCGCGCCGTTGAGGCGGTTGGCGAGATAGGGATATACGATTTCGTTTACAAGGCTCGACTTACCCGACCCCGAAACTCCCGTGACCGCGGTTATAAGCCCCACGGGGAAGCTGACGTCTATGCCTTTAAGATTGTTCTGGCGGCAACCCTTTGCCGTAAAAAATCTGCCGTCGGGGGAAACGCGGCGTTCGGGAACGGGGATATGGCGCCGCCCCGCGAGATAGTCTCCCGTTATGGAACGGGGCTCGTTCATAATATCTTGCAGCGTACCGCACGCCACCACTTCGCCGCCGTGCACGCCAGCCTTAGGTCCTATATCAACTATATAGTCCGCCGCCCTTATGGTGTCCTCGTCGTGTTCGACCACGATAAGAGTGTTGCCGATATCGCGCAAGCCCTTTAAGCTGTTGAGCAGCTTTACGTTGTCGCGCTGGTGCAGACCGATGGACGGCTCGTCCAAAATATACAATACCCCCGTCAGCGCGCTGCCTATCTGCGTTGCAAGGCGTATGCGCTGGCTTTCGCCGCCCGACAAAGTCGCCGCCGAACGCGAAAGCGTCAGATAGCCGAGCCCGACGTTCTGCAAAAAGCTTATGCGGCTGTCTATTTCCTTTATTATGTTGTCGGCAATCATATGCTCCGAGGGAGTAAAGAACGAAAAATCCGAAAACGCCTTTAAATCGTCCACGGACATTTCGCAGACCTCGGCGATATTTTTACCGCCGACGGTCACGGCGAGGGCTTCATTTTTAAGCCTTTTACCGTGACAGCAGGGGCATTCCGCCGTGCGCATATACCTCTCTATATCCCATTTGACCGAATCGGAGGAGGTCTGGTTATAGCGCCTTTGGAGATTGGCGGCAAACCCCTCCCACGAGGTACTGTAATTGCCCTTGAAGCGGTAGGCGTCGTACTCCATATCCACCTTTTCGCCGCCGTTGCCGTACATAAGCATATCGTACACGCCCTCCGGCAAGTCCTCCACGGGCACGTCCAGCGAAAAGCCGTATACCTTTGAAAGGGCTTTGATATACATCTGCGTCATAGCGGACGAGTCGAGGTTCCAGCCGCTTATCTTAATCGCCCCGTCGCGCAACGTCTTGGTCTTGTCGGGGCATATAAGGTCGGGATCGACCGTCTGCGTAAAGCCCAGCCCCGAGCATTCCGGGCAGGCTCCCCAAGGGGTGTTGAACGAGAAAAGACGGGGCTCTATCTCCTCTATCGAAATACCGCATTCGGGGCAGGCGTACTTGGTGGAATACAGCTCCTCCCTGTCGCCGCAGTCGATTAAAACAAGCCCGTCGGCGAGCTTTAAGGCGTTTTCCAGACTGTCCGTAAGGCGTTTCAGCACGCCCTCCTTTACCACCAGACGGTCTATTACCACCGAAATATTGTGCCGTTTATTCTTTTCTAAGTTAATCTCTTCCTGCAAATCGTAGACGATGCCGTCTATTTTCACCCTGCCGTAGCCGCTCTTTTTATAATTTTTGAGTTCCTTTACAAATTCGCCCTTCTTGCCGCGGACGACGGGCGCTTCGATTATTATTTTGCTCCCCGCGGGCAGGAGCATTACGCGGTCCGCCATTTCGTCTACCGACTGCCTTCTTATCTCCCTGCCGCATTGGGGGCAGTGCGGAATGCCCACCCTTGCGAAAAGCAGGCGGAAATAATCGTATATCTCGGTTACCGTGCCCACGGTGGAGCGCGGATTGTGCGAAGTCGTCTTTTGGTCTATGGAAATCGCGGGGGAAAGTCCGTCGATGAGCTCCACGTCGGGCTTTTCCATCTGTCCCAAAAACTGACGGGCGTACGAGGACAGGCTTTCAATATACCGCCTTTGCCCCTCGGCGAAAATGGTGTCGAAAGCCAACGTCGATTTTCCGCTGCCCGAAAGTCCCGTAAATACAGTTAAAGTATTTCTGGGAATGTGCACGTCCACGTTTTTAAGATTATTTTCCTTTGCGCCTTTTACGTATATTTCGTCTTTCATATTCGTTCCACCTTACGCGCTTCAACTCTTTTTTGCTTTGAACAGCTTTTTTCTCAGCTCGGATATGGCGTCGCGTATTTCTATAGCGCGTTCGAAATCGAGCTGCGCCGAGGCTACCTTCATCAGGGCTTTGAGCTTTTCAATCTCCACCGGAATGTCGCTTACCTTTATATCGTCCGCGCTCTTCTTTTTGGACGTTATGCCGAGCGAAATTTTTTCTTCCTTTATTATGGTTTTGGGCGTTATGCCGTGCGCCTTGTTGTATTCGTCCTGTATCTTGCGGCGGCGGTTGGTTTCGTCTATCGCCCTCTTCATACTGCCCGTCATTACGTCGGCGTACATTATAACCCTGCCGTCGGCGTTCCTCGCCGCCCTGCCGATCGTCTGCACGAGCGCGGTTTCGCTCCTTAAAAATCCCTCTTTGTCGGCGTCGAGTATAGCCACGAGCTTAACCTCGGGCAGGTCGAGCCCCTCCCTAAGCAAATTTATGCCGCACAGCACGTCGAATTCGTCGCCGCGCAATCCGTTGATTATATCTATGCGCTCCAAGGCGTCGATATCCGAGTGCATATAGCGCACCCTCTTGCCGTGCTCCTTTAAATAGTCGGTCAGATTTTCCGCCATACGCTTGGTCATAGTGGTTACGAGTATCTTTCCGCCCGACGCCACGACGGCGTTTATTTCGCCGAGCAAATCGTCTATCTGGTTTTTAGTGGGGCGTACGGTCACCTCGGGGTCCAACAGCCCCGTAGGGCGTATTAACTGCTCTACCGTCTGACCCGACTGCTCCAATTCGTAAGGGGCGGGGGTCGCGGAAACGCAGATGAGCTGGGGCACCCTTTCGTCGAATTCTTCAAACGTAAGAGGGCGGTTGTCGTACGCCGAAGTCAGCCTGAAACCGTAGTTTACGAGGTTGTCCTTGCGCGAACGGTCGCCGTGGTACATTGCGCGTATCTGCGGTATAGTCATATGGCTTTCGTCGATAAACACCAAAAATTTACCCGACGGGAAGTAGTCCAACAGCGTGAAAGACGGTTCGCCCGGGCTGCGCCCGTCGAAATAACGGGAATAATTTTCCACGCCCGAGCAATAGCCTATCTCCCTCATCATCTCCAAATCGAAGTTCGTGCGCTGTTCCAGCCGCTGCGCCTCCAATAATTTGCCGCAGTCGCGGAACGCCTTTACCTCTTGCTTCATATCGGTTTCTATCATAGACAGGGCGCGCTGCATTTTGTCGCTGCCCACGGCGTATTGGTTTGCGGGGAAGATAAGGACGTGTTTGAGCTCCGACAAAATATTGCCCGTCAGCGCGTCCACTTCACATATTCTGTCTATTTCGTCGCCGAAAAATTCCACGCGTACCGCCACTTCGGAATTGCTCGCCGGAAATATCTCCACGATGTCGCCGCGCACCCTGAAACAGGTACGGTGAAAATCGGTATCGTTGCGCTGGTACTGTATCTCCACCAATCTGCGCAACAGCGCGTCGCGCCCGACCACGTCGCCGGGGCGCAGGGATATGGCGAGGCGGAAATATTCTTCGGGGGCGCCGAGCCCGTATATGCAGGAGACCGACGCCACGACGATTACGTCCTCCCTCTCCCCGAGGGAGCTGGTCGCCGAATTGCGCAGCTTGTCGATTTCGTCGTTTAAGCTCATATCCTTTTCTATATAGGTATCGGTGGACGGGATATAGCTTTCGGGCTGGTAATAATCGTAGTAGGATACGAAGTATTCCACCCTGTTTTCGGGGAAAAATTCCTTAAATTCGTTGCAAAGCTGCGCGGCGAGCGTTTTATTATGCGCGATTACCAAAGCAGGGCGTCCTATCTCCTTTATGACGTTCGCCATGGTAAAGGTCTTGCCCGAGCCCGTAACGCCCAAAAGCACCTGCGTGCGGATACCGTCCCTGACGCCTTCTACAAGTTTTTCTATCGCCTGCGGCTGGTCGCCCGTCGGGCTGAATTTGGAATGTAATTTAAAATCAACAGACATATGTATATGAACAATAGTTTTTATTGAAGCTATTATATATCGCGGCGATATAAAAAGCAAATAATTTAAAGCTTCGGACAAAGAAAAAATGCGTGAGCCGCGTTGCCCGTAATTATAATCGCGTCCGCCGGTTTTTAAAATCGGCGAGCAAATCTTTGACCGTTTCGGCGGCGAGCAGAAAGCCCGCCGCGGGCGGCACGAACGCAACCGACCCGGGGATATGCCTGCCGCCCTCGCTTATAACCTTCGTCTTAGGCTCCTCCTCGGAATAGACGACTTTAAGGGAGGTTACGCCCCTGCTTTTCAGCTCCCGACGCATTACGCGTGCCAGCGGACAGACCTTTGTGGAGTAAATATCCGACACCTTGAAGCCCGTCGGGTCGAGCTTGTTGCCCGTACCCATACAGGATATGAGCGGCGTTCCCACCCTTTTGCAGCATACCGCCAGAAGCAGCTTTGCGGACACCTCGTCCACGGCGTCCACGACGTAATCGAAAGCCGTGAAATCTACCGACGGCTCGGTTTCCTCATTGAAGAAAAAAACGTGTTGGTTGGCGCATATGTCGGGGTTAATGTCCTTTATGCGCTCCGCCGCCGCCTGCGCCTTCGGCTTGCCTATCGTGCTGTGCAACGCTAAAATCTGGCGGTTGATATTCGTTACCGAAACGCAGTCGCCGTCAAACAAATCGAGCGTCCCCACGCCCGACCTTGCGAGCGCTTCCACTACGTAACCGCCCACTCCGCCGAGTCCGAAAACGGCTACGCGGCATTCGCCGAGGCGCGCCATATCCTCTTCCCCGAAAACGAGGGCAGTCCTTGAAAATTCTTCTTTCATAGCCGTATTATAGCACGCCCGAAAGGATAAAGCAAACCGACGGAAGCTATTTCCGCCGGCGCGTTCAAGAAAGTATAATTCTGTTTTAAAGCTTCGGGCAAGCTCAGTCGGGGGTTGACGGAACGCAGGGGAAGTATGCGTAGAAAGTCGAGCCTACTCCCTCGGCGGAATCGACGCCGAATTTGAATTTATGGCTTTGCAGTATGATTTTTACGATGTTGAGTCCCAGCCCCGTGCCCTTGACGGGTCGCGTGTGGCTGTCCTTACTGCGGTAATACCTGTCCCAGATATGGGTCAGCTCCTCCTCCGGAATTCCCTTGCCCGTATCCCTTACGGCAAATTTTATAAGGTCGGTTTCGGGCTCGTATTTAAGAGAGATAAATACCGTCTTATCCTCCCCCGTGTAGTTGACGGCGTTGGAGATGAGATTGTAGACGACCTGATAAATCTTTTCCTCGTCGCCCGAAGAGTAAAGGTTGGGGTCTACGTCCACCATAAGCGAATAGCCCTGCGTTTCCTGCAGGTAAGAAAATTTATTGATTACGCTGTATAAAAGCTCGGTAATGTTGAATACCTTTATATTCAGTTGCTGTAAGCCCGAGCTGATTTTCGACGTGTTGAGTATGTCGTTTACCAGCCCCGTCAGCCTGTCCGATTCGTCTATTATGACCTGCAAGTGCTTCTCCCTCTTCTCCTTGTCGTCGCCCGATATCTCCTGTATCATCGACGCGTACGCCTTTATCATGGTAAGAGGCGTCTTTAAATCGTGGGAGACGTTTGCAAGCAGCTCCTTCTGAAAGTCGTCCGACTTCTTCATTTCGTCTTTCATATAATTAAGGCTGTCGGAAAGAGTGGCTATTTCGGCATACTGCGCGGAATTGAACTGCACGGAATAATCGCCGCCGGCGAGCTTTTGCGCCGTACGGGAGATTTCCTTTAACGGCGACGACAGCTTCTGCGCGAGCGTATAGGATATGAAAAACGCTATCATTACCGCGCCGAGCGCTATAATTATAAGAATGAGCTCTACGCTCATAACCGAAGCCGCCACAGAGCTTACGGGAAAATAGACGGCGCATTTTGCCTGAATTCCGTCGTAAACAATACAGGTGACGACGTTATAGATGACGTGGTTGTTCTTCTGCGCCGTAAAGTCGTATACTCTGTCCTCTTCCCAGACGGACGCGTTTTCTTCAACTGCGTGATAGACGGCGTCCACGATTTCTTCTTTGAAATGCGCGTCCGATAAAAGACAGTTGCCGTTGCCGTCGAAGATAAAGACGAATATGCCTTCGGACAGAACGTATTCGTCTATGACTTCCTCCTTTTCCGCCCACGAAAGCTCGGGGTCGCACAATACCGAAACCAGGCTTGCGCTCGTTTCGTTTACGCGCCTTTTCGCGCCGTCTAATCCCGCGCTCGACAAAACGCCGTAAAATACTAATGAAATTACGGCAACTATGCCAAACGCGAAAAAGACGAAATAACGCCATAAAATCGTGTTGGTGCTATTTATTTTTTTTAATCGGGGGAGTTTCTTTTTCTTCCCGTCAGACTTCGAACTTATATCCGACCCCCCTTAAAGTCACGATAAATTTGCGGTACTGCTTCAGGTTCGCGCGGAGCATTTTTATATGCGTATCCACCGTTCTGTCGTCGCCGTAAAAATCGAAGCCCCATACGTCGTAGAGCAACTTTTCACGCGTTAAGGCAATGCCCTTATTCTTAATGAAATAGAAGAGTATGTCGTATTCCTTGGGGGTAAGGTCTACCTTTTCCCCGTCCACGAACACGTTGCGCCCCACCATATCGACGGTTAGCCCCTCGAAGGTAACTTTGTCGCCCGTTTCCTCTTTAAGCTGTTTGCGCTTGGTGACGGCGTTTATCCGTGCCATAACCTCCTTGGGCGAGAAAGGCTTGGTAACGTAGTCGTCTACGCCTATTTCAAACCCGAAAAGCTTATCGTATTCCTCCCCCCTTGCGGACAGCATAATAACGGGCACGTCCTTGTTCTTTTTAATTTCCTTGACGGCGGAAAAGCCGTCGAGACGCGGCATCATTACGTCCATTAAGACGACGTCGAAATCTTCTTCTTTACACATGCTTACGGCTTCCATTCCGTCTGCCGCTTCATACGCTTCGTTCCCCTCGAATTCGACGTATTCCTTTAAAACGTTCCTTATCATCTCCTCGTCGTCAACGATTAAAACTTTCATCATATACCTCCGCGCCTTATATTACACTATAATTATAAACCCAAATCATAAATAAGAAAAGGCGTGACAATGAAAAATGCGTGAAAGTTTTTTAAATTTTTTATTTGCAACGGCTTGACAAGCCCCGTTACGGGTGATATTATATAGTTAGCAAACATATGTTTGCGAAAGGGGAACGCCGCTATGATTGACGAACGAAGGCTCCGAATATTGACCGAAAGCGCCAAATACGACGTTTCCTGTTCCTCCTCGGGTTCAAAACGGGTGAATACCGCGGGGGGATTGGGTAACGCTTCCGTCGGCGGGATATGCCACTCCTTTACCCCCGACGGAAGATGTATATCCTTACTTAAAATTCTTATGAGCAACGCCTGCCTTTACGACTGCGAATACTGCCCGAACAGGCGCAGCGCGGACGTGCCGAGGGCGGGCGTCACTCCCGACGAAATTTGCGAGCTTACCGTGAATTTTTACAAGCGCAACTATATCGAGGGCTTGTTTTTATCCTCTGCGGTGTTCTCTTCGCCCAACCGCACGATGGAATTACTGACCGAAACGGTCGTTAAATTAAGAAAGGTCTATAACTTCAACGGCTATATCCACTTAAAAGGCATACCCAACGCCGACGAGGCGCTGATTATGCGCGCGGCGAAATTCGTTGACCGTATGAGTTTTAACATAGAATTGCCGAGCGAAAAGTCGTTGAATCTGCTCGCGCCGCAGAAGAGCAAGAACGCCTTGCTGCTGCCTATGAAGAAGCTTAGCGAAGCCATAACCCGCGACAGGGAAAATAAGGTGAAACACAGCCGCCGCGTTATACCCGCCGGACAGACCACGCAGATGATTGTGGGCGCTTCGCCCGAATGCGACGGGCAGATACTGCGGCTTACCGAGGCACTGTACAGACGAATCGGGCTTAAAAGGGTATACTACTCCTCCTACGTCCCCGTCGTCAAAAGCTCTAAACTGCCGACGGTCGGGGCGGGGCTTTTAAGGGAGCACCGCCTTTATCAGGCGGACTGGCTGATACGCTTTTACGGCTTTGACGTGAGCGAAATCTGCGACGAAAACGACAACCTCTCTATGGAACTGGACCCCAAATGCGCCTGGGCGCTGAGGCATATGGAGCAGTTCCCCGTAGAGATTAACACCGCGCCTTTGGAAATGTTGCTGCGCGTGCCCGGCATAGGCGCAAAGGGCGCGTACCGCATAACCGAAGCCAGAAAATATGCCGCCCTGAGCTTCGACAATCTTGCCAAAATGCGGATAGTTCTTAAACGGGCAAGACATTTTATTACCTGCAAGGGTAAATTTTACGGGTCTGACAGCATTAAAACGGTAAACGCCGCGCTGTTGACCGACGGCGGCGACAACGCCGAACAGCTCTCCCTGTTCTCCACTCCCTCAACCGCGCTCAGCGCTTTATCGGGGGAATTATGAAGTATTATTTAACCGACGGCACGGAGGACTGTTTTTATACCGCGGTCTTTGACGCGTACAACGACGAGGACTGCCGCATAACGCCGGAAGCCGACGTGCAGATTGAAGTCGGTTGCGAGCTTATAGAAGTGCGGACCGACAGCGCGAAAGCGGAGAGAGTAAAAAAGAAGCTCCGCCGTCTGGACGGCGGAGCCTTAAACGAAATCGGGTTGATTTTAAGGAGCTGTGAAGCGACCCGTGAAACGGCGGCGTTTTTATACATAAAACTGATTATAGCGCGCGGCGCGCCCGTACGCGCAATGCAAAGCGAGCCGTGCGTATTCGAGGCGACCGATATACGCAACAGGGTCACGGGCGAACTGCATAGATTGAAGGGCTTTTTGCGGTTTATGGAGAACGCGGACGGTATTTTATACGCGCCGTACGCGCCCGACAATAACGTAACCGATTTATTGGCGGTACATTTTGCGCAGAGGCTGGGCGCACAGAAATTCGTAATTCACGATTTAAAGAGAAATATAGCCGCCCTTTACGACGGCGGACAGATTGTTATGACTCGCGTGAACGCCGCGGAGATTTACCTTTCGGAGCACGAAAAATATTTCGAGGGACTGTGGAAGCAATATTATAAATCGGTCAATATCGCCTCGCGCCCCCACGAAAAGCAGATGAAGGGTTATATGCCCGTACGCTATTGGAAATTCCTGCCCGAAAAAAATTAATTTTTTAAACGGCGTGCGGAAGCCTCCGCACGCCTTGATTTTAAGAGTACTTAACCGATATACTCGATAACTTTATTTATGGGTATACAGTAGACTATACCGTAAATAACGTTACCCGAAGCGTCTTTTGTTCTGAATGTGGTAATTCCTATCAATCTTCCGTTTTCGTCTAAAAGCGCTCCTCCGCTGTTTCCTGCGGCAATTGTTAAATCGCATTGAATAACGCTTCTCGTTAAACCGTCCAACTCAATATTAACAAGAGGCACGCTAATAATTCCCGCAAATATTCCCACACCGTAGTTGGAAGCGTTCCCAACGGCGTATACCTTTGCCCCCGATTGCAGATTATCCGAATCAGCGAAAACGGCAGGTTTTAAGGTAACGCCTGAAAGGTCAGCTAATTTTAAAACGGCTACGTCCAAATCCAAATCAAACTTTTCAAGAGTGACGGCGCGATAGTCGTCCTCGAATGAAAATCTTACGTAGTAATTTTCAAATTGGTTTACCGTATTTAACCGCGTGTAAGTAACGACGTGCGCGTTGGTTATAATTTTGCCGTCAGAGGAAATAATCTCTCCCGTGCCAAAACTCTCGCCAACTTTCTCGCTTTCGGCTTTGACCTCTACCACGTTGTAAAGACATTCGTTATAAATGTCAGTCGCGGTTTTGGGTTTAGCGATTTGAATAAAATGAATGGCTATTGAAGCTGCTGACAGAACAAGACTTAAAATCACGCAGCACCATAAAGCCGTATTTTTTCTTTTCATTTTGTATTTTCCTTTGTATACGGTTGATAAGTTGCCTACCGTAACGGCAGTCATTTATTTAAGTTACGAGCCGTTCGGACTTCGCCAAACGGCTCGTAACTTAATTGTGAAGCAATTATGACTTCAGTTCAAGTTTGAAAATTTGTCTAAAATCGTTAAAACAATCATCACATATCCAATGATATCTATCTTCGGTACAAAACCCCACCTTCAAATCCTGCTGATTACAACTGAATTTTGCCCAGCAAAAAACACAATGGCTATGATCCCCATCTTTAATGGTAAAAGATGACTTACATACCGTTTTACCCATAAGATATTTATCTTGACCTCTGTAACGCCAATCATTAACTAATTGTTCTCTATTAGTTATAATCATTTTAACTCCCAACTCCCATCAGGATATATTCTATAGCTGTCGCCATTTGGAGCCTCATAATCCCAATATCGTTTCCACCAATAATCTTTAAAAAAGAGTCTTAACGACATTTATAATTGTTTTCGTACGGGGTAAAATCTACCCCGTACGAAATCCGTTTCAGTTCAACTATTCTAGATTTTTAATATAAATCTCATAATTATCGCCATACCAATTCCTAAATTGAGAAATGAAAACAGGAAGTTTGTTTTTTAATCCTTCTATGACGTCATCAATGCGATTGCGCTCAAACTCGTCCAAAATCTCGTTTTTATATTCAACCATAATTTTTAAATATTGTTGTGGATCTAACGGGTATAAAAATCTTGCAACCAAAAACCTAATGTATTTATTATCATATTGCAATAAATCTTTGAATTGCTCAATACCTTCGTCAGATTGAAGAATTATTTTCAAGTTCTTATCTATTCGCCTGCCTAACTTAATCGTTAATTTTTCGTCGTAGTCAGGATTATTTATCTGATTATCTATATTTGTATAATCATGCAAATAAATTTCGTCGTTTAAAAATTCTTCCATTGCTTTTTTTATACGATTTGTCATTTTATTATACCTTTTATAGCCATATAATAGTTCCCCCCCTTATATTCAGCAAATATAGGATATGCTGGCACCGCAGAGCTAATTACATTTTTTGCGTCAATATATTCAGCAGTAATACAGCTTTTACCCATTGACGCCATTCTTGAAGCCATTTCGCTAAACTTATAAGGTCGTAAATTGATTTTAACTGGTCTGCTCGAATTTGCTTGACACTCAAAATAAACTTCAGGGTCAATTTGATTCCTATTATTTTTAGAAATATCTTTAATTAATTTAATTGTAGCCCCAACCAAAGATGCGGCAAAAACAATTTTTTTACCGCCCACATATTCTTCAGTAGCACCGCAACCAGGATAGTATTTATCTACAGCATCAGCAGTTAAAGCAACACCCGCCGCAATTAATGCAGTAATTGTCGCATATGTACCTATCGTAGCTGCAATTAATTCTGGTGTACATAATACACAAACATTTGTAGGAACACCGGCAAAAAATGAAAGTCCATCTCAGTCGCAGATGACCTAAATATTATTTAATTTTTTGTCCAACTTTTGGGGTACACCCCATTTAAGCACTGCCTGTTAAAATTACTTAAATTTTTTATTCCTCTGCCGCTTTTAT
>CAZUYN010000002.1:0-20709 GCA_964624495.1 uncultured Clostridia bacterium
GGTTGGTGATCCCAATCGCCGCAATGTCCTTTGCCCCCGCGCCCAGAGGAGTACCCCAGATTGAGGTTACCTTCGACGTGGACGCGAACGGCATAGTCAACGTCACCGCAAAGGATTTGGGCACGGGCAAGAGCACGAATATAACCATAACGGCTTCGACCAACCTTTCCGAAGAGGAAATCGACAAAGCGGTCAAGGACGCCGAAAAGTACGCCGAAGAGGATAAAAAGCGCAAGGAAGAAATCGACAACAAGAACGCGCTGGAAGGACTTATCGACAGCGTAGAAAAGACCTCTTCCGAGGCGGGCGACAAGCTCTCCGACGACGATAAAAAGACGTTATCCGACGCGGTTGCCGAAGCTAAGGAGGCTTTGAATTCTGGCGATAACGACAGGATAAAGGAAGCGAGCGAAAAGCTCCAAAAGGACATTGCGCCCGTAATATCCAAGCTCTATCAGCAAGCGCAGGGCGGCGCAGGCGCAACCGGCGACGGCGACGGCGACGGCGATACCGAATTTAACCAGCACAAATAATATAAGTTAAAATATTTTCGTGAAATTGTAGCCCTGTGACAAGGCTACAATTTTCGCGGTTATAAGGGTTTGGCATATGGCTGACAACAAAAATTATTACGACGTCCTCGGCGTAGACAGAAAGGCCTCGCAGGACGAGATAAAATCCGCGTACAGAAAGCTTGCTAAAAAATATCACCCCGACTTCAACCCCGGCGACAAGAACGCGGCGGAAAAGTTCAAGGAGATTAACGAAGCGAACAGCGTTTTGTCCGACGAGGAAAAGCGCAAGCAGTACGATTTCGAATTAGACCACCCCGGTATGGGTTCCTCTTCGTCGGGCGGCTTCGGCGGAATGGGCGGCTTCGAGGATATATTTTCCTCTATGTTCAGCGGCTTCGGCGGCTTCGGCAGCTCTTCGCGCAGCGGAGGTCGCACGCGCGGCGCGGACATAGAACAGACGGTGCGCCTGTCCTTCCTCGACGCAATCAAGGGGTGCTCTAAGGAGATTAGCTATTTCAGGAACGAGCCCTGCAAGTCCTGTTCGGGCACGGGCGCAAAAAACGGCACGGCGTTTACGAAATGCTCCAAGTGCGGCGGCTCGGGCAGGGTCAAGTACCAGCAGGATACCATTTTCGGGCGTACGGTACAGGTAGGCGCCTGCCCCGATTGCGGCGGCACGGGCAAGAAAATTACCGACCGTTGCCCCGACTGTAAGGGCGTGGGCTATATGCGCAAGCAGACTACGTTTACCGTGCAGATACCTGCGGGCGTGGATAACGACAGCTCGATGAGAAAGCGCGGCTACGGTCAGGCTTCCCCCGACGGCGGCGAAAGCGGCGATTTGTACGTCTATTTCCGTATAGAACCGCACAAGCTTTTAAAAAGGCAGGACAAAGATTTATTCGTAACCGTGCCCATAAGCTTTACCACGGCGGTGCTCGGCGGCAAGATAAAGGCGCCCGGCATTGACGACGTGGTTGAATTGACCGTTCCGTCGGGCACGCCGAGCGGTACGCGCTTCCAGATACGCGGCAAGGGAGTAAAGACGGTCAACGGCACGGGCTCGCTCTATGTGACGGTGGAAATTGACGTTCCGCAGAAGCTCTCGCGCGAGCAGACCAAAAAACTGACCGATTACGAGGATACGGTAACGCTTAAATCTTGCCCCCAGATGAGTAAGTATTCGGGCGACGTATCGTCGCTGTACGGCGCAAAAGTGGATAAACAGTAATACGTCTTTGCGGCGGTATTTACGGCACTAAAAATTTTAACGGCTTCGTTTTTGCGGAGCCGTTTTTCTATGCGCCTGCGCACATATGCCTAAAATATCCGCATATCGGGGCGCATATGCAGTCGGACGGCAGGGGGAGATAATAGCTGCGCGTAAACAAATATGCTTCCGTACGCAGGCGAAACGCAATCAACCCGACATATATCTTTAAACCTAAGCCGCGGCGGAAGTAGTGCAACAGATGTGGCGAAGTTGATATAAGATTTACTTATAGTTTGTCTTAAAAATGGCTATATCGCCGTTTTTGGGCTTTTAATTGACTTTTGTAAGGGTTGAAAACTATAATCTGATTAAATTCGGAATGAATTGACCGCGTGTAACCGAAGCGGAAGGCAGGGAGCGGGCGGAAAAGGAGTTTGAAAAGAGTTTAAAAAGCGTGGAGCCGCAGGGCGTTTGCGTAAATCGGAGGTTAATTTTATGGACTTTGGAATTTGGTTCCTTATAGGCGCGGCATTCGTATTCTTTATGCAAGCCGGATTTGCCATGGTGGAGACGGGCTTTACCCGTGCGAAAAACGCCGGCAACATTATAATGAAGAACCTTATGGACTTCTGTATCGGTACCGTGGTGTTTATGTTCTTCGGCTTCGGTCTGTTGGTCGGCGTGGACGCGGCGAGCAAATTCTGCGGCGCACCCTGCTGGGATATAATCGGCAATTGGGATGCGTTTATCCGCAACGAAAACGGGCTTGCAAGCTCGTTCGTGTTCAATCTCGTGTTCTGCGCCACCGCCGCGACTATCGTTTCGGGCGCGATGGCTGAAAGGACGAGGTTTATTTCCTACTGTATCTATTCGGCGATGATATCCCTCGTCGTCTATCCCATCGAAGCCGGCTGGGTATGGGGTATCGGCGAAAACGCCTGGCTGACGAATATGGGCTTCGTGGACTTCGCGGGCTCGGCGGCTATACATACCGTGGGCGGCACGGCGGCGTTAATCGGCGCAATCTTCCTCGGACCCCGTATAGGTAAATACGACCGCGACGAAAAGGGCAAGGTCTGCAAGGTAAACGCCATACAGGGGCACTCGATTACTTTGGGCGCGCTGGGCGCGTTTATACTCTGGTTCGGCTGGTACGGCTTTAACGGCGCCGCCTGCACCTCGCTCGAATCGCTCGCCGTCGTCTTTGTAAACACGACGATAGCCCCTGCGGTCGCGACTGTGACCACGATGATATTTACCTGGGTCAAGAACAAAAAGCCCGACGTCGGAATGTGCCTCAATGCCTGCCTTGCGGGTTTGGTCGCCATAACCGCCGGTTGCTACATAGTAAGCGCGCTCGGCGCATTCTTTATAGGTCTGGTTTCGGGCTTCCTCGTAGTACTTGTCTGCGAGCTGCTGGATAAAAAACTGCATATCGACGACCCCGTCGGCGCGGTAAGCGTACACTTCGCAAACGGTATCTGGGGTACGGTGGCGGTCGGCTTCTTTGCCTGCAACGATTATCAGGCAGGCGCGACGGCTTTGACCGCGGACGAGCTCGGCGTCTTTTACGGCGGCAACGGATATCAGCTCGGCATACAGGTCGCCGGCATACTTACCATACTCGCCTGGACAGCCGTATGTATGATAATTCTCTTCTATCTTATGAAGTACCTGCCCGTAATGATTAAGTTTAAATGCAACCCCGTAGCCGCGGTGCGCGTGGCTAAGGAAAAGGGCTGGAACGGTTTAAGATGCTCTGCCGAGGAGGAAATCAACGGTCTCGATATCTCCGAGCACGCGCTGCCCTCCGCATACGCCGACTTTATGCCGACTATACCCTCCTACGACGGCGAAGCTCCCGAAGTGGACGTAAGCGGCGTAGTCCCTGCGGACATTGCGCTCGGCGCAAGCGCGGCGGCAGGCAAATATACCAAGATTACGGTTATAACCAATCAGGAAAAATTCCTTACCCTTAAAGACGCGATGGCTAAAATCGGCGTTACGGGTATGACGGTTTCCAACGTAATGGGCTGCGGCGTACAGGCCGGCAAGACCGGTCAGTACAGGGGCGTCAAAACCACGATGCACCTTCTTCCCAAAGTGCAGGTCGATATAGTGGTTTCTACCGTAGACCCCAAGCTCGTCGTGGCGGTTGCCGAAAAGGCGCTTAACGACGGTAAGGTGGGCGCAGGCAAGATATTCGTGACCGACGTCGAAAACGTAATGCGTATACGCACGGGCGAAACGGGAGTGGAAGCGCTCGATAACGATAAATAATTCTCCCGTAATTAACCAAGAACACACTGCTCTCTCATAGAAAGGGGAGGGGGTAGAGCTTTCGCTCCGCCCCCTCTTCTTTGCCTTATGAAATACACAACGTAGTTTATTTTATAAAAAATTGTTACCTATAATATTCAATTTGACTTTTGTCGTTGAATCGTATATAATTACTGATATGAATTATATTGGTTCGAAATATTCTCTTATAAATTTTTTAAAATCGTCTATTTTAAAAACGTTAGATATAAACGGCGAGAATCGTATGCCTAATGAAATGGTATTTGCGGATTTAATGGCAGGTACAGGCATTGTCGGCGCTTCATTTAAGCAAGACGGATATTCTGTTATAGCGAACGATATTCAATATTACAGTTATGTTATTAACAAACACTTAATAGAGAACGACGGCAATTTAGATGAAAATAGATGTACACAACTAATTGAGGACTTGAATACACTTGAAGGGGTTGAAGGCTTTTTATTTAAAAACTACTGCTTTGAAGGTACCGAAGGACAAGAATTCAGGCGTAAGTATTTTACTGAATTCAACGCAAAAAAATGCGACGCGATAAGAATTTCAATAGAAAAAAAACGCGATGATAAAATTATTTCAGAAAATGAATATTTCTTTTTGCTTGGCTCGCTTATAAATAGTATAGATAAGTATGCTAATACGGCATCTGTATACGGGGCGTATCTGAAAAATTTTAAAATGTCTGCTTTAAGAGAAATGAAACTTGAACCTTTGCCTATTTTACATGGTCAAGTAAAATGTAAAGTTTATAACGAAGATATTAGCGAACTTATTACCCACATATCAGGTGATATTCTATATTTAGACCCGCCATATAATGCAAGACAGTATTGTACAAATTATCATTTACTTGAAACAATTGCAAGATATGATGACCCGGTTATTCACGGCAAAACGGGACTTAGAGATTACGCAGACCAAAAAAGTGTTTTTTGTAATAAAAGCAAAGCCGAAAAAGCGTTTGCCGAACTTATTAAAAACGCAAATTTTAAATATATATTTTTGAGCTATAACAATGAAGGCTTAATACCTTTGGAAGCAATAGAAAAAATAATGAAAAAATATGGTAAATATCATAGATATATGCAAGAGCATAAACGTTTTAAAGCTGACAATACAAGAGATTGTAAAGCCGATAAAACCTTTGAATATTTGCATTGTTTAATTAAGAATTAATAAATGAGCGACATAAATGATTTGAACTTAAAAAACTGGAAAGACTTGACGGATATATGGACTGATAGTCTTTGGATAATTCCTAAACGGGATAATTCCGGCGCACATAACGCCCATTATCACGGAAATTTTGTTCCGCAAATTGTACATCAGCTTCTCGCTCGTTACACAAAAGCCGGCGATTATGTATTAGACCCTTTCTCCGGCAGCGGCACGACGCTAATTGAAGCTCAAAGAATGAACCGCAATTCAATAGGTATTGAGTTACAGGAAAATGTAGTATTTGAAGCGATTAATCGTATCCATTCAGAAACCAAAGACGGGATTATTGCTGACACTTTTATAGATAACAGTAAAAATTTCGATACAAATAGGATATTAGAACTTTACAATATAAAAAATGTACAATTTATAATCTTTCATCCACCCTATTGGGATATAATAAAGTTTAGCGACAACGAAGAAGATTTATCGAATTCCAAAACGCTTGAAGAATTTTTAGATAATTTCAGACAAGTGGTAAAAAATACCGTAAGAATTTTAGAAAAGAAAAGATATTGTGCGGTTGTAATAGGAGATAAGTATGCAAACAGTCAAATAATTCCATTAGGCTTTTACTGTATGCAGGTAATGCAACAAGAGGGGTTAACGCTAAAGGCAACTATAGTAAAAAATTTTGACGAAACAAAAAGTAAAGCAAACCAAAAGGCGTTATGGCGACGCAGAGCGCTACAAAACGGTTTATATATTTTCAAACACGAATATATTTTTGTATTTAAAAAGGAGAAGTAATTATCTTCTCCTTCATTTTATTATAAATAACGCGTAAAATTTATATTTGTTTCATTGGTATCAAATCCTATATATTGCAAAGGTTGAACATCTACGCTATTTATACCGTAATTAAAATTTTGGTAATACATTCTTAAATCTGCACTTAAATTACCTTTTGCAATTATAGTAGGAATCAGATGTATATTTTTGTCTTGATATTTTGGAAGAACATAATCTTTAAGCCACTCTATATACCAAGGTATTTGATATTTAATTATATTAATATAAGGAGCTTCATCTTTTAGCTCAACTAATCTTATAAATACGTCTGTTTCAGTTTCTTGCTTAATCATGATATCTATTCTTTGCATACCGACGCCGCAAGACACTTCGTTTCCTATCCAAGCAGGTCGTCCATGTAAAGGTAGAAGTAAATTTTCTAAAACAGGTTTATCAAAATTTTGTATTATATAGGCTTGTAAATGTGTTTCAAACGCTTTATTATTATTTGCTTTAAATAACAATCTATTTTGAATATCTAACGAATTTTTTCTGCCTAAATAAGTATTTGTCTGCGGTACACAAACGATTTCACATGAATCCGGGTCAAAAGAAAAAGCCGACCCTGTTAAACAAGCGCTATGATTCCTATTTTGTAATTTTGATAACAGGTCTTCATATTCATAGTCCATTATCATTGTACAACCACGATTTCCTTTTAACTTCCTGTAAATTAAACTCCAACATAAATCATAAGGGTAATTCTTACCTTGTAAACTATCCAAATATTCGTGTTCTGTAACGCCTTTTGAATAAACCGTATCGGGTTCTAATAATATTCTAAAAGATAAACCTTTACCTGTTTGATTAACTAAATAATTATCATTGTCGTTTTCATCGAAAAACGGCATGGAAGCAACTTTAAACACGCCAAAGAACATCCCTTGATTTTTTGTGGTTGCTTGAAGATAAAAGATAACTTTATCGCCAATTCTCAAACGCGAAATATCGGCAATCATTCCGACAAGATTTCTCTCCGTGCCCCAATTATATTGCACATTCGTTGTTTGAAGAAAGGGTGATAATTTAGTTTTTGCGCCCGTTCCGGCAAAAAGATATTCAAGATGATATTTAAAAGTTTTTTCATCAACTATAAAGACATGTGTCATTCCTTTCTCTCCGTTAAATGTTTTTTAAATTCTATCGGGTCATACCAATAACAACCTATGCAAGCGTTTTCTTCGTTTTTATGTTCGGCAATACCCGAATAATAAGAAATGGGATAACCCAATAATTTAGCATCATATCGGATACCTGTTTGTCTACATTCTTTGCAGAATTGCCTTTTAGCGTCGTTAGCCGCTTTACTCAAAGGTTGAAAATCTTCCAGACGCTGGTTTTCATTCCGCATAACTCTGCCTTCATTTTTCATACCGTTTTTATGGTCAACTTCCGGATTGGAGGTACCAAGCACTACACAACGGCGGGATTTTATAGCTTTTTTAATATCTGCACGTATATATTGAGAATAATCGCCATTATTAAAGCCGTTAAGTTTTATTCTGTCAATGCCGTTTCCGGAGGTTATATTTTTATCAAACACAATAATATATTTCTTCGCAAGGGCAGACTCTTTTCTTGCCCAAGAAGCACCATTGCCGAAAGTTAAGCAAGCATATTCTCCCACAAATTCAGATACCGAAACCCATCGGCTTTCTCCGTAACTGTTTGGCTGCGCTAATTGAATAAATAATTCAGTCTTTGTCATTTGTTATCCACCCATTTCAAAATCAAAAAATTCGCTAAAAGATATTTCAAGCGCATTTACAATTTTCTCTAACGTTGCAATTGAGATATTTCGTTTGCCTACTTCAAGGCTTGCAATATACGTTCTATGTACGCCGGAACGAAAACCTAACTCCTCTTGACTTATACCGAGTTTGCCGCGTAATTCTTTTATGCGTCTGCCAACTTTTTCTTCTATCATGATTAATAATACCTCGACAATTTGTATTATAAAAATATGTTACTCATTTATCAACATTCAATAAGTAACATGTCGGTTTGTAGTGGCTGAGAGTAGGTAAATTCATTAAAATATAATTCACGCTTATATTTAGTATAAATAATAACGTTTGTCAGCGGTTTGACTATGTTTTAAGGGCATTTTATAATTATATACACAAATAATTTATAATTATACAATTTGTAAAATTTTGGCGGAAGGCACGGGTTGCCCTGCCTTACCGCAGTTTATGAGAGGAGCGACAATATGTACTCACGGGATTTTAACTCGGCTTCGCCGTTAGAGGGAGAGGTACGCATACCGTCGGGCTGCGCGGTCAGCGCGATTATCGACCGCAGCGGCAGACGTATGACGGGCGGCGATATAATCAACTCTATCGCAACCATGCACGACCGTTCGAACGGGTTGGGGGGCGGCTTCGCGGGCTACGGCATTTACCCCGATTATAAGGACTGCTACGCCTTTCACCTGTTCTACAACGACTTTTCGTGCAAAAAGGAGACGGAGGATTTTTTAATCTCCCATTTCGAAATCGTATATTCTTCCGAGATGAAGACGCGCAAGACCAAGGGCATCGTGAACGAGCCGATTATTTACCGCTATTTTCTCTCTCCGCTATCCAAAAGGCTTGCCAATTCGCTTATGGACGAGGAGAGGTACGTCGTCAAGTGCGTGAATAAGATTAACGCCGAAATTAACGGGGCGTTCGTCTTTTCGAGCGGCAAAAATATGGGTATTTTCAAGGGCGTCGGCTTCCCCGAGGACATAGGCAGGTTCTACCTTTTGGACGAGGAATACGCGGGCTATATGTGGACGGCTCACGGCAGATACCCGACCAACACCCCCGGCTGGTGGGGCGGCGCGCACCCGTTCGGACTGCTCGACTATTCGATAGTGCACAACGGCGAAATCTCCTCCTACGACGCCAACAGACGGTATATAGAAATGTTCGGCTATAAGTGCACGTTGCAGACCGATACCGAGGTCATAACCTACATAATAGACTATCTTATCAGGGTCAAAAAGCTGACCTTGCAGGAGGTGGCAAAGGTAATATCCGCCTCGTTCTGGTCAACCATAGAGGACAAAGACGAAGAGGACAGACGGCAGGAGGAATTTTTGCGCAAGGCGTTCCCGTCGCTGCTCATAAACGGACCCTTCTCCATAATTTTCGGCTATAACGGGGGCTTGATGGCGCTCAACGACAGGCTTAAACTCCGCTCGATGGTGTGCGCCGAAAAGGGCGACCGCGCCTATATATCCAGCGAGGAGTGCGGAATAAGGGTGGTCGAGCCAGAGCTTGACAGGCTTTTCTCGCCGGCGGGCGGACAGCCCGTTATATATTCGTTAAGGGAGGGAACGGACTGATGATCGATATTTTTATTCCCGCCGAATACGAGGTAGTGCGCAATTACGATTTGTGCATAGGTTGCAGAGTCTGCGAAAGACAGTGCTCCAACGGGGTTCATAAATTCGACAAGGACTTATCCAAGATGATTGCCGATTCGGACAAATGCGTAAACTGCCACCGCTGCGTAAGCTTATGCCCGACGCGCGCCTTGAAAATAATCAAGAGCGACGATACCTACCGCCTCAACTGTAACTGGTCGAACCAGACGATGAGCGAGGTTTACAGACAGGCTAATACGGGCGGAGTGTTGCTCTCTTCCATGGGCAACCCCAACGATTACCCCGTATATTTCAATAAAATTCTGGTCAACGCTTCGCAGGTTACAAATCCGCCCATAGACCCTTTGAGGGAGCCTATGGAGACGGTGGTATACCTCGGCAAAAAGGACGTGGAGATAAAGAGGGATATACAGGGCAGGCTGGTAGACACAATGCCGCCGCAGTTAAAGCTTTCCACGCCGATAATGTTTTCGGCGATGAGCTACGGCTCTATTTCGTATAACGCGCACGCGTCGCTTGCGAGGGCGGCGGAGGAGCTCGGCATTTATTACAACACGGGCGAAGGCGGTCTGCATAAGGACTTCTATAAATATTCCAAAAACACGGTGGTGCAGGTGGCGTCGGGCAGGTTCGGCGTACACGAGGAATACCTAAACGCCGCCGCCGCGATTGAAATAAAAATGGGTCAGGGCGCAAAGCCCGGCATAGGCGGACATCTGCCCGGGGAGAAGATTTCGGGGGACGTTTCCCGTACGAGAATGATTCCGCAGGGCGTGGACGCAATTTCCCCGGCGCCCCACCACGACATATATTCCATAGAGGATTTAAGGCAGCTTATCTTTTCCATAAAGGAAGCAACCGCCTATAAAAAGCCCGTCATAGTCAAGGTCGCCGCCGTGCATAACGTCGCGGCTATCGCTTCGGGCATAGCGCGTTCGGGCGCGGACATAATAGCGATAGACGGTTTCCGCGGCGGTACGGGCGCGGCGCCCACGAGGATAAGGGATAACGTAGGTATTCCCATAGAGCTCGCGTTGGCGCAGGTAGACCAACGGCTCAGGGAGGAGGGCATACGCGATAACGTGTCTATACTTGCGGCGGGCTCTATACATTCCTCCGCGGACGTGGTCAAGGCGATTGCGCTCGGCGCGGACGCCTGCTACATAGGCACAGCCGCGCTTATGGCTCTCGGCTGTCACCTCTGCCGAAGCTGTCATACGGGCAAGTGCAACTGGGGCATAGCTACCCAGCGACCCGACCTCGTCAAAAGGTTAAATCCCGACGTCGGGTATAAGCGCCTCGTAAACCTCGTCACCGCCTGGACGCGCGAAATACAGGAGATGATGGGCGGTATGGGCATAAACTCCATAGAGGCGTTGAAGGGCAACAGGCTTATGCTGCGCGGCGTAGGGCTCAACCAGACCGAGCTGAAAGTCCTCGGAATAAAGCACGCGGGGGAGTAAGGTATTATGAAAGCAATTTACGTCAACGAAGAATGGTGCCTCGGCTGTCACCTCTGCGAATACGAGTGTATGTTCGCCAATTCGGGTCTGGACGAGATGTTCAAGCTCAAAGGCAGGGCTAATAAGGAGATAACGCCGAGGATATGCGTAGAGGGCGGCGAGAAGTCCGAAGTGCATTTCGCGGTCAATTGCAGACACTGCAAAAATTCTCCCTGCGTCAGCGGCTGCATAGCCGGCGCGCTGTCCAAAACCGCCGAAGGCATGGTGGTCATCGACAGGGAAAAGTGCGTCGGGTGCTTCACCTGCGTTTTGATGTGTCCGTACGGGGCGATTATGCCGTCGGCGGACGGCAAGACGGCGCAGAAGTGTATGCTGTGCACGGATAACGCCGTTAAGGAGCCCAATTGCGTCATGCATTGCCCCAATAACGCGATAGTTTACGAGGAGCGCGACTGATATGAAATATCTGATTATAGGAAATTCCGCCGCCGCCGTAGCCTGTATAGAGGCGGTCAGAAGCGTCGATACGAAGGGCGCGATAACCGTACTTTCGGCGGAAAACCGCTTTTGCTACGGCAGACCGACTATTTCATACTGCCTTGCGGGACTGACCGACAGGGCGCATATGAATTACCGCCCCGTGGATTTTTACGAAAAAAACGGCGTAGACCTGCGGCTCGGAGTTACCGCCGAAAAGTTAGACCCCGAAAAAAAACGCGTGTCGGCTTCGGACGGCAAGGTTTACTCGTACGATAAGCTGCTTATCGCCACGGGTTCGCGCCCGTTCGTGCCCCCTGCGGAGGGGCTGGATAAGGTAAAAAACGCCTTTACGTTTATGAGCTACGACGATATGGACGCCCTCGACAAATGCCTTTCGCCCGAAAAGCGGGCGGTGGTGATAGGCGCCGGACTTATCGGTCTGAAATGCGTAGAGGGTATTTCGGACAGAGTGTGTAAAGTCACCGTCGTAGACCTCGCCGACAGGGTTCTTCCGTCGGTTACCGACGCCGAAAGCGCGCGCTTCGTGCAGGAGCGCTTCGAAGAGAAGGGGGTAAGCTTTATCCTCGGCGACTGCGCGGCTTCGTATACCGAAAATTCGGTAACGCTTAAAAGCGGCAAGGTTCTGCCCTTCGATATCCTCGTTACGGCGGCAGGCGTACGCGCCAACGCGTCGCTCGCGGCGGAGGCCGGCGCAAAGGTCAACCGCGGCATTCTCGTGGACGTGCGCCAGCAGACCACGCTGAACGACGTATACGCGGCGGGCGATTGCACCGAGGGGCTGGACAGCTCCATAGGCGCGCCGCGCGTGCTCGCGCTTATGCCCAACGCGTATATGCAGGGCAGGACGGCTGGTCTGAATATGGCGGGCGGCGACGCCGAATACACCGACGCCATTCCGCTTAACGCCGTGGGCTTCTTCGGCTTGCATATGCTTTCGGCAGGCGTATACGAGGGCGAGAGCATAGAGGTCAGGGGCGAAAATTCACTTAAAAAATTATTCGTCGGGAACGGACGGCTGAACGGCTTTATATTGATAAACGACATATCGAGGGCGGGTATATATACCTCGCTCGTAAGGAATAAAACGCCGCTTGGCGAGGTAGACTTCGCTCTGCTTGCCAAGGCGCCGCAGCTTATAGCCTTCCCCGCCGGGGTCAGGGCGGCTAAGCTGACGGGGAGGGTCTGATTATGGTTATAAATATAGACGGCGAAACTCATTTTTCGCAGATTAACGCGCAGGTAAGGAACACCTCGGAAACCGATATAGAAATAAACGGCTGTATCGGTCAGCGGTACATAGGTACGGGGCTTTCCGGCAAAAGCATAAACATACACGGCGTTCCGGGCAACGCCCTCGGCGCGTATCTGAACGGCGGCGAAATCACCGTGTACGGCAACGCGCAGGACGCCACGGGCGACACTATGAATTCGGGCAGTATTATAATTCACGGCAACGCCGGCGATACCACGGGCTACGCGATGCGCGGCGGCAAAATTTATATACGCGGCAATTCGGGTTACCGTACGGGCATACATATGAAGGAGTACGGCGGGCACAAGCCCGTAATAGTCATAGGCGGACGGGTCGGCTCGTTTCTGGGCGAATACCAGGCGGGCGGCGTAATAGTCGTCCTCGGGCAGCACGACGACGGTCTGCCCATAATCAACAACTTCTGCGGCACGGGTATGCACGGCGGCGTCATATATCTGCGCTGTAAAAAGCTGCCCCGTAATATCCCCGTTCAGGTCAGCTCGGCGGTTAAAAAGGGCAGGGATATCGAAGAACTCTGCAATATTATCCGCGATTACTGCGGTTATTTCCCCGACTTCGACTGCGGGGAGCTGTTAAACGCAGATTACACGGTGTTAAAGCCGGACAGCTCTAACCCGTACAAGCAGATGTATACTCCCAACTGAAAATAAAAAACGAAACGGTTGACCGCTTGCGGCAGCCGTTTTTTTAATGCGTTATTGACAAGTTTATAAAACGTGTTATAATTAAAGCGTAACGGGAAAAGAGGGAAAGTCGTACGGAATGGGCTTTGGTTTTAGTTACCGGGAATACTTCGTTGACATAAATCCCGATAATTGCACAGACGACTTGACGGGCGTCCCGAACGGACGCGGAATTTCGGAATACATATTTCGACCGATAGAAAAAGGCAGACCGTTACCGCCCCGCGCTTTCCGCGCATATAATGAAGTGCGCCGCAGATACGGGCAAAAAATATAAAGGAGGTACGTTATTATGGCAAAGAGTCTGGTGGCATATTTTTCGGCTACGGGGACGACTAAAAAAGCGGCGGAAAAGGTGGCTTTGGTCAAGGGGGCGGATTTGTTCGAAATCGTGCCCGAAATACCGTATACCGCGGCGGATTTGGACTGGACGGATAAGAAGAGCCGCTCTTCTTTGGAAATGTCCGATTATTCCTCCCGTCCGCCGATAAAAAACAAAGTGGCGGATATGGACGGCTACGGCGTGATTTACGTCGGCTTTCCCATATGGTGGTACGTTGCGCCCACGATTATAAATACTTTTTTGGAGAGCTACGACCTGACGGGCAAGACGATTATACCGTTTGCAACCAGCGGCGGAAGCGGAATGGGTAAGATCAACGATTATCTCGCTCCGTCGTGCAAGGGCGCGATTTTGAAAGAGGGCAAACGCCTGTCCGAAAACGCCGGAAATTCGGTTATCGCGGAGCTTTGAATAAAATTATGACAACGGCGCGGCTTTTTCAAAGCCGCGCCGTATATTTTTTTGCTTGAAGCAGTTTTAAAATTATATTGCGCCGTCAGTCCATCCGCCCGGGCTTGGAGAAGAGGTAGCCCTGCGAATACGCCACCCTGTGTCTCTTGATTACGCGCTGAATGCTCTCGTTTTCTACGTATTCGGCAATGACCTTTTTATCGCGTCTGTTTGCCCAGGACGAAATCATATCTATAAATTCGCGGCAGGAGGGGTCGGAGCATACGTCTTTGACTATATCCCCCGTGATTTTTATAAAGTCCAAATCAATCCGCAAAACGTGCATAAGGTTGCTGTAACCCGAGCCGAAGTCGTCAACGGCAATCTTTGCCCCGAGGTTATGAATTTTATCCGTAAACGTCCTTAAATATTCGTAATCGGTAATGGCTTCGCTCTCCACTATTTCGAATATAAGCCTTTCGGGGTGTTCCGACTTTTTAAGCTTGCCGAATATCAGGTTTAATATGTTCTGGTTATAGATGTCGCTCGTGTTCAGGTTGATCGTGACCGAAAACGTGTGGGAGGAGGCTTCGTCCAGAACCTTTCCGATCATTATCTGCGACAGCTGGTCGTACAGCTTATATTCCTTGGCGACGGGCAAAAAGTCGCCGGGGAGATAAATTTTGCCGTCCTTGTCGGCTATACGCATAAGCGATTCGTAGATGTCTATTTCCTTAGTCTTGTTGTTTCTTATCCCCTGATAGTAGGGTATGACGCGCTTATACGATATCGCGTCGTTGATAATCTGCAACAGGTTCATTTCCTTCTTTAAACCGTTGTTCTTGCCCTCGCCGCAGTATACGAGCATATCGTCGCTGCCGTTGTGCAGGTTTACGTAAGTCAGCTCGACCTTGTTCAGCAGCTCTTCCTCCCCGATGACGACGCTCATTTCGAATACGGGGGCGTAGTATTTGTACTTGATTTTGCCGAGATAACCCTTTAACTTCTTCATATCGCCTATAAAGCCGTTCTTGCCGGCGGCGGAAGCGGCGATCAGTACCGACAGGTCGCTGTAACGGTAGACGCTGTACGTTCCGCCGAAGAGTTGCTTGCAGGCGTTCGCGGCGGAGTTTACGTAGTGTGAATATGCGGATTTTTCAAGGAATATTCTGATAACGCTCTCGTTCTTCAACGAAAGGAGGCAGAGCGCGTTGTATTTTCCGTCCTGCGAATCGTAAATAAATTTGGTTAAATTGGGTAAGCCCGTTTCGGCATCCGTGACCAGCTGCTCGGCGAGCTTTTGCTTGCTTTCGTTTATCTCGTTTTTCAGCTCCGAATTGGCGGTACTGAACAGATAGGCGACGAGCGGCAGATTGTCGAATTGGAGGGACGCGTTGTCGTTCAGCGCGCTCAGATTGAGGTTGAGCGCGGCGTTGGGGTCCTCCGAAAGGGTTGCCACGGTGAACGCCGAGTTGGAATAGCACAGCGCCTCGCCGTCGAATATAAATTCGCCCGCCATAAACGCGCCCGTGATACGGGTGGAGGTAAAGGGGCGGAGCTCCCATTTGGCGCAGTTATGCAAAACCAGCCGCCGCGTAAGGCAGCTGTATGCAAAGAGCGCTTCCGCCGGCGTGCGGCATATTTTTTCGCAAAGCGGCGCCAGCGCCGATATGGTGCTTTCGGGGTCTATATAACCGGCGGTCAGACAGTCGTTTTCCCGTACCTCGTCAAATACGAACAAATCGCCGTCCAGCTTTTGTCCGGTAATAGAGTCGTCATACATCACGTTCACGCCCAAATTTTCCCTGCCCTTTCTTACAAGGGGCAGCGCGTGTATTATATTGTCGTCCTGTTTGACGTACTCCTCGCCGACGAGGTAATTGAACCATTGCTGTGCGGGCTGTCCGTCGATTTCTATCAGGCGGTGTTCCTTTGATTTCGTGACTTTATAGGTGCGCCCGATAGACTTTATGCCCGTAATCGCGCCCTGGTTGTCTATAAGCCTTTCTCCGCTTAGCTTTGCGACGACTATGCTGCACTCTTTTATCTGCCGTCCGTGTATAAAATACGCGGGGTATTTGCTTAAATCGTCCGCGACGGAATAGGCGCCGCCGCCGATCATTCCGTAATTTTTTATTTTGGAATTGAAGCTTGCGACCAACTGCGAAGGGAAAGGGTAGGCGGGGGAGTAATAGACGAACAAAAAGCTGTCGTCGGCTCCGCCGAGCCGCCCCAAAATTTCTTCCGCAAGGCGTTCGGGCGCTTTATAGCCGTTTTCGTCCTGTAAGCCGACCGATGCGGTCGTAATTTCCGTGTCGGATAATTCCATAACGGAAATAAGCGTTTTACCGGTCAGGCTTTCGCCCTTATAGATTATGCCGCCCACGCTGCAACCGATTATTTCCGAGTTGGGCAAAAGATCGGCTATAAAGCCTGTCAAAGCCGCCGCTTCTTCCTTTAAAAGCTTGTCTGTGTGGATTATCACGAGATATTTTTTATCCGCGGATAGTTGGTTGTCGGCAACGTAATCTTTTAAATTGTTCGCGCTGTCATACAGCAGACTGTAAACTTTCATCTTTTCACCGAACCGTAGCAGGTATGCAATAATCTATTCGTTACTATGATACTACTTTTAACGATTTTTGTAAATAGCGGTTTATAAAAAAGTAAAAATTATTTTTAATGAATTACGATTTTTACGCTTTATCGCTTTATCATATGTCCGATTGTCCATATAGAGGTTATAAGCGAAGCTACCGTAAACGCGGGCTACACAACCCCGTTAAAATGACCTTTAAGCTTAAATAGCTTTATACCGTATATTTATATATATGTGAAAACGCGCCCCCGAAGCGCTCGGCTTCGGGGGCGCGTTAAGCTTTTTACGGGGATTAAATCAGCCGTTTTCCCCGTTGAGTATAATGACCGAGTCAAATCCGGCTTCGCCCGTGCATTTTACCTCGACGCGGTGTTTGCCGCTGCCGAGATAATCCGAAATGAATGTTGCGCAATAATCGGAGTCGTCGTCTTTTAGCGCGACGGACGAACACTTTTTACCGTCTATATATACTTCGTAAGCGTCGCCGTAAACGGAAGAAGAGAGGAAGCCGACCCTCGTGCCTTCGAATTCGAACGCAAACGAAGACCCTTTTGCGCCGACGTATACGTGTCCGAAAGTGGACGAAGTCTGTGCGCCCTGCCAGCTTCCGCTGAAATTAAAGCTATCGTCGTCGAGAGTGAACTGCGAAAAGCCGTCCAGTTCGAAACAGCGCCACATCTCTATTTCGCCGATTATCAGATGGGTGCTGTGGGATTCGGTAATAACGAGCCTGTAATAACGGAAGCTCCGTTCCTCAAAGTCTACCGTCAGATTCTGACCGCTGAAAGGGAGACCGGAATATTCGGCTACCATGAAAAAAGTTTCTCCGTCCGTACTTCCTTCGAGAGTAAACGATTTTGCAACTTGCCAATCGCCGTTAGGTCTGTATTGGCTGTAAACGGTCATTCTGTTTACGCTTTTGACTTCGCCCATATCCATAACTATTTGCAGACCGCCGTCGGGAATGCCCTTTGTATGGATAAAGGTGTTGCGGTCGCCGTCGGTAAGGTTTTCGACGGGATACAGCGAATAGTTCCAGCTTACGCCGTCGGCATAGTTCGTGCTTACCGTCGTCTGTCCGCTGCTTTGCCACAGATTGTCGGAATAATCGTAGACGTAAGTCCTTTTATACAGATATTCGGAAGAGAAATCGTCTTGGGTAAACGTATAACTTTCGCGGTATGCGTTGACGTAAGGCTGGTTTGATTTATCTACGACGGGAGCGGTAAGCCCCGAAGCCGAAGCTTCTGCCTCCGTTACCTCTTCGCCGAGGTAGTTATAATAGTGCGTTTCGGTGTGGTGGTAATCCTTGTCTTCCGCGGAAGAAACTTCGTTGCCGTCGGCGTCGTAATATTTATCTATTATGGTAAATACGGGCTCGCTCCATTTTTCCATTCCCAAACCTATATAACTTGTTTTATTACCGTCTAACATTCCCGTAATAAGCACTTCCCTGAAATATATCCAGCTGTTTGCGGAAAGCTCTAAATCAAAATAGGTTTGGTCGTCGTCGGGGCGGAAATAGGCGCTGTCGTTGATAACCTGATTATCCTTAATCGTCGCTCCGAGCAGAAACGTCTTGCCGCCGTCGGTAGAATAATAGAGGGCGCAGTTGTTTCTTCCGCGCAGATAAATTCGGTATTTTCCCTCTTCTTCGGCGTATAGCTTGCCCCTTATTTCAACGACCGAATTTGACGGGACGAGATACGGGTCGTCGGCGTATTGCGGAAGGTCGGGGCGGTACCATATATCGGTGTTGCAGTTCTGGGTGAAATTGGTATGGTCGGTTTCGGTCTTGCTTATATAACCCGAATAGCCGTTTTCGTAGGCTTCCTGCGCGTCGGTATACGCGTTGCCTACGGCATACGAATAAGTCGTGCGCGTCAGCGTCCACTTTGTATTTTCGTGCGAGCGCCTGAACTCTATTACGATATCGACGTCGTCCGTTTTAAACGAGGCGTCGCCGTCCTTCGACAGTTCAATCGTAACGATAATTTTGCCCGAAAGCAGACTGCCGTTCGCGTCCGGCGAATATACGTACACTCCGTCCGTATCGGTTTCGGTCAGCCTTCCGTTTTCGGGCTGCGTCACGTTTTTGATGCTAAACGAAAACCCGTCCGGCAGAACCATGCTTCCGTATGAATATTGTCCGTCTGCTTCGGTATAACGGCGCAGATCGACGGTAAATTCATCGTCGTCGTACGGTATAACGTAGGGCTGCATCGTATATATGTATTTCTTTTCCCCGTCGTACATATAACTCCTGCCCGTCTGGTAGACGGAAGATACGGGTATAAACGTCGGATAATCCGGGTTGCTCAGACTGTTCGCGGTCTCCTCGGATATGCCGCACAGTATATCTTTAAAATAATACGTCATATCGTTATGCGTAATTTCCTGCCAGGCCCGCAGATATCCTTCGTAGCTCTGTCCGTATCCTTCCGAAATCTGCTTTAATTTTGCCTGCATAAAATTGTCCTGTCCGAAATTATGCAACAGCGTGGCGTATAGCGCCAGACCCTTTGTCCCGTTATCGGGAGTTATACCTCTTGCGATTTTATTCGTTTCCTCTAACGCCCAGGTCGCGCAGGTATATCTGTTCCAGGAGGTGCCGAGTCCCTGAGCGCCGTAATTGTCTAAGCTCCTGTTCGCCGATATTTCCGTAAACAGGGAGTAGGAAACCAGCGTCAGCGCGTTATTGGTTACTTCGCCGCCGTCTCCTACGCCGTAGCCCTGAAAGTTATGGTTGTATTCGTGAAAGTTGCCCCAGCACCCGTTTTTTACGATGCCGTCATAGTCGAGGGAAGCGCTCATCCAGCTTACGGGACAATTTACCGAGCGTTGACCGGGAAAAGCAACCGCCGCGCCCGCCGCAACGAAAGGGTCGTATAACATAACGATACCCTGGTTGCTCCCCGTCGTTGAAACGTTGGTCACCTTGTCCCAAAGAACCGCCGCCTTGTAAATATCGTCGTAGGTAAAACCGTCCGCATAGCATGCCGGGCCGGAATGCAGTATTCCCCTGTCCCATATCTCCATATCGAAATAGGGCGCCGAGGAACGGGCGTTTTCTTCGAATTCCTGCTGCGTCGTATAGCCGAGGATGAAGTGGGAGTAAGCGACGCCGCCCGAAATTACGGCGGAGAAAGTTACGTCTTCGTTCCTGATATAAACGGGACCGCCGATGAACGAACCGACGTAAGCCGTATAAACGCCGTCCTCGAGCGTTGCGGTATCCTTGTTTATCGTCATAGTGTTCAGAAGGTGAGGGATGCGGGGCATTGCGTTTTTGCCCGCCCAGATATTATTCGCTTTTCCGTTATACAATGCCTGCCCGATATGTATAACGATGCCTCCCGTGGCTTCCATATCGTCTTCGGTTAGCTGTATCGCGATGACTTCGCCTGCCGGAGCGTAAACTCCCGTAACCGAATATCCGTCGTATCCGCGGCTGCGCATCGTGACCTTTTTGATTATGGCGGGCTCGTCGTCGGCGACGTCGCCGAGGTAAAGACCGACCGAAGCGGTATGCTTGTAGAGCTGTCTTTGGGTTGTTCCGTCTTTCCCGATTACGGGGACGGGCGCGGAGGTAGTGCCGTTGAAAAGCTTGCCCTCGGAGTTCATCCAGACGTAACCGCCGCCTCCCGCGTTAGCCGTTCCCGTGGCTGTAAGATAGCTCGATTCGGCAATCAGCGCGTTTCTCAGCGCTGTTTTATCCGAAGAAGTCCCTAATACCTGCTGTAATTCGGTTCCGTACGTCGGGTACGCGTCATTGCCGAAATATTCTCCTTCGTTCCTGATTTCGGATACGGGCTTGTTCCTCTGCGTAACGCCGAGGTATTGCATCGAAATACCTACGGCGGAATTGGTTTTATAATTCGTATCGTATTGCGAAAATTGGTCTATTTGCGAAGAATTACGGGATCTAAACCCGAAAAACAGACCGAGCCCTATTGCGAGAACGATGATAACCGCGGCGGCGATTAAGATTATGCGCAAGCCGTTCTTTTTCGCCGCGGATACCGC
>CAZUYN010000002.1:20809-55466 GCA_964624495.1 uncultured Clostridia bacterium
GCCGCGCCGCCGGATTTACGGTTTGCCCCCGATTTTGCCGCTGCGGTCTGCTTTTTATCCGAAGTTTCGGCGCTTTTTTTGCGTTCTGCCATAACGTACTCCTTTCATTGTAAAATTTGTGCAAAATATTTTGTAAATCTACGGTTTATTATATCAGACGCCGTGCCAAATTGCAATTTTCTTAGCCGTTAATTTAATCGCAATTATATTTTTACCGCGCGGCTTACGGTGCGGAAAAATAGTGAAAAAATCGGTATTTATCCGATAATCGCATCGCCGCGGACGCCGCATGCGACAATTATTTACATAATTAGTCATAATATTTTAAAATATTTTTTTAATTATTTAAAATATTCGTTGACGATTGTAAAAATGTGTATTATAATAAATTTACGACTGAAAAAAGAGGAGAATTTAAAATATGCGTAAGATTGTAATTTTGGAAAGCAACGAAGCCTTTCTGACCGAGCTTAAAAGGGCGTTTGCGGAGGACGCGGAGTTCAGCGTATGCGGCGCAGTCGCCGACGGAAGCGTAGGCGTGGGCATAATCAACCAGCAAAAGCCCGACGTGGTTCTGCTCGATACCGTGCTTTCGGGCGAGGACGGCTTCGGCGTTATGAAATACGTCAGGGAAAAACAGCCCTCGTGCTCAACCTTCGTCGTTTCGGGGTTCAGCGACGACAACATCGTATCTAAGGCGATTGCGTGCGGCGCGCGTTATTACTTCGTCAAGCCCGTGTCGGCAGAAACCGTCCACGAAAGAATCAAAGACGTCCTTTCCGAAAAGTCGTCGCAATACCTCGTTTCCAACTCTTCGAGGGATAAACGGCGCGTCACCTCTTTGGACGAAAAGATTAGCAATATCTTCATATCGATAGGCATTCCCCCTCATATAATGGGCTATCAATACTTACGCGAAGGCATTAAAATGACGATCGACGACCCGTCCATAATCAACAACGTCACCAAGCGCCTGTATCCCGAAATCGCGGAAAAGTACAAGACGACCGCCAGCAAGGTTGAACGCGCAATCCGCCACGCGATAGAGGTCGCCTGGAACAGGGGCAGGATAGAGGCGATTAACTCGGTGTTCGGCGTAAAGGTATATATCGGCGCCGAGCGCCCCACGAATTCGGAGTTTATCGCGCTCGTGGCGGACAAACTGATTTTCGAGGGGCTTAACTGAAAATACGCACCGCCGTGGCAACGGATAACATAAAACGCTTTCAAACCCGAAAGCGTTTTTTTGTGCGCATAATTTCTTGCAACGACCGATTTAAAGTTGTATAATTGTACCGTATTTATTTTTCTTATGCTAAGGAGAGCTCTATGAATTACAGAGAAGAATCGTTGAAGAAGCACGCCGAATGGAAGGGCAAGATTGAAATTATCCCGAGGGTTGAGGTGGATACCCGAGAAAAGCTTTCGCTTGCCTATACTCCCGGAGTCGCGGAGCCGTGCCTTGCTATACATAACGACCCCGAAAAGTCGTTTACGCTTACGCGCCGCTGGAACACCGTGCCCGTCATAACCGACGGCACCGCCGTACTCGGTCTGGGCGATATCGGACCCGAAGCCGGTATGCCCGTTATGGAGGGCAAGTGCGCCCTGTTCAAGGCGTACGGGGGAGTGGACGCTTATCCTCTGTGCATACGCTCCAAGGACACGGAGGAGATTATTAAAACTATTAAGCTTCTGGCAGGCAGCTTCGGCGGAATAAACCTCGAAGATATTTCCGCGCCCCGTTGCTTCGAAATCGAAACGCGGTTAAAGGAGGAGCTGGACATACCCGTTTTCCACGACGACCAGCACGGCACGGCGATTGTGGTTGCCGCCGCGCTTATAAACGCCCTGAAGCTTGCGGGGAAGAAGCCCGAAGAGGTTAAAATAGTAATCAACGGCGCAGGCGCGGCTGGTATATCGATTGCAAAATTTTTGCTCCGCTTCGGGGTAAAGGATATAATAGCCTGCGACAAAGTGGGGATAATTGCCGACGGGGATACGCGCTTCAACGCCGTCCAGCGGGAGCTTGCAAGGGCGACCAACCGCGAAAAGCTTACGGGCGGACTTAAAGACGCCATGAAGGGCGCGGACGTGTTTATAGGCGTTTCCGCCGCCAACGTCGTTTCCGGGGAAATGGTAAAATCCATGGCGGAAAAGCCCGTGTTGTTCACGCTTGCAAACCCCGTGCCCGAAATTTCCGTCGCCGAAGCCAAAGAAGCCGGAGCGTTTATCCACGGAACGGGCTCTTCCGAGTACCCCAACCAGATTAACAACGTCCTTGTGTTCCCCGGGCTGTTCAGGGGCGCGCTGGACGTCCGCGCAACGACGGTCAATACCGAAATGATGATTGCGGCTTCGCGCGCGATAGCCGCCCATGCGGAGCGGACGGGTATTTCCAAAGACTATATATTGCCCTACGCATACGACAAAACCGCGCACGAAGCGGTCGCCGCGGCGGTTGCGGAAGCGGCGGTCAAAACGGGCGTTTCCAAGCTGTATAAATCTTAATTATGAACGTAGACCTCTCCTTGTACAAGGATAAAAAAATATGCGTCGCCGTATCGGGCGGCAAGGACAGTATGGCGCTCCTGCACTATATCAAGGCGCACGGGGGCGGCTTTAACATTGTCCTTTCGGCGGTAAACTGCGACCATTCCATCCGCGGCGCGGAGAGCGAGCGCGACAGCGCGTTCGTGCGCGAATATTGCGCCGCAAACGGCATTCCGCTGTATTTTTACAAGTGGAACGGGGAGAGGTTCAAGGACGAAGGCGACGCGCGCTTTTGGCGGCTGTGCTGTTACAATAAGGTAATAACCGAAGGCAAGGCGGACTTAATCGCGACCGCCCACCATATGAACGACAACGCCGAAACCGTGCTTTTCAATCTTGCAAGGGGGACTTCGCTCAGCGGAATGACGGGCATTACCGACGCGTCCGCGTTAAATATTGTGCGCCCCCTTATCGGCTGCACCCGCGCCGAGATTGACGCGTATATCGACGGAAACGATATACCGTTCGTCACCGATTCCACTAATCTTTCGGACGATTATACGCGGAATAAAATCCGCAATTTCGTATTGCCGTCTTTGGAGGCGGCGGTGCCCGGGGCGGTTAAAAATATCTTCCGCTTTTCCCGTCTTGCCGCGGAGGACGACGAATATCTCGGACGAATGGCGGACGGACTTATTTTAAGCAGAAATTCATACGGCTATTTAATCACACCGTGTGACGAGCGCGTTTTATTCAAACGCGCGGCGCATAAAATAGTCGCCGTGCTGTACGCAAAAAAGGACTATACCGCAGAGCACTTCGAAAGGCTTTTCTCGCTGCAATCGGCTAAAAACGGGAAGAGGTTCGAATTTTTGGGGCTGACCGCCGTCAAGGAGGATAAGGGGATTGCAATCTGCGACGACTTGCAGTTACAGACCGAAGAGGAGGGTATGCCCTTTACGTATAATTTCGGCTGCGGCCAAGTGCTTTATTACGGCAAACGGCTTGCCGCCGCCGACCGCGAGGAATTCCTCGGCGATATTCTGTCGTGTTTAGGGCAAGAGCTTGCCGGCAAGATAAAAGTTTTGAAGTACGATGCGGATAAAATTCCGCCGTCCGCGGTGATACGCTTTAAACGCGACGGCGATAAATTCACCAAATTCGGGGGCGGCACAAAGAGTCTCGGCGATTATTTGACCGATAAAAAAGTTCCGCAGAGCCTGCGCGGTCTGCTTCCGCTTGTATGCGACGGAAACCAAGCGCTGATAGTGGGCGGCGTGGAGATATCCGAACAGGTAAAGATAACCGAAAAAACCGAGTCCGTGGGCGTATTCGTCTGCGCTGACCCGTTTAAGGAGTAGGCGTATAAATTTAAAAATGTTGCCAATACTCATATAAACCCTTTGAAGGGTAAAGGAGTTTTTATATGATATTTGTCAATATACTGTGCTACATTCTGACGGTAGTCGGAGCGCTCAACTGGGGGCTGGTCGGAATTTTCGATTTTAACCTCGTCGGCTGGATATTCGGGGGTTACCGCTCGGTCGGCGCGATAATCGTCTATATCCTCGTCGCGCTTTCGGCGGTATGGCTGATTATTTCGCCTATGGTGACGGGTCGCGGACTTATTCTTTCGGGCAGGAAGAAGGATAACGCGCATCGCGCCGAATCGACCGCGGAATAAGGATAGTGCCGCATTTAAAGAATTTTCAAACGGGCGGACCGCCGAAAGGCTGTCCGCCCGTTTGCCGTACAGCCGAATATTGCCAACGGCGTACCGTGATCTATTCCTTGACAAAATATATGCCGTAATATTATAATTATCTCGTTATGGAACGGATAAAAACGGCGGACGACGCGGAACGCGGGGGCGGCGCGGCGTTAAACCCCAAAGCGGTACATATACTTTTAAAAATTAGCGCGGCGGTCGCTCTGGTCTGCGCGCTCGTTCTCACCTTTACCGTCGGGGATTATTATATCTTTAACCGTATTGCGGAATACGGCTTCTTTTTCTGTATCAGCCAGTGGGTGAAAAAAGCGGGGCTGGTTATGATAGCGCTCGCCGTATTTTTCGGTTGCAAAAGCTGCGCGGACGCGGTTAAATATACCCTGCCCGTATTCGTTATTTTAAGCTGTTGCCTGTTCGGCGGCTTTTTCGATATAGCGCCCGAAGCCAAGACCACCAACGACGAAATTTTCAATTCGGTCAACCTGTTTATGCCCAAGTGGCTTAACGTAACGCTGTTCTTCGTGCAGAACGTCGCCCTCGCCGCCTGCTGCGGTCTGCTTATTGTTCGCGACGGTCCGGCGGTCAAGGCAAAGTCCTTTATCTTTTTGCCGCTCGCCCTTCTTTCGGCGACGCCCCTGAACGTATTCGAAAACTTCTTCGATATATCCGCTATTCCGCAGGACAGCTTTCTGCGCTTTAAAAATTTTACGCTGTGGCATTTTATCGCCCTGTGCGCCCTCGTCGGGGTAACCGTCGGGCTGTATTTCTTCTTAAAGGGTAAAAGCCGCGCCGCGCAGGACAAGTATCTTGCGGCAATCGCCGCGTGCCTGCTTTTGCAGTACCACAGCAAGGACAGTATGCTCATGGGCGACGGTTATAACGTCTACCGCACCGTATGGGCTTGTCTGCCGCTATTTATATGCAATATAGGCGTTTATATGGCGGCGGCTTCGGTCATATTCAAAAAGAAATTTCTGTACGCGGCTTCGTTCTTCGTGCACGCGGTGGGGGCGTTGACCGTCTTTGTCTACTTCGGCAAAAACGAGATGAGCAACTACGGCATCTTTTGCAGTTATTCTATACTGTATTTCTGCCTTACGCACTGCCTGTTGTTTGCGCTGTGCGTGTTGCCGTCCGCGCTCGGTCACTACCGCTTTAAAATCAAAGACTGCATAGCCCCCCTTATCTATTATTTTATAGTAATAGTAATCGCTTCCCTCGCAAGCGGACTCGTTTCGTCTATGTCCGCGGGCTGGACGGCTTCGGACGGAAGTCACCTCGTGTTCGACGACTTTTACGTGACGGGCGCAATGGAAGAGGGCGGCGAAATAGGTTCCGCCGGTTATATCCGCCCCAACTACGCGTTTACGCAGGTCAATCCCCTGCCCATAGAAATTCCCTGGCCGATAAAGCTCGGCGGCTTTATGAGCTATATCAACCCGCTCTACGTGTTGCTCGTCTATATCGCTTACGTCTGTCTGTTTTTCGCGTTTTACGGGCTGTACAGGGCGTATCTCGCCGTCTATTCTAAAATCGCGTCCGCAAAAAACCGCGTACCCCGTGCGCCCGTTCCCGGCGTTGCCGTAGGTGAAGCGGCGGCGTCCTCCGATTCGGGGGAAGAAACCGTTGCGGAGGCGGAGAGCGTTGTCGGCGGCGAAAAGACCGAAGCCGGAGAACGGGAGTAACCCGTAATTAAAATTCGGATATTAAAACAGCTTTCGGACAACCGTCCGAAAGCTGTTTTTTTGGTTTAAATTCTACGGTAAGCGAGCTTGCGCTAAGCTTTTTTATCAATCTTCGTCGTCCCCGTCGTCGTTGTTGCGCTTGGCGTTCTTCTTTTTTGCCGACTTTTTATTCTTTTTGGAGGAAGCCGAGGCGACGTACAGTATCGCCACTATGACCAGCGCCACGATAGCCACCGCAAGCACGACCGTGACGACGTTTGTATCGTAATTGAAATCTGCGTCGCCGCCGTCGGGGTGCTTTTCGGCGTCTTCGGCAGGGAAGGCGTAGCCCGTCATAAGCCCCTTTGCCACATAGCCCGTAACCGTCTCGCCGTCAGATATGTAGCTTATCTTGTAAAATTCCCTGTCGGATAAATCCGTATATTCGCCCAGGACGGTCACGGCGTTTTCACTGCCGCTTTCAAGGTCGCATATTTTTGTCGCCGCGGACAGATAGGGACGGGAATAAACGCCCGTCTTTTCGGTCGCGTAAGCGCCCTGCGTTTCGGGCGCGGAAAGGGCGGGCTGTTCCGCCGCAAGGCTGACGCTCGTCTTTGCCGTAAGGTAACACTTGCCGCCGATGATAATTATATACGCGTTACCGCTTTCGGCGAGTATAAGGCAGTAGAGCCTGTCCTCCGAAAGCTTTGTCGCGGCGGCGGGGTCGGGCACGTCGAAGGTCGTCCCAAGCTCCTTTTCAAGACTTATTTCGGTGTAATAGCTGTTCTTTTCAAGCCAGCCCGTGGTGATTTCGTAGTCACCGCTTTTAAGGGCGGCGGCCGCGCCGCCGACCGATATCGCCTTGGTCTTGTCGATATAGCCGTAATAGGTGGGCTGAACCTCCTCTGCCGTTGCGCCGTTCAAAACATAAAGGCGGTTGCCCGTAACGGCGTATGCCTTGCCGTCGTATTCCTTCAAGCGTGAAAATTTTATTTCGCCGTCGGCTTCGCCCTCTACCGTGACGGTTTTGAAGCCCTCGGCGCTCTGGTACAGCAGCGAGCCGTTGGCATTATCCAGCGCGTAGATTATGCCGCCTATGCTTACCGACCACTGCGTGTCGCTCTGTATTTCGATTTCCGACAGCGGTCTTTTTTCGGAGAGGTCGGGGTAGACGCAGTAGCCGTCGGCAAAACAGACGTACAAATCGCCGTCCTCAGAATAATCGAGGGCGGTTATGGAGCTGACGGGGCGTATATCGGGCAGGCGTTCGTTGTTGCCGTTGCCGCTCAGTACGGCAAGCTGCCCGTTATAGGCGAAGGCGTAGGTATCCCCGTAGACGGCGTAATCGGTAAGACCGCCGTCGAAGGAGAGGACGCATTCGAAGCTGTCGGGATAGACCGTTTCGGGCAACGCGGTCTCCGCCGCAAACGCCGCCCCTGCCGATATGTATGCCGCCGCGGTCAGCGCGGCAAGCGAAATTGTCAAAGCTTTTATGGGTTTCACGATAAAAATTATATCACCTTTATAAATAGTTGTAAAGGATTTCAAGCGGACCAAATTCCGCGCGGTTTGAATTAATTGTCTGATTTGACTTATCAAAGCACCGCCGCCCCTTGTAAGGGTGCGCGCCGCTAACGCCTTTTTATAAGCCTGCCTTTGGGCGGTCGTTTGCTTTTTGCCGTTTAAGTCACGCTTATTTTACCCCGAAAATTTTATTTTTGGTAAATAAATTTTTTAATTATTACCTTTTTGTCATATTTATCGTTTATAATATAGCTACGAAAGCAAACAAATGTTTGTGTTTGTTTTCGTTTAAACGGGGCTTCGGCGGTTAAATTTACGGGCGTAAAAGCCGACGGGCGGAATGACGGACGGGACGACGATGAGGGCAAAGCTGAAAAACTTATTAAAATTTTATTATTCCGCAGAGGGGCTGAACGCGGCGCTGGACGGGCTGATATCGGGGTTGGCGCGCGCCTCCTGGCAGGACGTCCGCGGCGGAGAACACGCCTTTGAAAGGGTGTGCCGCGTGCTGGAAATCAAGTCGGAGCTGTCGGGGCTGTGGGGCGAGCTCGACGGGATAATAAGCAAGATGTCCGAAAAAGACGGGCGGTCGCTTAAACGCTATTCGACCCTCAAAAGGGGAATTGCGGCTTGCGCGGAGGGGGAGCGGAGGGAGCTGCACAGGGCGCTGGTCAAATTCAGGCGGCATATGGGTAACCTGCACGAAAGGCGCGCCGAGGCGTGCGGACTGCTCGGGGAGCTGATTATCTTTATAAGGTAGCCGCCGCGGCACGGCTTTGAATTACGGGTAAAAGCCTTGGGCTATTTGCGTACCTTTTTGGAAGTGAACGCCAGCGCCGCAACCGCGACGAGCGCCACCGCGAGGATAATTATGAATATGATAAGCCCCGTCGCGTTACCGCCGCCGTCCGCGTCCGTCATTTGTTCGCCGCCGCTTGCTTCTTCGTATACGTTTAAAGGATAGTCGTCGTTGGCTCCGTCTACATAGCAGAACGTGCCCCTGCACAGGACGTAGGAAAGATAGTCCGCCCCGTGGCGGTATACCCCGTAATATGCCGCCTCGACGTCGAAGTCGGAGGGCGGATTGAAGGCGCCCGTCGCCACATCCGCGGTATAGGTGACCGTGACAAGCTTGTTAAGGTATTCGTTCTGCGGCGCAGAAGTCACATATTCGAACTGGTCGCTCTTGCAATAGCCGTAAATTTTTTTATACGAGCCCTCGTCCTCGGCGTAGCTGACGTAAAGCCAGTCGCCCTCGTCGCGTATGACCTTGACGCAGTACGTATACGGAACGGCAAACAGCGCGGAGGAGGTATCCTTTTCGCTGAAAAAATAGCCCTCTTTCCCGACGGGCTTGGCAAGGTTGTCTGCCGCCGCGTACGCGTATTGGGGCATAAGCGCGGCGAAAATAAGAACGAGGCATAAAAGCAGTGTAAGTTTTTTCATGGCGGTGACGGAATTTTTTGTTAATTATAAATGATTATGATTGAAAAACTTGGGGAGAAATTGTCGTAAAAGGTCTATGAACAGAGAAGAAATTTTAAACCGCCTTGCCGAAGTGGAAAGCGAGCTTTCCGCGCGAAAAAAATCGTGCGCCGCGCTCTCGGCATACAACACGGGCAGGAAAAAGCACAAAAAACAGCTTGCGTTCCATAAGTGCAAAAAGCGTAACCGCTGGGTGTTCGGGGGCAACAGGTCGGGAAAGACGGAATGCGGCGCGGTGGAAACGGTGTGGCTTCTGCGCGGCATTCACCCGTACAGAAAGAACAAAAAGGACGTGTTCGGGTGGTCGGTTTCGCTTTCGCAGCAGGTTCAGCGCGACGTGGCGCAGAGTAAAATTTTAAAATATCTGCCGTCGGGCTGGATAGCCGACATAACCATGCTCAGCGGCAGAAAGGACAGCCCGTCGTCGGGGGTAATCGACCAGATAAAGGTCAGAAACGTGTTCGGCGGCGTTTCGACCCTCGGCTTTAAAAGCTGCGACCAGGGGAGGGAGAAGTTTCAGGGCTCGTCGCTCGACTTCGTCTGGTTCGACGAGGAGCCGCCCAAGGACGTCTACGACGAATGCCTTATGCGCGTTATGGATAAAAAGGGGGATATATTCGGCACGATGACGCCGCTCAAAGGCGAAACCTTTATCTATAACGAAATATATCTTAACCGTTCGCACAATCCCGAGGTGTGGTGGGAAACTATCGGCTGGGAGGACAACCCCTTTCTGCCTAAAAGCGAAATAAAGCTGCTTTCGTCCGCGCTGGACGGGGCGGAGCTCGACTGCCGCAAGTACGGAAAGTTTTCCCCGGGGGCGGGGCTCGTGTATCCCGAATTCGACCGCGCCGTGCACGTCGTACCGCCCTTTCCCGTTCCCCCCGACTGGCAGGACGTTATCTCTATCGACCCCGGGCTGAACAATCCGCTCTCCGCCCATTGGTACGCGGTTGACTGGGACGGCAACGTCTACGTCGTCGCGGAGCACTTTGCCGCCGGCAAGGACGTCGATTACCACGCCGACTGCATTAAGCGGATATCTTCGCTTATCGGGTGGAAAACCGACTCCAAGGGCAGGCTGTCTGCGTTGATAGACAGCGCCGCCAACCAAAAAACTCTGGCTTCGGCAAAGAGCGTGACCGAGCTCTTCTGCGAAAAGGGAATTTTCGTCAACCCCAAAGTCAACAAGGACGTCTTTTCGGGCATATGCCGCGTAAAGGAATACCTTAAAAGGGGCAACGGTCTGCCCGACATATACGTCTTCGACACCTGCAAGAATATGATTGAGGAATTTTCGGGGTATTGCTGGGCGGACGGCGACAGCCCCGTAAAGCGCGACGACCACTGTATGGACGAACTGCGGTATTATATTATGAGCCGCCCCTCGGCGCCGCGCGGCGGAGAGTGCGGAAACGCCATTTACGAGGATAAAATGAGGAGGATAAGGAGGTTGAAAAGTGCAGGAAAGAGAAAGCGTTAAGGACGCGCTGATAAAGTGCGCGGTGGGGCTTTCGGCGAGCGAGGTGGTGGAGGAGTTCGCCGCCGACGGCGACGGGGAATTGAGGCTGGTCAAGCGCAAGGTCACAAAGAGAGACGTGCCGCCCGACATCAAAGCCGTAAAAATGCTTATGGACGGGGAGGATTTGTCGGGGCTTTCCGACGACGACCTCGCCGCGGAGCGCGAAAGACTTATTAAACTATTAAAGGAGGAAGAGGGGTGACAGATAACCTTACTTTGGAGGAGAGGAAGAGAATTGCGTTTATAGAGGGCGTCTACGCCGACTTTAAGCGCAGGCAGGAGGAGCGCAGGCTGTTGGAGCGGTCGTGGCAGTTAAACGTAAATTTCATAAACGGCAACCAATATTGCGACGTCAACGCGCTGGGCGAAATCGAACAGGAGGAGGGCGGCTATTATTGGCAGGAGAGGCGCGTTTTCAACTATATCGCGCCCATGGTGGATACGCGTTGCGCCCGTCTTTCGGGACTGCGTCCGCGCCTTACCGTGCGCTCCGCCTCGGACGACGACGGCGACGTACGGGCGGCTCGGCTTGCCTCTACCATTTTGAACGCCGCCTACGAGGACTGCGACTTGGACGGCGCGGTGGAAACCGCCACGACCTGGTCGGAAGCGTGCGGCACGGCTTTTTATAAGGTGATTTGGGACAGCGACGCGGGCAACGAAATAGGGCTTACGGCAGATGGGGTGAGTCTGAAAGAGGGCAGGGCGAAGGTGGTCGCCGTTTCCCCGTTCGAAATCTATCCCGACTCGCTGTCGGAGGAAAACCTGTATTCGCAGAGGAGCATTATCCATGCGCGCGCCGTCTCCGCGGAGGATATTTACGCCGCCTACGGGGTGCGCGTGGAGGGCAGGGATATAGACGAATTCGCGCAGTCGCCCTCCTCTTATCCGCAGGCGACGGGCGGCGCGGCAAGCTCCTTTCAGCACACCGTAAAGCACGGGTACGAGGTGGTCATCGAAAGATACGAACGCCCCAACGCCGAAAACAAGGACGGGCGGCTTACCATAGTCGCGGGACACAAGCTGCTGTACGACGGGGCTCTGCCGTACGCCAACGGCGAAAACGGCTCGCGCACGTACCCGTTCGTCAGGCAGTGCTGTCTGCCCGTCGCAGGCTCTTTTTTCGGCAAATGCATAGTGGACAGGCTTATACCCGTGCAGAAGGCGTACAACGCCGTTAAAAACCGCAAGCACGAATTTTTAAACCGTATTTCGATGGGTATGATTGCCGTGGAGGACGGCTCGGTGGACACGGACGAGCTGACCGAGGACGGGCTTGTGCCCGGCAAGGTGCTGGTTTACAGGCAGGGCGGCACGCCCCCGCAGATGCTTACGCTGGGCACGCTTCCCTCTGAATTTACGGACGAGGAAGAGCGGCTCGCGGAGGAATTCGCAAAGATATCGGGCACGAACGATTTGTCGCAGGACGTTATGTCTATGACCTCGGTTACCTCGGCGACGGGCTTACAGCTCATCATAGAGCAGGACGAATCGAGAATGAACGTGTGCTACGAGCAGGTCAAAAGCGCCCTGCGCCGCACGGGCAAATACATATTAAGGCTGTACAAGCAGTTCGCTTCGGGAATGCGGCTGTTGCGCTTTGCCGGCAAGAACGGCATACTGTCCGTCGAAAATTTTACGGGCAGCGACATCACGGGCGACGACGTCGTGCTCGAAGCGGACAGCGACGTCAATATGACGCCTGCGCGCCGCAGGGCGGCGCTCTACGAAATGCTCGACAGGGGGCTTTTCAGCGGAGAGGACGGCAGGCTCAGCGCTTCGTTCAGGACGAAGCTTTTGGAAACGCTCGGCTACAACGGCTTTTCGGCGGATAAGGACTTAAAGCAGTTAAACGTAGACCGCTGCACGCGGGAGAACCTTTCAATGAAGAAGGGGGAGCGTGTCGCGTTAAATTCCTACGACGACGATGAGGTGCACGTCCGCGAGCACACCGCGTACCTGCTTACCGAAAAGCTGTCCGGGGAACAGGAGAGGCGCATATGCGCGCATCTCGAAGAACATAAAAAAAGAATTTCGGAGGTAAAAAATGAAGGATAATCTGACGGAGAATAAGGAGCAGCCGACGGCAGTCGCCGCGGAAGCGGAAAAAAACGGAGAGGTTGCGGCAGGACTGCAAAAATTCAAGGACGTTCAGACCCTTATAGACGCCTATCAGGCTCTGGAAGCAGAATTCACCCGACGCAGCCAGAGACTGAGAGAGCTTGAAGCGAACAAGGAGAAAGAGGCGCCCGCGCAGACGGAAAACGCCCAAGCTCCCTCGCCGATAGCCGAAGCAACGGCGGACAGTTGTTTAAGACAGCTTACCCGCGAGGAGAAAAACGCCGTCATAGAAGAATACTTAAACGGCGTTTGCGCAAACCGCGGCGTGCCGTTCGTAACGGGCGGCGGCGCGGTGCGCGCGGCAAGGAACGCGCCCAGAACTTTAAAGGACGCGGCTACCCTTGCCAGAAGCTTTTTCGATAATAAGGAGGATTAATTAATGATTACACTTTCAAATGCAGACGCGGCGTTAAAGGACTACTATCTCGACGCGGTCAACGTCCAGCTCAACAGCGACGTGTCGCCCTTTTACAACGCAATAACCAAGACGAGCGAAAACGTGTGCGGCAAGGACGTCAAGATGTCCATAGCCAAGGGCGGTATGAGCGGCGTCCACGCCGGCAGCGAAAACGGCGATTTGCCCTCGCCCCGCGCCAACAGGTATTATTCTGTGACTCTGCCGCTCAAAAATATTTACGGCACGATAGAAATTTCGGATAAGGCGGTAAGGGCGTCCGCCGATTCCTCGGGCGCGTTCGTCAATCTGCTCAACGCCGAAATGGAGGGGCTCATCGCGGACGCTAAGGCAAACTTCGCAAGAATGCTCTACGGCGACGGCAACGGACTGATATGCGAGGTGGTGAAAAAGGTGTCTTCCACCGTGCTCGAAGTGGACGTTATAAAAAATTACTACGTCAACCGCGAAATATTGGTGGAGACAACCTCCGCAGTAAAGGTCACCACGATAACCAAAGTGGATAAGGACGCAAAGACGATAACCGTCGCCGACAGCCTTGCGGATCTTACGATCGAGGGCGGCGAATTTATCTACTTAAACGACGTGGTCAACAAGGAGCTGTTAGGGCTCGGCGCTATCTTCGACGACGACTGGCTGTACGGTTACAGGAAGTCGTTGGAGCCCTATTTCGCGCCCGTCGTCAAATCCATCGCCGAAAGCTCGCTTACCGAAGCCGATATCGTTCAGCTCATCGACGACCTCGAAGAGGAAGCCGACGGCAAGGTCGATATGATACTGTGCTCCCACAAGACGAGGAGGAAGATAGTTTCCCTTCTCAACGCGACGAGGCGCATAGTCAACACTACGGACATCGCGGCGGGCTATTCAAGCGTGTACGTCAACGACGTGCCCGTCTACGCCGATAAATTCTGCCCCGACGGAAGAATTTATTTCGTCAACACCAAGGACTTCGTCTTAAACCAGCTCTGCGACTGGACGTGGCTCGAAGACGAGGGCGGCAGAATTTTAAAGCAGGTGGCGGGCAAGGCGGCTTATACCGCAACGCTGGTCAAGTATGCCGAGCTCGTCTGCAAAAAGCCCTGCGGTCAGGGGCTGATAATGCTCGCTTAAAGGGGGAATGAGTTATGACGGTTAAAGAAGTTATATGCGCCGCTTTAAGGCTTGCCGGCAGGGACGACGCGGCCGAAGCGATAGACGGGGGCGAAACTCTTACCGCCGAATACCAACGCACGAAGAACGCCTTTCTCGCCTATCTCAATTCGGTGCTCGACGAGCTCGCAAGGGCATATTTTCCGCTCGAATACGAGCAGGAGGTAAGCTTTGCCGACGGCAGAAAACCGCTTTCGTCCTTTCCGCGCAGGATAATAAGAATTAAAAAAGTCACTGTCGGCGGCAAGCCTGCGGAATGGCGGATATCGTCGGGGTACTTATGCGTCGGAGCGGAGAGCGCCGTCGTGGTTTACGAATACGCCCCCGACGCCCTCGGCGAAAACGATACGTTTACCTATCCCGTGTATGCGGTAGGCGAAAAATTGGCGGAATACGGAATGGTTGCCGAGCATTACCTCGTGCTCGGCTGTGCCGAGGAATCCCGTTTGTGGGAGGAGAGGTACAGGCAGGAGATAGAGGCGATTTTATGCCGCAGTACCGTCAGAAACAGAATTCCGCCGAGGAGGTGGGTATGATAAGGCGTGCCCCCCGCGTTCTGCCCGGTTTATCCAAGTCGTCAAAGCGCGTGGAGCCGATATGCGGCGCGGCGGCGGAGGTCTGCTACGGCTATATAAATTCAGGGGGCGGATTAGCCCCCTTGCCGTCGGCTTCCCCGGACCCCGTTTCCGACCTGTCCGCGGCGGGTCTGCACGACGTCGCGGTATATCCCTCCTTCGGCTGCGCGTTGCTTATGTACGCAAACGGCGACGCGGCGGTATGGCGAAACGGCGACGGCGGTTGCTTCAATCTTGCTTCGCTTCCGTCGGGCGAGCCCTTTTCCGTAGAGGCGCGCGGAGAGAACGGAGAGGCGTATATAGCGGCGGTAAGCGGCGACAGTATGCTCGTGTACGGCGATTTGACCGCGGCGGCAACGGCGGTGCAACTGCCCCGCAGGCTTTACGGCGGAGTTATGCACTGCGGAAGGCTGTTTGCCGCAGACGCCGACGACAGGTATACCGTGCGCTGGTCGGGGCTGAGGATAACCGACTGGGCGGACGGCATAGAGGGGAGCGGTTACGTCACGCTGGACGGCGAGGCGGGCGAAATTCTCGCGCTCGGAAATCTGGGCGACGACCTGCTGTGCGTAAGGGAACGCGGCTTTACCGTAATCCGCGCTCTGGCGGATTCGCGCAATTTCAGGATATCCCCGTCGCAGTGCGTCGCGCTGTCCGAGGGCGGAATTATGACGGGCGGAGTCGTCGGGGGTAAATATTACTTCACCAAGCCCGACGGTTTGTATTCGTACGACGGCTCCTCCGTAAAAGCCGAATATCTTGCCGACGGCAGGGCGCTGACGGGCTTCGGCAGGGCTTACGCCGCCGACGACGGGCAGGTCTACGCGCAATGCGTGTATAACGGCGTAAGCTGTCTTATGCGCTACGGCGCACAGTCGGGTTCGGCGGGCTTTTTCGGCGCGGACTGCGACCGCCCCTTTTACTTAAAGGAACGCCTCTTATGCGTAAAAGACGACGCGTTTTACGGGCTTTCCCCCTCTTATGTGGACGTGCTGAGAATATGGCGGTCGGAATGTATAGACGTGGGCGAAAGCTCCCCCGAGGGCTATAAAATTCTCAAAGACATAGAGGTTGACGGCGACGGCGAAGCGACGGTAAAGGTTCTGGCGGACGGGACGGAGCGTATGTTTTCTGGCTTCGGTAAAATACGGGTCAATATGCGCGGACGCGGCTTTAAATTCGAAGTGCGTGGGCAGGGCGCGGTCGGACGCCTGTACGCCCGTTTCGAGGTGAGAAAGTGAATTTCGACATTATCGACATTACGCAGGCGGAGGTGGATCTTTTAACCACCGTACAGAAAAAGCTTTTGCGCACAGCGCAGCAGAAAAAGGACGAAATGGTGCGCAAGCTCGACAGCCAGCTTTCGGAGCTGAGAATAATGATGAATTCCAACAATATGGAAAATTCTTCGCTCTTTGCGCAGTCGGCGGCTAAGCTGCAAAGCGATTACCAAACCGAGCTCGGCATACTCGTCGAACAGCTTAACTTCAATATGAGTCTGAAAGAGCCTACCAATTCCGACGAGGTGGGCGGAAGCGGCTCGGACGCTTCGGGCTATATCGTCGATTACGAGCTCTCCTATCTCGAAAGATATATCGAGGTAAGGGATTATTATCTGGCGATAGAGGACCCGGACGAGCGCATAGCCCTGTATCAGGCGGACGAGGTCGCAATTGCATATCTGGGCACGTATTACAACGTGTTGTTCGACTATCTTATGACTTTGACCTGACGGACGGTCGGTCGGCACGGGGGACGCGGACGGCGGTTTTGCCGTCCGCGTTTTTACGGCTTAAAGGGCGGAAAACGGGTAAATCGTAACGCCTTAAAAGATATTCCGTCCGCTTTTTTGCTTTACATTTCGGCGGCGGCATATTATAATAAATTTTATGAAGATTGCCGACGGTTGGAAAGATTTCCGCGTAATAGCCACGGGCGGCGGAATGAAGCTCGAAGAGTGGGGAGGGGTTACCCTTCTCCGCCCCGACCCCCAGGTCATCTGGCGTACGGGGGAGGACTTGTCGTCCGTAAAGGATATAAACGCCGTATACCGCCGCAACGATAAAGGGGGCGGCGGCTGGGAAATCAGAAAGCCCTTTCCTCCGCAATGGAACATAAGCTATAAAGACCTCACTTTTACAATCAAGCCGACGGGCTTCAAGCATACGGGGCTGTTCCCCGAGCAGGCTGTCAACTGGGACAGAATGCGCTCGTTGATAGAGGAGCGCGCCCAAGAACTGCCGCCGCGCAAAGTAAAGGCGCTTAACCTGTTTGCGTATACGGGCGGAGCTTCCGTGGCGTGCGCAAAATCGGGCGCGGAAGTAACCCATGTGGACGCCGCCAAGGGTATGGTGGAACGCGCCGGCGAAAACGCCCGTCTTTCGGGCATAAACGGCGGTATACGCTACATAGTGGACGACTGCGCCAAATTCGTGGCGAGGGAAAAGCGCAGGGGCAACCGCTACGACGCCATAATTATGGACCCTCCGAGCTACGGAAGGGGTCCCGGCGGCGAAACGTGGAAGATAGAGGACGACGTATTCGACTTTGTGAAAAGCTGTACGGAGCTGCTTTCGGAAAATCCCCTGTTCGTGCTGATTAACAGCTATACGACGGGCTTGCAACCCGCGGTCATAAAAAATATTTTAACGCTTACCCTCCCCCGTACCGCCGAAACAGAGGCGTACGAGGTGGGACTGCCCACGGATGAGGACGGTATCGTGCTCCCCTGCGGTTGCAGCGGTCTGGCTGTTTTCGGGAGGTAGGCGGCGCGGCTTGCCTTGCTTGCGGATTGAATTTAACGATTGCTTGAATTTTAAAGTTAAGTAGAAATTTTTATGGACGAAAAAGAGCTTATAATTTTACACGAGGACAACCAGATAATCGTCGTCTTAAAGCCGCAGAACGTGGCTTGCTGCCCCGACGAAAGCGGCGACGACAATCTTTTCGACTGCGTAAAGAGGTATATCAAGACGGCGTACAACAAGCCCGGCAACGTGTTTCTGGGGCTCGTCCACAGGTTAGACAGACCTACGGGCGGCGTTATGGTCTTTGCAAAGACCTCCAAGGCGGCGGCAAGGCTTTCGCTGCAGATGCAGAACGGCGGCTTCGAAAAGCGCTATCTCGCCGTGCTCTGCGGCGTACCCTCGCGCAAGCGGGCAACCTTGGAAAATTATCTTAAAAAGAACTCGGTCAACAACACGGTGTTCGTCTGCACGCAGACCGAAGAAGGCGCCAAATTCGCCTCGCTGGACTACGAAATCAAGCGTGAGGAAGGGGGGCTTTCGCTTGCGGAAATAAATCTGCACACGGGCAGGACGCACCAGATACGCGTGCAGATGGCTTCGATAAACTGCCCCGTCTACGGCGATATGCGCTACGGAGGGGAAAAGGCGGTTAAGGGCAAGCTCGCGCTGTGGGCGTATTCCCTGCGGCTGACCCACCCCACCACGGGCGAAAAAATGCGCTTCGTCGCCGAGCCGCCCAAAGACGAGGGCGTATGGAAGAAATTCGAAGGCGCCTGCGGCGAGCTTTTATAACCGCTCCGCGGCGGCGCTCCCGCAAAGAGCTTCGGCGGCGCAGACGTAAAAATCGCCTGAAAACGCCCGTTTTGCGCGCTCTGACTATAATAATAAATCAAATAAACGCGTTGCAAAGCGCAAAACTTATTGACAAGCATTGTTTTTTTATTGTAAAATTGTAGCGTTACGGAAAGGGATATATTTCCGTAAACGACAGGATAATCGAAAATGCAGAACGTAAAAACAAAAAAGAAAATAGCGGCAACGTTGCTCCTCGCCTCGGCTCTGGCTCTCGGCGGCGCGGCGGTTGCGGTCGGTTCGTCGGGCACGGCTTACGCGTCGGACTACACGCAGGAGCTGGACGGCACGAAGATCTTTTATACCGGCATAAGGGGCGCGGAGATTACCTATTCGCCCGAGGAGACGATAGACGACGCGGATCACGCGTACACCATGTTCAAAATCGGCAAGGACGAAACGGTGGAATACCGCCAGAATCTCGCTTACAGCTGGAAGACGGGTTACGATACTTCGGCTACTTTCTCGATGGAAATAGGCTTCGCCAATACCGACTTCGAAAGATACGTTATACGCTTCCAGTCGCAGCAGTACGTGCTGACCGAGGATAAAATCACCGAAAACTATATCGTCGTCACCCCTTCGGAGGAAGAGGGCAAGCTCAACCTGTCGGTCGTGCGGGAATTGGAGGACGATACGGAGCTTAACTCCGCCGTAAGCTTTGCCAAGGGCGATCATATAAAGATTTCTTTCGGCACGTTTAACGACGGCAAGTATCCTATTCTGATAAACGGCGCGGATACGGGCTGCTCGTTCGAGAACGTGTACGAGCCGTACTCGGCGTACGTTTCGTCGGGCGATACGGCGGTTACGCCGCTTACGTTCAGCGCGACCTTTGCAGACGACGCCGCCGCGGACGACGCCGTTGCCTGTATGGTGCTGTACGACATAAACGGACAGACCTTCGAGCTGGAAACGTTGGCTAAGGACGACGACGGAAACGGCATAGTGGACGACGACGGAAACGTCGAGTACGAGGTTAAAATCATAGATAACGCCGCGCCCGTCATGTGCTTTACCCAGACCCCGTCCTATCTTATAGACGGCGACTCGGTAAGCTTCAGCTATAAGGTGATAGACGTTATCGGCACGTCCACCCGCGCGACCGCGTATTACTACGTCCTTACGGGCGATCAGTACGCCGCCGATAATTTCGACTACGACAAGACCGACTACGATTCGGACGACTCCGAAGATTCCGGAGATTCCGGAGATTCCGCCGAGGAAGGCGAGGAGAGCGTTGCATGGGAAAATCCCTTTATAGCTATCACCTCGGGCTCTTCCATAAGGGTCATAAGGGATGAAAACACTTTCGTGCCAAAGGATATGATAGGCACGGGCGTGTACGGACTCGTAAAGATTTATTACGAAATTGCCGACAGGTCGGGCAGCACCGCAAAGAGCGACATAGTCTTTGTGGATTGGTACGCCAAGCCCGAAGCTATCGTTGACATAGCGACAATCAAGAACGGCGGAGAAAGCTCGTATTTCTTAAAGCTCATCGACGAAACCGACCATAAGCCCGGGCTGACCTATGCGCAGAAAGACGACACGGTAATACCCGACTCCTACGACGAGGATACCGACCCCGTGCTCGAAAACTACAAGGACAGCGTCGAAGCTTTCCGCAAGGCTTACCAGCAGAAGATTGACGAGGCTATCGAAGCTTTAACGGACGAGGACGGAAACGTTATAGGCAAGCTTTACGCGGGGTCGGACAGCAAATTCTATCTTCCCTCCTTCGACAACCTGACCGACGGCGACGGCAATTCCCTCGAATTCGACCTCTCTGACTACGACGACTATTTCTATAAGGGCGATTACAGCTATTCGTTATATTATATGGGCAAGACGAGCGGTTCAAACACCTCGCTTTCCGCCAACAGCCTTTCCATTTCCCTTACGGAAGCCGACGTAAATTACAGGTTTACGATATTTATAACCGACAGCTTCGGCAACGCCATGCGTTATCCCACGCTCGAAGACGGCGAAATAGTCTGGAACGAGATAACCACCGACGATATCTGGGAGGAAGATTTTGCCGAGCTGTTGCCTTTCTTCACCTTCCACGTTTCCTATAAGGAAGCCACTGCGGAGGCGCCCGAAAGTCTTTCCGTCGCATACGTCAACACGTCGTACAGCGGCGTAAGCTTCACCATAAAGGGCGTAAGCGGCACCTATTCGGCGGTATACAATCTGTACGTGGTGGACAGGGACGGGCTTAACAGCGCTTGCGGAGAAACCCTCGACTATGCGACCTTCCTCGAAAGGTTGGAGGATCTGTTCAACGACTCCCGTTACCGTAAGTACTTTACTATGGTCAAGCCCGTAAACAGCCTTTTGGAAACCGACCCCAATTACGACGAATTCAAGGAATTGAACTGGAACGCGACTTCGATTACGTTCACTCCCGTTTCGGTAGAGGACTTCTACGTCGTAAGGCTTACGCTGACCGACAACAACTCGCAGCAGACTACTTATAAGTATACGGCTGTGGCGCCGTCGGTAGAGACGACCTCTCTCAAAGGCGAAAGCGACTGGGTTGCAAACAACCTCGTATCGGTGATACTGCTCTCCGTGGCGGGCGTATGTCTGGTTGCTCTCGTCGTGCTCCTTCTCGTAAAGCCCAAGGATAAGGGCGATATCGACGCGGTTTATTCCGAAGAGGTCGAAAAACGGGAAAAGAAAACCAAAAAGCATAAGAAGAGCATAGAATAATTATAACAGACAAATAACTCAGTTTATAATCAATAACCGTAAAACGGGAAACTTGCTTTTAAACGGCTTCCGCCGGACATGCGGGAAGCCGTTTTCCGACGCTGAAAAATGTTTAGCCGTGTCATTTTCTGAAAAATATTGACAGAATAAAATCTGTATGGTATAATCTTTGGGAGAATAAGTTGAAAGAGGGGTTTACCGTACGGAAAACCGCGGTAGTCGTGTATGGATAGGATATCGCTTTTAAGAAATATCTCCTATTTTAAGGACTTAGATTTATGCCATAGCTTTGACGGCCTGACGGGTATATTAAACCGTGAGGCGGTTGTCGGTTACGTTCAATGGCTTATCGGCGAAGACCGCCCTTTCAGCTTTTTCATCGTTGATATAGATAATTTTAAAAACGTAAACGACACTTACGGGCACAGCGTCGGCGACGAGGTGCTTGTGCAGGTCGCCGACTACCTGGTGGAAATGGCGAGAGGAAAGGGTATCGTTGCGCGTTTCGGCGGCGATGAATTTATTATCGTTCTGGACGGGGTGGTCGAATACAAAGACGTTTGGCAGTACGGGCACGATATAGATATGAATATCGGCGCCATCGAGTTTAAGGGTATACCCAACCTCGCCATAACGGTATCGACGGGAATATCGAGATATCCGTTGAACGCCAAAAATTACGACGACCTTTTCGAGGTCGCCGACAAGGCGTTGTACCGCGCAAAGATGAAGGGCAGGAACTGCTTTATCATATATCTTCCCGAAAAACACGCAAACATTTTGCTCAAAAGGGAGCGCGGTAAAAAGCTGACGCCTATGCAGCAGTGCTTCAACATCTTTTCGTGTCTGACTGCGTGCGGCGAAGATATTTCCAAGGCGGTGACCACGGTCTTTAAAAGCTTTATCTCCTATTATATGTTCGACCATATATGCCTCGAAACGCACGACGGCATTACCCATAGCGTCGTGTTCACGCTTTCGCAGAAAAAGAGCTTTACCCATATAGACTATAAGCTGATCGAATCGACGGTCAACGCCGCCGGCTATATGAGCATCAAGCAGACAGGTCACCTCAACAAGGAATCGTACGCGAATATAATAGAGGAATATAAAAAACAGGGGATAAATTCCACCCTCTATTGTAAAATAGCGGCTTACGGCAAGGATTACGGCTTTATACGCGTGGATACCGTCAATACCGTGAGGATATGGCAGAACGCGGAGGTGGTGATGCTTATGTTCGCCGCAAACGCAATCGGTCTTTTGCTCCATTACCAGAACAAGACGTTGGAGGAGCTGCCCGACGTACCCACCGTGGAGGTGGGCGGCGCAGATTAATTCTTTACCGATACGGATACCTAAATAACCGGAACCTTAACGGGTTTTCGGTTTTTTTATTTTATTCGCGCAAACAGATTCCACAAATTGTCGTGCCTCCGCTTGCATTTTTATACAATATATGGTAAAATTGTTTATAGCGGTTATATTTTTTCCGCGAGAGGAAACACTATGGCAGAAAAAAGTTACAACGCAGACGATTTAAAGGTATTGGAGGGGCTGGAAGCCGTCCGCATCCGCCCCGGTATGTATATCGGTTCGACGGGCATTAAGGGTCTGCACCACATTTTATGGGAGATAGTGGATAACTCCATAGACGAAGCGGCTAACGGCTACGCCGACGAGATAGACGTCATTCTGCACGAGGACGGCTCGGCTTCGGTAGAGGACAACGGCAGGGGTATGCCTACGGACACCAACACCAAGACGGGCATTTCGGGCGTAGAGCTGATATTTACGAAGCTCCACGCGGGCGGCAAGTTCGACAGCGATAACTACGAGTTTTCGGGCGGTCTGCACGGCGTCGGCGCTTCGGTTACGAACGCCCTTTCCAAGTGGCTTAAAGTAGAGGTATACCGCAAGTCGGTATACGAGATGGACTTTACGTCGACTTACGACAAAATACAGAAGAAGTGGCTTTGCGGCATTCCCGCCGCGCCGCTGAAAAACACGGGCAAAAAAACGGACAAAAAGGGCACCCGCGTGCGCTTTATGCCCGATTCCGAGGTCTTTGAAACTATCGAATGGAACTACGACACGATTTGCAAAAGACTTAAAGAGCTCGCCTTTTTAAACAAGGGCTTAAAGATTAATTTAGAGGACAGGCGCAAGCTGTATAAAATGGTGGAGAGCGAGGACGGCGACGGCGAAACGACCGTCGCTAAGGAGCTGCTGCCCGCAAGACAGCCCGTGTCGTTTAAATTCGACGGCGGACTCGTTGACTTCGTCAACAATATCAACGACGGGCAGACGACGCTGTATTCGCAGCCGCTGTACTATTCGGCGGTCAAGGACATACAGGTCAAGGGCGCGCCGGCGGGTAAAATTAAGATTGAATTCGCCCTTTCACATACCAAGGAGGACGAGGAGCGCCTGTATTCCTTCGTCAACAATATCTCTACGGTGGAGGGCGGCTATCACGAGGCGGGCTTCCACAGCGGACTTTTAAAGGCGGTAAACGATTACGCCCGTAACAACGGCGTATTGAAGGCAAAGGATTCGCCCTTCGTCGCAGACGACGTTAAAGAGGGGCTTACCGCCGTTCTGACCGTGCAGATGAACAACGTGGAGTTCGAGGGGCAGACCAAGACCAAGCTCGGCAATCCCGAAGTCAAAGCCCCCGTCGAACAGGTTGTAATAGAGGGACTGACCCAGCTTATGGGCGTCCGCGGCAATAAGTCGTCATTCGACGAAATAGCGAAAAAAGCCAAATTCGCCGCCGACGACAGGATAAAGCACCGCGCCGAGCGCGACGTCGCAAAGGCGGCAAGCGAAAACGACGGGCTCAATTTAATAGGCAAATTAGCCCCCTGTTCGGGCAAAAACCCCGATATGAACGAGCTGTTCATAGTCGAAGGCGACTCGGCGGGCGGCACCGCCAAGCAGGCGAGGGTAAGGCAATTCCAATCGATATTGCCGCTCCGCGGCAAGCCGCTGAACGTGCAGAAGAAATCGGCGTTGCAGGCTTTGCAGAACGAGGAGATAAAGACGCTCGTATCGGCGATAGGCGCGGGCTTCAACAACTCCTTCGACGTCGATAAGACGAGGTACAAAAAGGTCATAATTCTCTCCGACGCCGACCAGGACGGCATGCATATAAGATGCATACTTCTGACTTTCTTTTTCAAGTATATGCGCGACCTCGTAGCCGCGGGCTACGTCTATATAGGTATGCCTCCGCTCTATAAGGTCTATAAAAAGGACGTGGTTGAATACGCTTACGACGACAAGGAGCTGGACGAAAAGATTAAAAAGGTGGGCAAGGGCTATTCCCTGCAACGATACAAGGGCTTGGGCGAAATGTCCGCCGAGCAGCTTTGGGATACCACGATGAACCCCGCCACGCGCAATTTAATACAGGTTACGCTCGAAGACGTCGCCGAGGCGGCGGCTATGATAGAGCTTTTAATGGGCGACAAGGTGGACGGCAGAAAGCAATTTTTAGCGGATAACGCCGACTTCAACAAGGTGGACGGCTTTATCGAAAAGGTCAACGTCGGCAAGCGCAATAACGACGGAGCCGATACAGAGGATTAACCGCTATGGCTAAGAAGAAAAACGAAGATTTTCAGACTGTGATTCCGCAGGGTAAGGTGTTTACCACTCCGTTGGAGGAGGTAATGCCCCAATCGATGCTTCCGTATGCGGAATTCGTAATATTGGACAGGGCGTTGCCGAGGGTAGAGGACGGCTTGAAGCCCGTCCAGCGCCGTATTCTGTACACTATGATAGAGATGGGGCTTACCCCCGACAAGCCGCATAAAAAGTCGGCGAGAATAGTCGGCGACTGCATGGGTAAATACCACCCCCACGGCGACAGCTCGGTTTACGACGCGATGGTGCGTATGGCGCAGGACTTCAATATGCGAATGACGCTCGTCAACGGACACGGCAACTTCGGCTCGGTGGACGGCGACAGCGCGGCGGCTATGAGGTATACCGAAGCCCGTTTAGAGCCTCTCGCGTTAGAGCTTTTAAGGGATTTGGACAAGGAAACCGTGCCGTTTTCGTTCAACTTCGACGACAGCCTGCTCGAACCCGACATTCTGCCCGGCAGATATCCCAACCTCTTGGTAAACGGCGCGAACGGCATAGCGGTAGGTCTTGCTACCAACATACCCACCCATAATCTGACCGAGGTCATAGACGGCGTATGCGCATATATAGACAACCCCCGTATGTCGCTTGCCGAGATGATGAAGATTATCCCCGGTCCCGACTTCCCCACGGGCGCGTATGTAATAGAAAACGAGCTCAAACAGGCATACGAAACGGGCAAGGGCAAGATAACCCTTCGCGCCCGTTATTCGGTTGAAAACGGCGACAACGGCAAAAAGGAAATCATCTTTACCGAATTGCCCTACCAGACCAACAAAGCCGACCTCCTCCGCAAGATAATGATTCTCAAAGAGGAGAAAAAGGAGATACTCTCGGGCATAACCGACATCGTGGACGAGTCCGACCGCACGGGTATGAGGGCGGTTATCTACTGCAAAAAGGACGCGGACGTAGACGCTATTTTGGCGTATCTTTTCAAGTATACCGATTTGGAGTGTACCTTCGGTATAAATATGGTGGCGATAGCGGGCGGCAAGCCCCGTCAGCTCGGGCTGATGGAGATAATCAAATTCTACGTCGCCTACCAAAGACAGGTCGTCGTAAGGCGCACCAAGTACGACTTAAAGGAAGCCGAAGCCCGTTGCCATATATTGGAAGGGCTTATAATAGGCGTGCACAATATCGACGAGGTAATAAAGATTATCAAGACGTCGGAATCCACGCCCGTCGCCCGTACGAAATTAATGGAGCGCTTCGCGCTGTCGCAGGTACAGGCGCAGGCGATTCTCGATTTGCGTCTGGCGCGGCTTGCAAAGTTAGAGGTAAAGAAGCTCGAAGAAGAGCTCGCGCAGCTTAAAAAGCTGATAAAACGCTTAAAGGCGATACTCGACAGCCGCGAATTGCAGATGGATATCGTCAAGACCGAAATGCGCGAAATACGCGACAAATACCCCTGCCCCCGCAAGACTCAGATAGTTTCCAAGGCGGAGGATATCGGCGTGTTCAGACAGGATATCAAGAGGGCGGCGACCGATTGGGTGCTTGCGATAACGGCTAACGACACCGTAAAATTCATCGAAAAGATTGAATTCGACAACAAGTGCAAAAAGCCCCTGCCCGCAATTTACCGAGGCGAAAGTCTGTATAAATATACCGCCGTTACCCGTTCGGACGGCTCAATGCTCATATTTACCAATTACGGCAATTGCATAAGGGTGGACTTAAACCGGTTCGAAGCCTCCGGCATGGGCGGCTCGGGCATAAAGTTAAAGGAATTTTACGACGCGGCGTTAAGGGGCGAAAAGCCCGTAAAGCTCTTCCCCGTCGGCGAAACGCTTCCCGAAGCCGAGCTGCTGTTCTTCACCCGTCAGGGTATGGTCAAGCGCACCGCCTGGTCGGAATACGCCGTCGGCAGGGCGGTGTTCCCCGCGATAAAATTAAAGACGGGCGACGAGCTGTTAAACGTCGAACGGTTTGACCCCGAGCCCGAAAGCACGATGTGCTTTATTTCGAGGGAGGGAATCTGCCTTAACGCCGACAAGGACGACGTCCCCGTACAGGGCAGGGTGACCTCGGGCGTAAGGGGTATGCTTTTAAACGACGGCGACGAGGTGGCTTTCGCAACCCAGTTCTACGGCGAGGGCGAGCTAATCGTCATATCCGACCACGGCTGCGCAAAGCGCGTCATCGCCTCGCTGTTCAACCCCGTCGGCAGGGGCAGAAAGGGTATGATGATAGTGGACGGCAAATCGAAAATAATCTTCGCCGACTACGTTACCGTGCCGTATAAGCTCGTAATTCTTCATTCGGACAATTCGGTTGAAGAGGTCGATACCGAAAGTCTGTCCATAGAACCCCGTCCGTCCAAGGGCAAGCCCCTTTCCAACGCTTCTCTGGTTACGGGCGCGGTGGCGTTGAAATACCGCACCGATTACGGCAACGGCGGACGGCAACTCAAATTTTAAAATCCGGCAGGGGCATAAAAACCAAGGGCGGCGCGCCGCCTTTGTCTGTGAAAAAAAATGGATAAAGCTCTGATTGACGCGGCAATATGCCGCAACCAATGCGATATCGTGCTTAAAAACGCCGTCTATGCCGACGTGTTCGGCGGCAGGCTGTTAAAGGGCGACATCGCCATATACGGCGGTAAAATCGCGGGCGTCGGAAAATATTCGGGCAAGGTCGAATACGACTTTTCGGGCAAAGTAGCGCTTCCGGGGTTTATAGACGCGCACGTCCATATCGAAAGCAGCCAGCTTTCTCCGCAGGGCTTTGCCTCGCTCGTCGTGCCGCGCGGCACGACCGCGGTCATAGCCGACCCCCACGAAATAACCAACGTCTGCGGCATAGACGGCGCAAAGTTTATATATAAGGATTCGCTTGAAACCCCGTTGGACGTAAAGGTAATGCTCCCCTCGTGCGTGCCCGCCACGCCGTTCGAAACGAGCGGCGCGCAGCTCGACGCGGACGCGGTTGAAAGGTATATCGGCAGCGGCTTTATATTCGGGCTCGGCGAATTTATGAATTATCCTGCGGTCATCTCGGGCGACGGTCAGGCGCTGGGCAAGCTCGGCGCGGCGGAGCGTGCGCGGAAGGCGTGCGACGGACACGCCCCTAACTTGCGCGGAAAGGCGTTAAACGCCTATATATGCGGCGGTATAACCACCGACCACGAGTGCGTAAACCGCTCCGAAATACGCGAAAAGATAGCCAAGGGTATGTACGTTATGCTCCGCCACGGTTCTTCGGCGAGAAATCTGAAAGAGAACGTCAAATGCGTCACGTCCTCCAATTACCGCAGGTTTCTGATGTGCACGGACGACAGGCACGCCGCCGACCTGTACGAAAAGGGCGGAATAGACGACGCGCTCCGCACCGCGGTAGCCTGCGGTTTAAACCCCGTCCGCGCCGTCGCGTGCGCCACGATCAACGCCGCGGAGTGCTACGGCTTGAAGGGCAGGGGAGCGATAGCCCCTGCATATGCCGCGGATATCGCGGTCGTCGATAATCTGAAAGACTTCAACGCGCTAATGGTTTTCAAGGACGGAAAGCTCGTCGCCGCGGACGGAAAGCCGCTCTTTACAGTAGGCTGCAAGCCGCCGAAGGAGCTGCTCGGCACCGTGCGCATACGGGAGATATTGCCGTCCGACTTTAAAATAACGCTCAAAGGCGACCGCGCCAAAGCCATAACGGTGGACGGCGGCTCTATCGTCACGGGCTGCGAAATAGTCGAAGTTCCCTCGCGGGACGGGGATATATGCGTAAAGGGTACCGATTTGTTAAAGCTCGCCGTCGTCGAAAGGCATAAGGGCACGGGCAATATCGGCAGGGGAATAGTTAAGGGCTACGGCTTTAAGGGCGGCGCGATGGGGCTGACCGTTTCGCACGATTCCCACAACCTCATAATTTTGGGCGACGATAACGCCGCAATGGCGGAGGTGGCGAACGCGCTCGCCAAGTGCGGCGGCGGTATGGCTTTGTACGATTCCGCCGCCAAAAAAATCACCCTCGTGCCGTTGGAAATAGGCGGACTTATGACCGCCGCGGAGCCGTCCGCTTTCGTAAAGAACAGCGCGGCGCTCTATGACGCCGCTTACAAAATGGGCGTAAAGAGGGAATACGACGCCTATATGTCGCTGGCGTTCCTCTCGCTGGCGGTGGTGCCGGGGCTGAAATTGCTCGATACGGGCTTATTCGACGCGACCGCTTTCAGGTTTACGGACGTAGACGCAGAGGCTTGATTTGCCGCACATTCCGCAATTATTTCAAAATATTGCATTTTTTTCCGGAAAAAAGCTTTTACATAGCAATTAAAGTATTGTATAATGTTTAAGGCTCGGTTTATCCGAATTTAAGCCGAAGGGCGTCTTTGGACGCCTTATACGGCATTTATTTTAACAAAATTAGCGGAGAGAGTAATGGGACTTCTGAATTTTTTATCGAACGCCGACAGCCGCAAGGCTATAAAAAAGCTCGACAAGCTTGCGTACAAGGTCGAGGAGCTCGAACCCGTCTACGCAAAGATGAGCGACGAGGAACTTAAAAGCCAGACGGGCATATTGAAGCAGAGACTTGCCGACGGAGAGACGCTCGACGATATAATGTTCGACGCGTTCGCGGCGCTCAGGGAAGCGAGCTGGCGCGTGCTCAAAATGAAGCACTTCCACGTCCAGATAATAGGCGGCATCTGCCTGCACCAGGGCAGAATTGCGGAAATGAAAACGGGCGAAGGCAAGACGCTCGTGTCTACCCTGCCCGCCTATCTTAACGCGCTTACGGGCAAGGGCGTGCACATAGTCACGGTCAACGACTACCTTGCCAAGCGCGACGCGGAGTGGATGGGAAAGGTCCATAAATTTATGGGCTTGACCGTGGGCGTAGTCGTGCCCGGAATGGACGATAATGCCAAGAAAAACGCTTATAACAGCGATATAATCTACGCCACCAATAACGAGCTCGGCTTCGATTATTTAAGGGATAACCTTAAAACCTCCGTTTCCGCAATGGTACAGAGGGAGCTCAACTTCTGTATTATCGACGAGGTAGACTCCATACTCATAGACGAGGCGCGTACCCCCCTCATAATTTCAGGCAGGGGAGGCGAAAGCTCCAAGCTGTACGAACAGGTGGACAGATTTGTCCGCACCCTGCACGGCGGCTTCGACGACGATAAAAAGGAGGCGGAGAACAAAGCCCCCGTCAGGAAAAAGAAAAACCAGCAGCTGACCGAGGAGGAAGAGGAGATTAACCGTAAGCTGGAAGCCATACGCAAGGATATGGAAACCTGGGATTACGTCATCGACCGCCGCGACAAATCGGTTACCATTACCGAACGCGGCTCCGCCAAGGCGGAAAAATTCTTCGGCGTCAAAAACCTCGGCGATATAGAAAACGCCGAGCTAAACCACCATATACAGCAGGCGTTGAAGGCGCACGAGCTGTTCGCGCGCGACGAAAACTACATCGTCACGCAGGAAGGCGAGATTATGATTGTAGACGAATTTACGGGTCGTCTTATGGTCGGCAGGCGCTATTCCGACGGTCTGCACCAGGCAATCGAAGCCAAGGAGCACGTTAAAATCCGCGAGGAGAACAAGACGCAGGCGACCGTCACCTTCCAGAATTATTTCAGACTGTATAAAAAGCTCTCGGGCATGACGGGTACCGCCAAGACCGAGGAGGCGGAATTCAGAACCATTTACAATCTGGACGTAGTCGTCATACCCACCAACAGACCCGTTCAGCGTATAGACGAGCCCGACGTCATCTTCGCCACGGTGGAAAGCAAGAAAAAGGCGATTGTGGAAGAGGTGTCCTCCCGTCACGACAAGGGTCAGCCCGTGCTTATAGGCACCATAACCGTAGACAGGTCGGAGGAAATTTCCAGACTGCTTCTCCGCAACGGCATAAAGCACAACATTCTCAACGCTAAAAACCACGAGCGCGAAGCCGAAATAGTCGCGCAGGCGGGCAGGTACGGCGCGGTTACGATAGCCACGAACATGGCGGGGCGCGGCACCGATATTCTGCTGGGCGGCAACCCCGAATACCTTGCAAAAAAACGTATGCGCGAAGAGGGCTACGACCACGATATGATAGAGACGGCTATTTCCTACGCCGACAGGGAGTTCACCGAAGAGGAGAACAAGGCGAGGGAGCGCTATGCCGAACTATACGCCAAATTCAAGGAGGAAACCGACGAGGAAAAGGAAAAGGTTATAGAAGCCGGCGGACTGTGCATACTCGGCACCGAACGCCACGATTCCAGACGTATTGACAACCAGTTGCGCGGACGTGCCGGACGTCAGGGCGACGTCGGGGCGTCGGTATTCTTCATCTCGCTCGAAGACGAGCTTGCAAAGCGTTTCGGCGGCGAAAGACTTAAAAGCATTTATATGTCGCTTATGGACGAGGACGACAGCCTTCAATCAAAAATGCTGTCGCGCTCAATCGAAAACGCGCAGAAGGCAATCGAAGGCAGAAACTTCGGTATGCGTAAAAATACCCTGCAATACGACGAGGTAATGAACGAACAGCGTAAGCTTATCTACGCCGAACGCCTTAAAGTTATCCGCGGCGGCGACGTCCACGACCAGATTCTTAAATATATCCCCGACTATGTGGAAAAAATAGTCGCCGAAACGGTCAATACGGACGCTATGCCCGAACAGTGGAACGCGGAGGAGCTCAACGCCGCCTTGAAGCAAAAGGTATATCCCGACGAATGCAAATTCGAAATTAACGACGATATGCTTATGCGCTGGGATTACGAGGCGGCAATTCATAAGATAGTAAAAGAGGTAACCGATTCCTACGAGGTCAAGATAGAGAACATCAAAAAGGACACCTCGGGACAGGTGGACTTCCGTCAGATAGAGCGCGACGAGTTGCTCCGCGCGGTAGACAGGTATTGGGTTGACCATATCGACGCTATGGACCAGCTCCGCAAGGGCATAGGTCTGCGCGGCTACGCGCAGCAGGACCCCGTCATCGCCTACAAGGAAGAGGGGCACGAAATGTTTGACGAAATGATAGACCGTATACAGACGACTACCATTTCCAGATTGTTGAAGGGCAGAATTGTGCGTATTCCCGCCGCGGCGGCGCAAGCCGCACAAAGACCGCAGGCGCCCGCGCAGCCCGCCGCGTCCGGGGCGTCCGCTCCGTTCGTGCCCAAACCCATAGACGCCAAGGGTAACTTCGTGCCGGCGGGAACGCCCGTACACCGTCCTAAAAAATAATTATTATGTTTAAAGCAGACGATTACAGATTAAAACTTAAAGCGTTGACCGACACTCTTGCGGAAGCCAAATACGCCCTCGATATAGACAATATCGGCGACAGGCTTGAAGAGCTTAAAAGGGAGAGGGAAAAGCCCGAAGTATGGCAGGATTTGGAAAAGTCCAAGCACGTCGGCAGGGAAATTTCCTCCATAGAAAACAAAATTGCCGCTTACCGCAAGGGAGAGGGGGCTATCGCAGACGCGCTCGCGTTCGTCGATTTAATCGAAGAAGCCGACGACGAGAGTCTGATTCCCGAGCTCGAACAGATGATTTCCGCCGCCGAGGACGATATAGAGCAGATGCGCATACGCGCACTTCTCCGCGGAAAATACGATTCCGACAACGCCATTTTGAACTTACATTCGGGCGCGGGCGGAACCGAAGCCTGCGACTGGACGCAGATGCTTTACCGTATGTATCTGCGCTATTGCGAAAAGTCGGGCTTTAAGGTGACCGAGCTCGATTTGGAAAACGGCGACGAGGCAGGCATAAAGTCGGTTTCGTTCAAGGTGGAGGGCGAAAACGCCTACGGCTTTTTAAAGGCGGAAAAGGGCGTACACCGCCTTGTGCGTATCTCTCCGTTCGATTCCAACAAACGCCGCCACACCTCGTTTGCTTCGCTTGAAGTTATGCCCGAGGTAGACGACGAGGCGGAGGTCGAAATACGCGACGAGGACATAAGGATAGACGTTTACCGCTCTTCGGGGGCGGGCGGACAGAAGGTAAACAAGACCGAAACGGCTATAAGAATAACCCATTTTCCCACGGGTATAGTCGTCACCTGCCAGAACGAAAGAAGCCAGCTTCAAAATAAGGAAATGGCGTTCCAATACCTGCGCGCAAAGCTAATCGAAAGGCAGATAGCCGAAAGGGAAGCGGCGGACGCGGAAATTAAGGGCGAAATCAAAAAAATCGAATGGGGCAGCCAGATACGTTCGTACGTTTTCTGCCCGTATACGTTGGTCAAGGATCACCGCACGGGCTACGAAAACACCAATATACAGGCGGTTATGGACGGCGACATTCAGGGTTTTATAATAGACTATCTTAAAAAGACGGTTTAAGCATAAAAGGAGATAAGTTATGGAAAACCAACGCACCATATCCTATCAGCAAGCGGCGGACGAACTCCGCGGCAACCTGATAAACATCTACAACAAGAAGATATTTCCGAGAATGGGTAAAATCTTTGCCGACCAGCTGTTTTTATCGTGTATCGAAGCGGGCGGCTTTCTCTCCGCGCTCAGCGATATCGACGAAGTTCACGTCAAAAGGGATATAGCCCAAAGCGCACTGATAAGGCTTAAACGCGCGGACTACATACTGAAAACTATGCGGCTTTCGGGCTATTATACGGCGGCGGAGGTCGAACCGTTGCAGATATTTTTCAATAAAATCATTCCCGCCGTCAGGGCGCTCATCATAGAGGTGTATAAAAGTATCGCCCGTGAGAACGAGAAACTGTACGGGCATGCGGAAATTCACGAAGAAAGGGCGGCGGACGACGAAAACGGCTGTGCGTCCGCGCTGTCTGTCTCCGACGCCGTCGACGACCCCGACGGCTTTTACAAACTCGTTTGAGAATTGCCGAAATTTTGACCGCACGGCATTCGATATGCCGTGCCAAGTTATATTATTGCGGTTTTCAGATTATGTACGATTTATCAGACTATAAGATTAAAGCCGAACCGTTGATTCTCGGTATCGAATCGAGCTGCGACGAAACCGCCTGCGCCGTAATAAGGGGCAGGAAAATTCTCGCCGACAGAATAATTTCCTCGGCGGAGGAGCAGTCGCTGTACGGCGGAGTCGTGCCGGAAATAGCCAGCCGAGCGCATACGGACGCGGTGGACGCGGTCGTTTCGCAGGCATTGCGGGACGCCGCAATTTCCCCTTGTCAGGTGGACGCGGTGGCGGTAACCTACGGGGCTGGGCTGCTCGGAGCGCTGCTCGTCGGACTGTCTTTTGCAAAGGCGTTTGCTTACGCGCGGAATATCCCGTTAATCGCGGTCAACCATATCCGCGGACATATGGCGGCGGCGTACCTTGTAGACGAAGAATTGAAGCCCCCCTTTATAACCTTGCTCGCAAGCGGCGGTCACACCGCGATTTTGCATACGAAAACCTATCTCGAAGCCGAGGTTCTTGGCGGCACCTGCGACGACGCCTGCGGCGAAGCTTTCGATAAGGTCGCGCGCGTTCTCGGCTTGCCCTACCCGGGCGGTCCCAACGTCCAAAGGCTTGCGGAAGGCGGCTCGCCGTGCATAGACTTCCCCCCGGCGCTCATACGTCACGGCGACGGCAACACCTTTTCGTACAGCGGCATAAAGACGGCGGTGATAAACTATATGCACACAGCCGCGCAGAGGAATGCGGAGGTCAATAAAGCCGACGTGGCGGCTTCCTTCCAGAGGGCGGCGATAGACCCCATTGTAAAGCGGACGGTTGAGTGCGCTTCGGAGAGGGGCATAGACACGGTAACCGCGGGCGGCGGAGTAATCGCCAACGATTATCTTAGGGATAGCCTGCAAAGGGCGTGCGGAAAAGTCGGATTGAAGCTCGTGCTGCCGACCAAACGTTATTGCACGGACAACGCCGCGATGATAGCGGCGGAGGGCTTAAACCAATATTTTGCAGGCAATTTCGCCCCTATGAGCGTCAACGCCAAGGCGGCGATAAAGCTTTAAAAAAACGCGTGAATACAAAGCGGCGGTACCGTTCGACTGAACGTACCGCCGTAATTTTATACCGCCGATTAGGGA
>CAZUYN010000003.1:0-1371 GCA_964624495.1 uncultured Clostridia bacterium
ACGCAGAACAGAACAACAAGTAATTTAAAAAAATTCTACTACGTCCCCGAATTGTTCGGGGGCGTTAATTTTTGTCGTCTTTTTATAAATAATCGTGACGTTTGTGTTTGAACAAAAATCATTAGGTTTATATTAAAACCGTTAGATTTTGGAGGTATTTACAGGTGAAACAGGGAAATATTCAGATTTCAAGCGAAAATATGATGCCTATAATAAAGAAATGGCTTTATTCGGATAAGGACATTTTTTTAAGGGAGATTGTCGCAAACGGTATAGACGCGATTACCAAGTTTAAAAAGCTCGTATCTATGGGCGAGGCGGCGGAAGCCGACGGTGAAGAATACAGCGTCAAAATTTCGGTGGATAAAGACGCCGGAACGCTGACCGTAGAGGACAACGGCATTGGAATGAGCGCCGACGAAGTAGAAAAGTATATTACCCAGATAGCTTTTTCGGGCGCAAACGATTTCCTTGCGAAATACGAAAAGGCGGGCGGCGACGGCATAATCGGTCACTTCGGTCTCGGCTTTTATTCCGCGTATATGGTTTCCTCGCTTGTGGAGATCGAAACTAAGTCCTATAAGGACGGAGAAGCGGCGGTAAAATGGGCATCGGACGGAAATTCCACATATACTATCGACGACTGCGAAAAGCAAGACCGCGGCACAAAGATAATAATGCACATTTCCGACGAAGAGAAGGAATTCCTGGGCGAAGAAAAGGTAAAATCGCTTATCCGTAAATACTGCTCTTTTATGCCGTATAACATCTATTTCGGTTACAAGGGCGACGGCAAAGACGCGCCTTTGAACACGGTCAGCCCCCTTTATCTCAAACCGGCAAAGGACTGTACGGAGGATGAGTATAAAAATTTCTATACAGATACCTTTATGGACTACGATCCGCCCATTTTCTGGGTGCACCTCGATATGGACTATCCGTTTAAATTAAAGGGTATCCTGTATTTCCCCAAGGTTAAAAACAAAGTCGAATTGGAACGCGGCAAGGTCAAGCTTTACTGCAACCAGGTATTTATCGCCGACAATATAAAAGAAGTTATTCCCGAATTCTTAATGCTGTTGAACGGCGTTATCGACTGCCCCGACATACCCTTGAACGTTTCGAGGAGCTTCTTGCAGAACGACAGACAGGTACAGCGGATAACCAAATATATAGTCAAAAAGGTTTCCGACAAACTCAACGAGCTGTTCAAGAACGACCGTGCGAAGTACGAGGAGTATTGGAGCGACATCGCCAACTTTATCAAATACGGGTGCATTAAAGAAAACGACTTCTACGACAAGGTTAAGGATATATTAATCTGGAAAGATATATACGGCGAATATAAAACCCTTAACGACTTTATCCCCG
>CAZUYN010000003.1:1471-49273 GCA_964624495.1 uncultured Clostridia bacterium
TTAATCTGGAAAGATATATACGGCGAATATAAAACCCTTAACGACTTTATCCCCGGAGCGGAGGAACAAAAAGAGGAAGAAAGCGCCGCAGCGGAAGACAAGAAAGAGGAAGAATGCGCCGCGCCGGAGGACAAGAAAGAGGACAAAAAAGAGAAAAAAGAGCCGACGACTGTTTACTACGTCTCCGACGAGAACTTACAGGCGCAATATATAAAATTGTTTAAAGACGCCGCGCTTAACGCTATTTGCTGCGACACGTTTATCGACCCCCATTTCATAAGCTTTATCGAATATAAAGTGCCCGACAAGGTAAAATTTATGAGAATTGACGCAGACGTAGCCTCTGCGTTAAAGGGCGGAGAGAGCGCCGAAGATACCGTGCTTTGCGATATTTTCAAATCAGCCGTTGCGGACGAGCACGTTACAATCAAATGCCAGCCGCTCAAAAACGCCGATATCCCTGCCGTTATAAACGTAGACGAGTATATGAGAAGATATTCCGAAATGGGTCAATTCTACGGTATGACGGACGACAAAATGGCGTTGACGCTTATGGTCAACACCTCTAACCCGATTGTTAATTCCATAAAGGGGTTATCCGAAGATAAACAGAAATTCGTCGCAAAATATCTGTATTCTATGGCTCTGCTGTCCTATAAGAAGCTCAGTCCCGAGGAGCTGCAAAGTTTCATTGCGGACAATATAACGTTGCTTAGCGACTACGTTAAGTGATTAAAGCGAATATATTTTAACGATGTGGAAAAATAACCGCTTCTGCGGTTATTTTTTTTTGTAAAAATAATAAGTTATAGTGTGAATTTAAATTTTTTACCAGTGGAAATTTTGCTCGCGCTCGGTTCGCTGAACCAGAACCTGCTTACCGAAATAAGGCTTAAAAGCGGACAACCCGTCATTATTCATTACCGGGGGGAATATAAATATCTCAATACGGGCGGCGCCGACGGCAATGCGGACGGCGCGTTAATCTGTAAAGACGCGGAAAAAATTTTGGAAAACGCAATGGGCAACAGCGTGTACGCCTATGCCGAACAGCTGAAATACGGTTTTATAACGGTTGACGGCGGAATACGCATAGGGATTGCGGGAGAGTACGTCACGCAGGGCGGAACGGTGATTTCCGTCAGGGACGTCACCTCGCTGAATATCCGTATTCCCCACGAGATAAAGGGCTGTGCCGAGGGTATTTACGGCGCGGTTACGGCCGACGGGCTTAAAAGCGCGTTGCTCTTTTCTCCGCCGGGATACGGCAAGACGACGGTTTTGCGCGATTTGGCAAGGCTTATTTCGGTCAGGCAAAAGTTAAAAGTGCTTATCGCCGACGAACGCAATGAAATATGCGGAGAGAGCGGCGGCTTGCCGTCGTTCGGGCTCGGAACGACTTGCGACGTAATCAGAGGGGCGGATAAACGGTTCGTTTTCGAAAACGCCGTAAGGACTATGGCTCCGCAGGTTATAATTACAGACGAAATTTACGGTGACGGCGATATTGCGGCGCTTAATTTCATATCGGAATGCGGACTTGTTTTTATGGCTTCTTCGCATATCCGCGAACGGGAAAAGCTGAAAAAAATCCCGTCGGGATACTTCATAGAGCTTACGGGTATAGGCGCCAAGGCGCAGGTTTATGATAAAGATTTTAATTTTATTTGCGATTGTGATACTGTCGGCTCTCCTCGGAATAGCTTTGACCGCCGATAAAAAAAGGCGGATGAAGATTATTGCGGAATTTTACGACTTCAACGAAAAGCTAATTATCAATATGAAATACGGGCGTAAAAAGTTTTCGGAGGTCAAAGAGGGCTTTCCCACGGTTAAAAGGGCTTTGGACGGGGAAGAGGTAATAGACGGGGAGCAGGGTGCGTTTATCAAAAAATATCTTGAAGGCATAGGTACGACCGACGCGCCCTCCCAGTCGGTTTATCTGGAAGAGATGAAATCGACGCTTACCAAATATAAAAATGAAAGTGAACAGAATTATAAAAAATACGGTTCGCTGTATTTTAAACTGTGCCTTGCAGGCGGAATTTTAATTGCGGTTTTGTTGGCTTAAAATGGACGTAACGATTATATTCAAACTTGCCGCGATAGGCATAATAGTCACGATAATCTGTCAGATTCTCAAAAAATCAGACCGCGACGATATGGCAATGGTGGTCAGTCTGATAGGGCTGATTATCGGTTTAAGCGTCGTAATTTCAATGATTTCCGATTTCTTTACGCAGATTAAGCAGTTATTCGATATATTCTGATGGAAATTATAAAGCTTTGTTCGGTTACGGTCATAACTGCCGTATGCGCGCTGATATTAAAATCGCAAAAATCAGATTTAGTGCCGCTTTGCCTGACTGCCGGCGGAATACTTTTGGTCTTATGCGGTTTCGATTATTTATCCGAAAGTCTTGACTTTATTAAAAAATTTTCGGAACAGACCAATATCGACAAATCGGTAATAAGGCTGATATTCAAAGTGGTGGGCGTTGGGTATCTGATAGAGCTTACGGCAAGCTCTATCAAAGATTTAGGCTTCGAATCAATCTCGGACAAGCTGTTGTTATGCGGAAAAATAATTATTTTCGTTATGTCGATTCCCGTTTTAAAGGCGTTGTTCGACATGATTACAAAATTAATAAAGCTCTCTTAATAAAAATTTTCCTGCTGTTTTTATTGCTGCTTCTTCCGTCGGTAATAGGCGGCGGCGTTATAGCGTTTGCGACTGACGGCGGAGCCGAGCTGAACGAAAACATAAATTCTATACTCGACGGGCTTGATTTAAGCCAATTGCAGGAGTATCTCGACGAATACGGCAGCGATTACGTTTACGGCTTTTCTGATTCCGCAAGGGAATTGGTGGAGTTTGTCCTGAACGGAGACCTCGGCATGAACTATACCGAGTACCTGAAAAATATCTTTTCGGCTCTGCTCGGCGGCGTGACAAATCTTGTGCCTGCGTTTTCACAGGTAATTGCCGTAACCATTCTCTGCGCAATAAGCGCCGACGCCGAGGGCGGAATAATAAGCAAGACGACGGCTAAGGTTATCCGGCTTGCCTGTCTGTCGATAATATTGCTTATTTTAACCTCGATGCTCGTCGGGATAGTCGCTTCGACTGTGAACTGCGTGACGCTCATAAAGAAACAGGCGGACATAATTACGCCCGTCCTGATAACGCTTACCGTGCTGACGGGGGGAAGCGATTCGGGCGCGATCTATACGCCGTGCGCAATGTTTTTGGGCGATGGGGCGATTTATCTAATCAATTCCGTAATTCTCCCGACAACGCTTACGGTAATAGTGCTGAATTTTATGTCGAAGTTAAATCCGGATATTTCGTTTACGGGCGTTTCGTCGCTGTTGAAAACAATAATGAAGTGGATAATAGGAATAACGGTGGCGATTTTCGGGATATTTATTACCGTGCAGAGCACGTCCTCGTCGCTGTTCAACGGGATTTTTTTCAAGGTGACGAAATATTTGGTCGGCAATTCGGTGCCGATAGTCGGCAACTTCCTGTCCGCGGGGGTGGATATGATTGTCCTGTCGGGTACGGTCGTCAAAAGCGGAATAGGCATGACGGGCGTCGTGCTTTTAATCGCGGAAATTATAGAGCCCGTTACGGCGCTGGTTTCTTTTTCCCTTATGCTGAAAATCACGGGGGCAATAGCCCAGCCCATAGGCGAAAAGACTATGTATTCTTTATTTTCAGACCTTTCTAAGGACGTCGAATATCTGATTGCGGGAATATTGACCGTTGCATTTCTATATATATTGATAATAATGCTGATTATCAATACAAGCTATGCGTTTTTATGAAAACCGAGTATTTATTGACGGCGCTGGGCGTAATATTTTTCGCCGTAATCATAGGGTTGGTTATACCCGAGGGCAAGCTTAAAAAAAGCGTTAATTTCGTATTGAGGCTGGTCTGTATCTGCGTGCTTATACAGCCGCTTACAAACATCTTCGGAACATACAGCCAGACGACGGCTATAACGTATGATTACGATTATATCTGTGGGGTGTATTCCCAAAACCAAAGCGCGTTATTGACGGGTAAGGTGACGGAGGAAACGGGCGTCGAATGCGTCTGTACCGTGTCGGTCGTGTTTGAAGAGGACAAGATTAAAGAAAACGGCGTTCGGGTTGAAGGGAATTTCGGAAACGACAAAGTTATTGAAAAAATTACGGAATATTTGCGGGAACTGGGCTATATAAATATAACTGTAAATGACCAAAGCAGCTGATTTTTTCAAACGATATAAAAAGATAATAATTATAGCCGTCTTATTGGTCGCCGTGATAATTCTGGCGGTTATGATGTTCGGAAGCACGGCAAGCTCGCTTACCATAAATTCAACTACGGCGGAACGCTCGGAAACGGAGACCAAGCTTATGCGGATATTATCCGAAATAGAGGGCGTGGGCAAAGCCGAGGTTATGATAAACGAAGGCGAAGACGGTATCGGCGGCGTGGTTATCGTGTGCGAGGGAGCAAACAATCTGATGACCAGAAGCGACGTCATAAACGCCGTCAGGGTTGCTTTGAATATTGAAAAATCTAATATAGCGATTTACGCTATGAATTAATAAGGAGAATAACAAAATGACCAAAAAGAAGAAGATTATCATCATGTCCTCACTTGTGCTACTGCTTGCGGTAACGGCCGTGCTTAACGTATTGCTTGTGACAAACAAGACGACGGCGGACGCCGATACTATTCAGACGTCAAATTATTTTTCGTCTTACAGGGCTGAACGCACGTCTAAGCGCAGCGAAGAGCTTTTGCAGATCGACAGCATTATCGAGCTGTACGAAGCGGACAGCGACAAGTATAACGAAGCCGTTGATATGAAGCTTAAAATAGTCGGTATAATGGAAAACGAGCTCGTCATCGAAACAATGATTAAATCTCTCGGCTTTTCCGAAGCGGTAGTTTCGATAGGAATGGATTCCGAAAACGTAAACGTATTCGTCAATACCGACGAACTTGACAAAAGCTCCGCGCTTTCAATCTATAATCTTCTTCGTAACGAGCTCGGTATTTCGTCAACAAACATAATAATAATGCCCGTTTATACACAAATTTGATTTAAGCAGTTGCAAAACCTTACAATATGTGGTATACTGTACGAAAAGCTTATGGGCATATGCGGCTTCGCATAGCTGCCCGGGGAGTATTATGGCGCACATGAAGCATGACCCGACTTCTTCTCAAAAGGGTAAAGTTACTTATAATTCCGGAATCGTCACGGGCATAGTGGCGCTCGCGGTTTCGGAGGTCGAGGGGGTAAGCCTTCTTTCGACCAAGAATAAGGGGATAAAGCTGAATTTCGACAAGCAGGGCATTATTGCCGACATAGGCGTTAAGGTCGATTACGGTTACAACGTACCTTCACTGGCTTTCAAAATCCAGCAATCCATAAAGCACAACGTAGAATCAATGACCAATTATAAGGTTGCAAAGGTAGACGTGCACGTTCAGGACGTGGACTTCCCCGAAAATTCCGTAATCTGAATAAAAATATTCCCTTATCGCCGTTGGCTCAATGTGTAAGGGAATATTTTAATTATTTTTAACTATGAGAACCCAGGCAAGAGAAACACTTTTTAAACTGATTTATTCGTCGCAATTTTCCGACTCGGTTGACCGGGGACTTAAAAACGCCCTTTATAAAGCGGACGCGCTTTCGGAGGATGACAAAAATTACTGCGAAAGGCTGCTCGGAATTATGGAAGAGCATTCGGCAGAGTTAATCAATCTGATTGATAAAAATTCCATATCCTTTCCCGAAAAAAGAATTTTCCCGTCCGATAAGGCAATTCTTTTAATTGCCCTGTCGGAGATACTCTATTGCGACGATATCCCCGATAAGGTATCTATGAACGAAGCGGCGAACGTGGCTTCTAAATATTCTTCGGAAAAGAGCGCGTCGTTTATAACGGGTATTTTATCCGCGGTATCCGGAGGAAAAAACAATGTATAAAATTATCGACGGGAAAGCGCATTCCGCCGCAATAAGGGCGGAAATACGCGAACGGGTTTCCGCTTTCAAATCGGAAAGAGGTAAGGACGTTGGACTTGCGGTTGTGCTCGTGGGCAACAATCCCGCCTCGCAGATTTATGTCAAAAACAAGATAAAGGCATGCGAAGAGACGGGCATTAAATCTTTCGCTTACTACCTGCCCGACGGAGCGACGCAGGCGCAGGTGGAGGAGCTTATAGAAGAGCTCGTCGAAAATCCTGCCGTGCACGGCATATTGGTTCAGCTGCCGCTTCCGCCTCACCTTGACGCCCGAAGAGTATTAAAGCTCATACCTAAGGCTAAGGACGTGGACGGCTTCTGCGGGGAGAATATAGGAAGCCTTTGTTTAAAAGAGGACTGCCTCGTCGCGTGTACCCCTAACGGCATTATGAAAATGCTCGGACGGGAGGGCATTCAAATAAGCGGCAAAAACGCGGTGGTTATCGGGCGTTCCAACATTGTGGGGAAGCCTATGGCGTTACTGCTGTTAAACGCCGACGCTACCGTTACCGTCTGCCACAGCAAGACGGATAATTTAAGCGAAATCTGTGCCCGTGCCGATATTTTAGTGGCGGCGACAGGAAAGCCTAAGTTCGTCACGCGGGATATGGTCAAACAGGGGGCGGTAGTCGTAGACGTCGGGATGAACCGCGATGAAAACGGCAAATTATGCGGCGACGTCGATTTTGAAAACGTCAAAGAAAAATGTTCTTATATAACGCCCGTTCCCGGCGGCGTCGGTCCCATGACGATAACTATGCTTATGTACAATACGGTTACCGCCGCGGAGAGGAGCTGATTTAAGATGACCTTATTTAACGTGCGGTACGAGGAGTACCGCGGTTATTTTGAAAAACAGCTTGAAGAATTAAGCGAAAATATGACCACCGATCCCGAAATTCTGGGCGAGAGTATGCGTTACAGCCTATTTCTCGGCGGCAAACGGATAAGACCCGTTTTAATGTATGCGGTAGGCGACGTGCTGGGCGTCGACAGGCAGATACTTACGCCGTACGCCTGCGCGTTGGAAATGATTCATACTTATTCGCTGATACACGACGACTTGCCCGAAATGGATAACGACGATTTTCGCCGCGGCAAGCCCTCTAACCATAAAAAATTCGGTCAGGCAAACGCCCTTCTGGCGGGGGACGGACTGTTGAATACGGCTTATTCCGTTCTGTTCGGCGAGTGCTACAAGGGCAACGATTACGTTTCGGCGGCAAAGCTGATTTGCGACCTTGCAGGTATACGCGGTATGATTGCGGGGCAGTCCGCCGACCTTTTACACGAAAACGACCCTAAGCCCACCGCGGAAACTTTGGAATATATCTACGATAAAAAGACGGCGAAGCTTATCATAGCCGCCATATGCGTGCCTTCGGTTCTCAACGGCGGCAAGCACTATTCAAAGCTTAAACGCCTCGGGGAAAAGCTCGGCTATCTCTTTCAGCTTACCGACGATATTCTTGACGCGGAGGGCAGCTTCGAAAATCTCGGTAAATCAATCGGTAAGGACGAAAAGGAAGGCAAACTTACCGCCGTCAGATTGTACGGGCTTTCGGAATGCAAGCTCTTTGCGGATATGTACGGAAGCGAATGCGATATTTTAATAGACGGGTTAGAGGGAGACGTAAGCTTTCTTCACGATTTTGTGGCTTTCGTCAAGAACAGGGTTAATTAAACGGCAATAATACCAATGAGCGATTTGTTGAACGGTAAAAGCATTAAAGATTTATCTATTACGGAGCTTAACGCGCTCTGCGATAAGCTGCGCTCTGAAATTATTTCCACCGTTATGCGTAACGGCGGACATCTGTCGTCGAATTTAGGTGCAATCGAATTGACGGTTGCGCTTCATTATGTCTTTGATTTCCCTTCCGATAAGCTGATTTTCGACGTCGGTCACCAATGTTACGCCCATAAATTGCTGTCGGACAGGGCGGATAGATTTGCGACCATAAGGAAGAGAGGCGGCTTGTCGGGGTTCCCCAAACGTTCGGAGAGCGCATACGACGCTTATGACACGGGGCATGCGGGCACGTCGGTTTCGGCGGCTCTCGGCATTGCGAAAGCGCGCGATATAAAAGGCGAGGACTACAATATAATCGCCGTGATTGGCGACGGCTCGTTCAACAACGGGTTGGTATACGAAGCTTTCAACAGCCTGCGCCCGTTAAATACAAACATCTTGGTTATACTCAACGATAACGGTATGTCGATTTCGCCGACCGTCGGCAGCATGCACGAATATCTTGAACAATTAAGCCGTGACGACGCACATAAACAAAAGGTTGAAAAACACGCAAATATTTTCGAAAGGTTCGGGTTTTTATACGACGGGGTTTACGACGGCAACAATCTTGCCGGAATGATAAAAAAATTGACCGAAATCAAGGAAAAGCTTAAAAACAATTCGGTGATTTTGCACGTTCTGACAAAGAAGGGCAAAGGCTATTCCTTCTGCGAGGAGCACCCCGACAAGACTCACGGTATAACCGTGGGCATGGCGAGCCCTTGCGAGACCTATTCGGACGTATTCGGCAAAACCATGTGTTCGCTTGCGGAGGAGAATAAAAACGTCGTCGCCGTTACGGCGGCTATGACGCCGAGTCTGGGCTTGTCGGCGTTCTTTGAAAAATATCCCGAAAGAGCCATCGACGTCGGAATTTGCGAAGAACACGCTACTATACTTTGCGCGGCGCTTGCAAGCGGCGGACTTAAACCCTATTATGCGGTTTACTCCACATTTTTACAGCGTTCGTTCGACGAAATTATAATCGACGTGTGCGGACAGAATTTGCCCGTCACCTTTTGTATCGACAGGGCGGGGATATCGGGCGAGGACGGCGAAACCCACCAGGGCGTGTTCGATTTATCCTTTTTAAACCTTATCCCCGGGCTTACGGTTGCGGTACCCAAGGACGTAATGGAATTTAAGGCTATGCTCACGGCGAGCGCGTCTTATTATAAGCCGCTCGCGATACGTTACCCTAAGGAGAGCCTGTCCGTGTTCGGGGGCGATTACGACGGCTTTGAGTTCGGCAAGTGGGAGATACTTAAACAGGGCGATTGCAACGTCGCCGTGCTTGCCTGCGGCGAAAGAACGGTCAGGCTGGTTTTAAATATCTGCGACAAATTAAGCAAAAGGGGAATTAACGTTAAAGTAATAAACGCAAGGTCGGTTAAGCCGCTCGATTGCGAAATGCTTTCCGCCCTTTCCGAAAACGTAATCGTCACCCTGGAAGATAATATGTTAATAGGCGGACTCGGCAACGTCGTCTGCGCTCATTTTGCAGACGACGCGTCAAAAATAGTTAAAAGCTTTGCTTACCGCGACGAATTTATTCCGCACGGAAATGTGGAAGAGTTAATGGATGAATTCGGATTGAACGCGGCGGAAATCGAAGAGTATATAATAAGTCATGCGGATAGATAAATACCTCGCCGAAAAATACGGCTCCCGTACCAAGGCGTCCGAAGCGATTAACGCAAAGCTCGTAAAGGTTGGCGGCAGGTTTGTGGCGCCCTCTTTTGAATATAACGGGGAAGAGATAGAATTTATTCAGCCCGAAGAAAGCTTTGTTTCAAACGGCGGATATAAATTGAGTAAGGCGTTAAAGGACTTTGATTTTTCGGTCAAAGACAAGATTTTTATAGACGTGGGCGCGAGCAACGGGGGATTTACCGACTGTCTTTTTCAGAACGGCGCAAAAAAAGTTTATTGCATAGACGTCGGCGAAAGTCAGCTGGATAAAAGCCTTCTGAAAAAAAACGTGGTCGTCGTCGATAATTTCAACGCAAGAAATTTGACCCGTGAAATGTTTAGCGAAAGGGTGGACGGCGCGGTTATAGACGTAAGCTTTATTTCGCTCACCCATATCTTGCCGGGCGTTGCCGGAATTTTAGAGGACGGATATTATGCGATCGCCCTGATAAAGCCCCAGTTCGAATGCGAAAGCAGAAAGGTGGGCAAAAACGGCATTGTGCGCGACGTAAAGCAAAGAAAACAAATCGTCGAAAAAATATGCGACTTTGCGTATAATGTCGGGCTGTCGGCGGAAAAGATTACGAAAGCCCCCGAAAGAGAAGGAAAGAATACTGAATACCTCGTGCTTTTCAGAAAGGGGACGGGCGATAAAATAAAATTATTAATAAATTGCGCTGATTTTTAAATAATTCGGCGCTTTTTATTGCATATTTTTATAAAGGGTGGTATAATTATACATATGAAAATCGGAATTTATTTAAACGTTAAATATAAATCCTTGCAGGAAGAGTATTTAAATAAGATATTTTCCGCTTTTAAAACGGCAAAAATAGACGGCGTTTTGGTTAATTCGCCCAGCGATATTTCGGATATCGATATCCTGCTGGCGCTCGGAGGCGACGGTACGATTTTAAGCGTGGCGTCCGAATGCGCGCTTAAAGGGGTGAAGATACTCGGAATAAATTGCGGACATATGGGTTTTCTTGCCGACTTCGAAGCCAACCAGCTTGAACAGGCTTTGGAGTTAATAGTTTCCGGCAAATTCAGCACCGTAAAAAGAAGTATGCTGTGCGTCGGATATAACGGCAACGTCTATTACGCCCTGAACGAGGTCGTCATTCAGCGCTGCACTACGGGAAACGCTTTCAGCAACACGGTCAATCTGCACGCCGAAATCGACGGCTCTACCGTGGACAACTTTTCATCCGACGGTCTGATAATCAGTACCCCGACGGGCTCTACCGCATATTCGCTTTCGGCGGGCGGCTCGGTTCTCACCCCCGATTTGAACGCTTTTATAATGACGCCTATCTGTCCGCACTCGCTGCATTCGCGCCCGATAGTCTTTAACGATAACGCGACGGTATGCGTCAACCAGGCTGAAAAATCGTGCGTGCTCAGTCTTATCGTAGACGGAAAAGTGGTGGAGTCGGTAAACGGCTTTGATAAATTCACTATAAAAAAAGCCGACAGGTCGCTTGAATTTATTTCGGTGGACGGCAAAAACTTTTTCGACAAACTATTTATTAAACTTAACATATGGAGTAAATAATGCATAGAAACGCAAGACAATCGATGATTCTTCAAATCATTTCCGAAATGGACGTCGAGACGCAGGAGGAGCTTTGCAAGGAGCTCAATAAACGTAATTTTAACGTAACCCAGGCAACCGTATCCAGAGATATCAAAGACCTTAAATTATATAAGGTAGAGGGTACTACGACAAAGTATAAATACGCCGTGATAGAGAGCGAAGGCGACGCGGCTAATACGAAGATGTACAACCTCTTCCGCGAATGCGTGCAGACCATTAATTACGCAAATAATATCATAGTCATCAAGACGATGCGCGGAAACGGCTCGACGGCGGGCGCGTTTATCGATATGCTCCAGTATAAGGAGATAATCGGTACCGTCGCGGGCGACGATACCGTGCTCATCGTGGTTGACTCCAACGAGGATACGCTGTCAATAGTAAACCGTTTGAAAGAATACATAAAATAATGCTCTTAAATCTGTATGTTAAAAATGTCGCCCTCATAGAAGAGGGCGACATACAATTTGATAAAAAACTGAATATTCTTTCCGGTGAAACTGGTTCGGGCAAGTCGGTCGTGCTCGATTCCATCAATTTTGTCCTGGGCTCCAAAGCGGATAAGACTATGATTAGGTACGGCTGCGACGAAGCGGTCGTCAAAGCCGAATTTTATATCGGGGATAACCAACCAGTCCGTTCCGTTCTCGAAGAAATGGACGTAGATAGCGGCGACGATAATCTGATTATATCGCGCCGTCTTACGCAGGACGGCAGGGGAAGCATTAAGGTCAACGGCAGTTCTATAACCGCCGGGATGTTGAAAAAAATCGCTTCGCACCTCGTTGACGTCCACGGTCAGAGCGAGCATTTCTTTTTGCTCAACGAGGGCAACCAGCTTTGCGTTATAGACAGCTTGTGCGGCGAAAAGCTTGAAAAAGCCAAGGCGGAGCTGAATGCGCTTTTGGAGGACAGGCGCGGCTATGAAAAAAGCATTGCCGATTTGGGCGGAAGCGAGCAGGAAAGAGAGCAGAAGCTTGATTTACTCGCTTACCAGATAGGCGAAATCGAACGCGCCGAAGTCAAAGAGGGCGAAATTGCCGAGCTTCAAGCGCGTAAAAAAATACTCGACAACGCCGGAAAGGTCATCGAAGCGTTAGGCACGGCGAAGGGCTTATTCGGCGACGACGATAGCTGCGTAGATATGATATCGGCGGCAAAGCGGCAAATCGCCTCTGTCGCGGACGTGGGTGAAGAGTATTCGGAGCTGTCGGACAGGCTTGAAAATCTGTTTATCGAGGCCGAAGACATAAGCGACACCCTTTCGGATATGCTCGACAATTTTTCGTTTGACGGCGAGGAAGCCCAACGCATAGAGGAACGTCTTGCCCTGTACAAAAAGCTGGTAAAAAAATACGGCGCGGACGAAACCGAGATACTGAAATTTTACGACGGTGCGAAAAAGAACTACGATTCGCTCAGCGACGCTGCGATTGAGCTGGAAAAGCTCAACGCGAAAATAGAGAAAGTAAACGGTGAAATTTTCGGCGTCTGCCGTAAGATGACCGAAATAAGAAAGACGGCGGCGGAAAGCTTTTGCAAAGAAGTGGTAAGCCAGCTTAAAACGCTTAACATACCCCATGCCGCGTTCTTCGTGCAGTTTGAAGATTACGACGGCGGCGCGAACGTGACTTCGAACGGAGCCGATAAAATTTGCTTTATGTTTTCGGCGAATAAAGGAGAGCCTGCAAAGCCTTTAAGCAAGGTTATAAGCGGCGGCGAAATGAGCCGTTTTATGCTCGCCGTCAAGACAAATCTTAAAAACGTCAACGGTATTACCACATATATTTTCGACGAAATCGACGCGGGAATAAGCGGTGCGACGGCTAAATCTGTCGCCGATAAGTTTGTGGCGATAAGCAACGATACGCAGATTATAGCGGTTTCACATCTGCCGCAGGTCTGCGCGGCGGCTTCTTCGCATTTCCTGATTTCCAAATCGGACGCACAGTCCAAGACGGTGACGAGCATTAAAAGGCTGACCAGAGAGGAGCGCGTTGCCGAAATCGTCAGGTTGACTGGCAGTATTGTTACGGAAGCCGCAAAGGTTCACGCGGACGAGCTGTTAAAACAGTTCGGAAATTAACACAGAATAATAACTTAGACGCGGCGGGGTGACTCGCCGCATATTTTATTTTTATTTGCCCAAGATATCTGTATGCTTGCAATCAAGAATTTAAAGAAGATATTTTTGGCGGTTATCTGCTTAATTTGTCTTACGCTTGCCATGCCGGCCGCGTCGGCATTTGCGGAGGAGTCCGACGAGCTGTATCTGGGCGGTTTTGCCGCAGGCTTTATTCTAAATACCCAAAACGTAGAAGTTATAGGGCTGTGCGAAGTCAATACCGAAGATGGCTCGTCCTGTCCCGCCAGAGACGGTGGAATTATGGCGGGGGATATAATAAGAACGGTAAACGGTATTTCGATAACCTCGGCGGGCGTGCTGACGGGTACGATAAACGAACAATTTGCCGTATATAAATTCTGTATACAACGCGGCACGGAACAGTTTACCGCCGAAATCGTGCCCGTGAAAGATAAAAGCAGCGGCAAAAAGCAATTCGGAATGCTGGTCAGGGACAGCCTTAACGGCATAGGAACGGTTACCTATATAGATAAATCGACAAATCAATTCGGCTCGTTAGGACATCCCGTAACCGACGCAAACGGCAATCCGATAGAGATAAACGGCGGCTACTTATACGGTTGCAACATTTACGACGTTAAACGCGGTCTCAGGGGAAATCCCGGCGAATTGAAAGGGATATTCGATAACTGTACGGTGATGGGGAAAATAACCCTTAATTCGAGTTGCGGAATATTCGGACAGATATCCTCCGGTTACGATTATTCGAATTTAAAGAAAATTAACCGCGGCAGCGCAAACGACGCGCAGGTAGGCAAGGCTTATATTTATTCTACGCTCGACGGAAACACTCCCGCGGAATACGAGATAAGCATAGTAAAGGTAGACGCAGGCAATAAAGAAAATAAAAATTACGTTATAAAAATAAACGACAAGCGGTTGCTTGACGCGGCAGGCGGTATAGTACAGGGAATGAGCGGCAGTCCGATTGTCCAGAACGGGAAGCTGATAGGGGCGGTAACCCACGTCTTTATAAACGACCCGACGAGGGGATACGGTATATCGCTTGAAAATATGACCAATTCATAATATAATTTCAATCCTCATATAATTGTATATGAGGATTTTTAAAACCACTGAATTTAAATGGGAATTCAAGTACCTTATCGTCTTTGGAATTACGGTAATTTTAGCTATTATATCTGGCATAGTACTATATAAAATCGGTAGTATAAGCAGTTATTTATTTAATTTTGCCAATTCTTACGTCTGTTTCGTGTTTAATTTTAATAACGCCTCTCTGTTTTTTTCTCATTTACTCGGCGACTTATTCTATCTTTACGTCGTATTTTTACTAAGCTATTTTACCGGGCTGAAATTCCTCGGCGTTTTATTGCTTTTTATAAAGACCTTTTTTACTGTCTTTTACTGCATTGTTTTATTCGTGCTTTTTTCCTTGGAGGGAATTATAGTTGCGCTTCTCGTTTTTATACCGTGCTACGTAATCTGGCTGTCGTGCTTTGTCGTGCTTTTTATGCACTGTAAATGCTTCGAATCGCCATTCGTGTTCTTCGTACCCTTGATTTTGTCGCTTGCAGACAGCGTGATAATGCTGTTGCTGGTCAATTTTGTATTCAGGGTGATAGTGGTTATCGCGTGAGCGCAGAATTTATTGAATTACAAGCGCTCGTATAATTATTTTTCTATTACCCAAAATGATAGTATGAAAAAGGCAATTATTTCACTGTTATCATTTTGTTTCATCGGCGCCGCCGCGCTGACGGCGGCAAATTCGGGCGCGGTTTACGCCGATACGTCGGTAAAGCCGGTAACTAATTGTAAAAGCGCTTATTTGTGCGATTACGATTCGGGAGAATGCGTCTATAAAGAGAATGAAAATTTAAGGGTTCCCATAGCGAGTGTCTGCAAGGTTATGACGCTGAATCTTTGTTTCGAGGCGATTTCGCAGGGCAGGCTTGACCCCGACGCGCAGATTACCGTCAGCGAAAGGGCTGCCGGAATGGGCGGCTCGCAGGTGTTTTTGCAGAGCGGATTGACTTATTCACTCGGGGAACTGATAAAAAGCATTATAGTCTGTTCCGCCAATGACAGCTGCGTAGCCGTATCGGAGACGGTTTCGGGCAGCGAAGAGCAATTTGTGGCGCTTATGAACAGCCGCGCGGCGGAGTACGGATGCACGGATACGCTTTTCGCCAACTGTACGGGGCTGCCCAAGGATACGCAGTATTCCTGCGCAAAGGACGTCGCCGTAATGTTTACCCGCCTGTTGAAAAACGAGGACTATTTTAAATACAGTAAAATCTGGCTGGAAGATTTCCGTCATCCCGACGAACGCACGACCACAATCACCAACACGAACAAGCTTATAAAAAAATATGCTTATTGCGACGGCGGAAAGACGGGATTTACGAACGAAGCCGGCTTCTGTCTGGCGTCTACCGCAAAGCGCGATAACCTAAGGCTGGTTTCCGTGGTGTTGGGGGCGGATTCCTCCGATAACAGGTTCGCTTCCGCCGTCAGAATGTTCGACTACGGTTTTGCCAACTATAAAAATGCGATAGTTTTAGATAGCGGAGTCAATTTAAGCGACAAGGTAAAAATTTGCGGCGCCAAAAAGCCCGAGATAAGCGTACGCCCGTCGCGTTCGAGCTATGTATTTTCCTCCAAGGACGCAACCCCCGATATAAAATATAATTTCGTGCCATGCAAGGTGTGCGCCCCCGTAAAAAAGGGAGATGCCGCAGGCAAGATGGAGGTTTATAAGGACGGCGTGCTTTACGATACGGTAGATATCGTGGCGGCGGAAGATGCGGAAAAAGCGGGATACGGCGATTATATCAGAAAGGTTGCCGGCGGTTGGACGCTTTAAAGCAAATACGCAATCTAAATTAAATTCCGTAAAGCCTTTAAATATTTGACTATTTAACAGACCTTTGGTAAAATTAATATGTATATATTAATTTACCGAGGGTTTTTTTATGAACCAAAGAAATACGTTAAAAGCAAATGCGGAAGGTCATTTGGAGATAGGAGGTTGCGACAGCCTCGGACTCGCGGAAAAATTCGGAACGCCTCTGTACGTCTTTGACGAAGATTATATCCGTCTGATGATGCGCACATATAAAAATACGATAATTTCGGAATACGGCGGCAACGGTCAGGTTCTGTACGCCTCCAAAGCGTTTTCCTGTCTTGCCGTTTACGCCATCGCCAAGCAGGAAAACATAGGCTGCGACGTCGTTTCCGGCGGCGAGCTTTTTACGGCCTTACAGGCAGGCTTCGACGCGAAAAATATTTACGTCCACGGCAACAATAAAACTTATGAAGAGCTGTGCGAAGCGGTAGACGCGGAGGTGGGCGGAATCGTAATAGATTCTTACAGAGAGGCTGATTTACTCGAAGAAATCTGTCAAAAAAGGGGCAAAAAGCAAGACGTGCTTATAAGAATCAATCCCGGCGTAGAAGCGCATACGCACGCGTTTGTGCAGACGGCGCGGACGGATTCCAAATTCGGCTTTTCTATCTCCGACGGCTCGGCGGCAGAATACGTCGGGCATGTATTAAGCAAAAAGAATATAAAGCTGCGCGGCTTTCACTGCCATATCGGTTCGCAGATATTCGAAAAGAAATCGTTTGTCCTCGCCGCCGAAAAAATGCTCGGTTTTATTGCGGAGGTCAGGGATAGGTTCGGCTTCGAAGCCGACGTGCTGAACGTGGGCGGCGGCTTCGGCGTATGGTACACCGACGACGACCCCGAATACACCTCCGAAGATTACGCCGCTTATCTGAAAGCGTTGATTAAAGCCGTCTGCGACAAGTGCGAAGAATTAAATCTGCGCAGACCTTATTTGCTTATCGAACCCGGGCGTTCGATAGTCGGCGAGGCGGGCGTGACGTTATATACGGTCGGCTCGGTTAAAGATATACCCGGTATACGCAAATACGTCGCGATAGACGGCGGTATGTTCGAAAACCCCCGTTATTCGCTCTATCAGTCGAAATACACGGCGATAAAAGCTTCCGACGTCAACGCGCCCTGCACCCAAAAGGTAAGCATCGCCGGCAAATGCTGTGAAAGCGGCGATTTGATAGGCGTAGATATGCCCTTGCCCGAGGTTGAAAGCGGCGATATAATCGCCGTATTGACGACGGGCGCTTATCACTATTCTATGGCGAGCAACTATAACAGAAACCTCGTTCCGGCTTCGGTGCTCGTCAAAGACGGCAAAGCCGATATAATAATCAAGAGGCAGACTTATCCGGATTTGATAAGGAACGACGTTATTCCCGACAAGCTTAAATAAAAAATGTCCGAAGTAATTTACTATATAGCAAGTTTATTGGCGGTTATCTGCGTACTGTGTCCGCATGAATTTGCTCACGCGTATATAGCGTATAAAAACGGCGACCCTACCGCAAAATTCAGCGGCAGAATGACGCTCAATCCTTTAAAACACATCGACCCGATGGGCTTTATTTTGTGCGCGCTGGTCGGCTACGGTTGGGCGAGACCCGTTCCCGTCAACCCTTCTAATTTCAGAAAACGCAAAACGGGACTGTTTACGACCGCGATTGCGGGCGTAGTCACCAATTATATCATAGCTTTTCTGGTCTATCCGCTTTATCTATTGGTTATCAGGTTTCTGTGGCGCTATACGGCTGTTTCGGCGGCGGCTGAAATTTTTATAAGGCTGGTGTATTGGCTGACCTATCTTATTTATGCTTACAGCCTTTACGCTTTTACCTTCAACCTGTTGCCGCTTTATCCTCTGGACGGATTCAGAGTGGTAGAGTCCTTCACGCGGGAGATAAACCCCGTGCGCAGGTTCCTCAGAAATTACGGGCAACTTATATTGATAATACTCGTTTTGTGGAGCTTTTTTTGCGAAATTATGACTGAATACGTTCCCGTTTATATAAACGGTAAGAACGTCCCGATATTTACGTATATGAACGTATTGCATTATGTCGGTTGGTTTGCTACTAATATTTTGGGTTTCCCCATTACTGCGGTATGGGATTGGATTTTAACGGTATGATTGACAGAGAAGCTTATTCGGATTTTGAATCGGAAGTCGATTACGATACGGTGCTTGACGATTTTGAAGGACCGCTCGATTTACTTTTGCATTTGATTAACATAAACAAAATCAATATAGAGGATATTTTTGTATCCAAGGTTACCGGGCAGTTCCTTAACTATATTGAATATATGAAAACCCGTCCGAGCCGTAACGTCGATAAAGAGAGCGAATACCTTGCAATGGCGGCGCAGATTTTATACATAAAATCGAAATCGCTGTTGCCCGTGGTTGAGATTGACGACGAAGAAATGGGCGGCGCGGAAGAGGAGCGGGAAGAGCTTATCCGCCAGCTTAAAGAAAGGGAAATGGAGCTTATAAAGGAGCGCACCCCTAAGCTTAAAGATTTAGAGACGGTCGGATATTTCTTCAAGGACCCCGATAAAGACGTAAGTAAGGTTAAAGTTGTCTATAAAGACTTTACAATAGACGCAATGTTACAGGCGTTTGCCAATCTTTTGTTAAGAAACGAAAGTCTGCAACGGGAAAAGGATAACGTTAAAGAAATTCCCAAAGACGTCTATACCGTGCAGGACAGGGTTGGTTTTATCAGGGACAAGCTGGCCAAGAGTAGCGAATTAAAATTCGAAGAGCTCTTCACCTCGTTTACGAGGAGTGAAATCATAACGACCTTTCAGGCGCTTTTGGAAATGCTTAAATTCCAGTTCGTTACGGTACGGCAGGACGGAACGTTCGGCTCGATAACCATTATCCGTAATGAAGACAAAGATTTAAAGGATTTGGAAAATGAACAATTTGACGAATATAATTGAGGGAATAGCTTTTGCCTCCGGCGAAGCCGTCCCCGTAAAATACATAGTGGAAAAGTTAGGCTGTTCGGTTAAGGAAGTCAACGCGGCTATAAGCAAGCTCAAAGAAAAGTATACCGACGACAGCGGCGTGCATCTTTTAACTTTCAACGGAAAAATTCAGCTTGCGACCAACCCTGCGTACAAGCAGGAAATTTCTGACGTGCTTGCAAAGATAAAGGAAAAAGAGCTGACAAAGACTATTTTGGAATGCGTCGCGCTTATCGCATACAAACAGCCCGTTACCAAAAGCGATCTCGAAGAGCTTAGGGGCGTCAACTGCGACTACGCGGTGCATACCCTTTTAGAGCTTTCGATGATAGAACCCTGCGGACGCAAGGACACCATAGGTAAGCCTATACTCTACGCCACGACCGATAATTTTTTAAAGAGGTTCGGGCTTAATTCCATAGACGAGCTACCCGATTATGACGAGCTTATGACGCAGATTGCCGAGCTTAACGATACGATTTTGAAAGAAGACGACGAGCGGTATCTGTACAAGAAGGACGAATATAACGGCGACGACGAGGGGGACGGCGGCGACGGCGCAATGGTTAAAGACGCGTCCGACGGAGGAAATAAACAAAGCAAACCCACGGCAAGGGCAAAAGACCGCCCCGACGAATCGGTAGTAGAGGACGGCTTTGAAGTGCCGGGATTCCTCAGCGGCGAAGATAACCTTATAAAAATCAAATAAAATTAAATTATCAATAATTTCACAGCCCGTGCAAATACCAAAACGCACGGGCTTTTGCGTATATTAGGAATTAAATTACAGATAATAATTGCGTGAACCAAGCAATCGTATATATAACGGCGGCCGCCTTTTCGCTATACGTTTTCCCCGTGCATGTATTCAGTTATGTATATGTGTCCACGCAGGATAATTATTTGAGCTTAAACGTATCCTTATTCCGTCTGATTCCGCTTTTTAATTTCAACACCGAAAACAGGTTGGGCGGCAAAGACGGCAAGGAAAACCGCCCCAAGCTGAAATATCCGTCGCATTATTATCTGAATTTATACAATAAGCTCTGCCTTACAAAGATTGTGCAGGTATCCGGCTTCGGCATACGGGAACAGACGAATATCTATGCGCTGCTCGCCCAACATATGGCGACGCAGGGGGTGTATTCTTTCGTAAAAATCAACGGCGGCAGGACAAAGCTGAGAAATTACGTCGTAATCAATAACGAACATAACTATATAAATTATTACTTAAAGCTTGTTGGCGTTATCAATTTATTGGTACTGTTAAGGCTTGTCATTATTTATGTATGGAGTAGATTAAATGAACGGTAAATTAAAAAAGGCGCAGGATGACGCCCGTTTCGAGAAAACATCTATCGCTATCGAAAAGCTTGCGGACGCCGATACGGTGATAGGCGACCCTATCATAACCGTAAGCGGCTCGCAGGTAATACCTTTGTCGTCGGTTACTGTGGTAAATCTGGGCGGCGGCGGCGAATACGGCGACGTTAAGACCTTCCGCGAGGCTGACGGCTTCAAGCTCGCCGGGGGCAACGGTACGGTAGTCACGGTAAAGCCAAAGGGCTTTTTGGTTGACGACGGAAAGCAATGCAGGCTTTTGAAGATGGAGGACGGCGCCATCGATATGCTTATAGAAAAAACAGGGGAGCTTGTTCATACTATTTCCGACAATGTTTAAAAGAAGATATTTAAAGCTTTCCCTGTTCGCAATTTGCATTTTGGCGCTTATAATAAGCTTTAACGGCGGCGGAAATTTGCAGACGGCAAGCGCGGACGGGGTATCGGAGATTGCGTTGGAGCTCGAACGGGGAGACGTGCTCTATTCCAAAAACGCCGACCGCCGTCTGCCTATGGCGAGCACCACTAAGATTATGACAGCCTTAATCGTGTGCGAGGAATGCGATCTGTGCGAGGTGATAACCGTGCCCGACAAAGCCGTCGGAGTAGAGGGTTCGAGCATATATTTAAAAAAGGACGAACGGATTTCCGTAAAGGATTTGCTGTACGGGCTTATGCTTCGTTCGGGTAACGACGCCGCCTGCGCGCTGGCAATTCATCATTCGGGCAGCCTTGAAGCTTTCGTGGAGAGAATGAATGCGAGAGCTGAGGAGCTGGGCGCGGTAAATACCAATTTCTGCAATCCGAGCGGTTTGCCCGACGACAACCATTATACGACCGCGTTCGACTTATGTAATATCGCGTGTGCGGCTATGAAAAACGCCGTCTTTGCCGATGTGGTTTCCACAAAGAGCTATAAAGGCGATTTCAGAAGCTTCGTCAATAAAAATAAGCTTTTAAGCACTCTCGACGGGGCAAACGGCGTAAAGACGGGCTATACCGAAAAGGCGGGCAGGTGTCTGGTTTCTTCTGCAAAAAGGGGAAATATGGACGTCGTCTGCGTAGTTCTGAATTGCTACGATATGTTTGAAAGAAGCGCGCATATAATTGACAAGTGCTTTGATAATTTCGCCGTGGAAACTATAAGCAAGGACGTGATTTTCGACTTCAACGGCAGGGCTTGCAGTCTTAAAAACGACGTTTCGTTTACCGTAAACAAGAGCGCCGGAATAAGTTATAAGCTAACCCCTGCGGATAGCGCAGACGCCGTTGCAAAATTGGAAATTTATAACCGAAATAACTTGATTTTCTGCGAAAATTTGTTTACTATTAATTAAAGTAAACTTATAAGAGCGGACAAATGAGGATAAATAAATTCTTGGCGGCATGCGGAGTAGCTTCACGCAGAGAGTGCGATAGGTATATAGAGGACGGTTTGGTTAAAATAAACGGCGAAACCGCCGCGCTCGGCGCAGAGGTCAACGAGGGCGATAAGGTTACGGTCAAGGGCAACCCCGTCGTATTAAAGAAAAACGAATACTATATTTTAAATAAGCCCAAGGGTTATTTATGCACCGTCCGCGACGACAAGGGGAGAAAGACCGTAATGGATTTGATGCCGCCGTCTACGGGGAGAATTTATCCCGTCGGCAGGCTCGATTACGACAGCGAGGGTCTGCTTATATTGACGACGGACGGTATGCTTGCGCAGCGCCTTACTCATCCCTCGAACGAGGTCCCCAAAACATATCTCGTTAAAATAGAGGGTACGATAACCGAGGCGGGACTTAACCCGATCAGAAGCGGTATCGATATAGGCGACTACGTCACCAAAAAATGCAAAGCGCATATCGTGGAAACAAATAAAGCCTATACGAAAATTCATATAACCGTAACCGAAGGGAAGAACAGAGAAATAAGAAAAATGTTTGAAGCGATTGGCAGAGAGGTCGTTTTACTTAAACGTATCAAGGTCGGCGAAATCACTCTGCGCGGACTTGACAGGGGGAGCTACCGCAAGCTGACCCGGTCCGAAGTCGAATATCTGCTTTCCATATAAAAGAAAATAAACGAAATAAAAGATGACGCCTGCAAAACCAAGCAGACGTCGTTATTAATTTTAAACCATTTTTAAAAGCTTCTCAAAAGCCCGACGACCTTGCCCAAAACCGAGACGTTTTCAAAGACAAAGTCCTCCATATCGTCGTTTTCGGGGTGGAGGATAAACTTGCCGTCGCGTTTATAAAATCTCTTTACGGTGGCGCTGTCCTCTACGAGGGCGACGACAATTTCGCCGTTTTCAGCCGTTTCCTGCTTTCTGACGATGACTTTATCGCCGTTGAACATACCGATTTTTATCATCGAATCGCCCTTGACGGTAAGCATAAATAAATCGTCGGTGCCGAACATATTAGAGGGAACGGAGAAGAAATCTTCGTAATTTTCCTGCGCGAAAATGGGTTCGCCTGCGGCGACAGTACCGATTAAGGGAACTTTAACGGCGTTTTGCTTAATTGAAACCGAACGCCTTTTGTTTTCACCGACTTTGCTTTTGACTATAAGCCCTTGGTCGGCAAGTCCGTTCATAATCTTAAAACACGTCGCGGTGGAAGGAATATTACAGCCCGTGCATATTTCCCTGACCGAGGGGGCGTAACCGTTTTCGGTCATATACTTTTCGATGTATTCCAAAACGTCCTGCGACCTGTCTATTTTCTTTCTCATCGTAGTTTACCTCTGATAAGATGATAACACATATATTTCCGAAATGCAAACGATTGTTCTAATCTTTTTAATTTTTTATAAAAAATTTTCTGAAAAGACGGGAATATATATTTTCGATTTTTGCTTTGATTTTAATTCCCTGCTCGCAATAGTCCCTGTTCAGCTCGTTCAAATTGCTTCGTAATTTTTCATACGTTCCTATTTCGCCGAATGGGATAAGCAAATCGACGACGGTATATTTATCTGCAAACGAATTTTTGATTTTTTCTTTAAGCTGCGTTATGCCCGCGCCGCTTTTTGCCGAAACCATAACGCAGTCCGCGGGATAGGAGGACGGGTTTTCTATAAGGTCGCATTTATTAAGAACCTTTATATACGGCTTATCGAATCCAAGCCCGTTAAGGGTATTGCCGCTTACTTCGAATTGCAGGTTATAATCGTCGGACGCGTCTGCGATAAATAACGCCAAATCGCAACAAAGGGCGACTTCGAGGGTCGATTTAAAAGCCTCGACAAGGGAATGGGGAAGCTCCTGTATGAAGCCGACCGTATCTATAAGGATATATTCTTCCCCGTCGATTTCAAGCTTTCTCGCCGTCGGGTCGAGCGTGACGAACAGGGCGTTACGGGAAACGACGTCCGCTCCCGTCAGAAGATTTAACAGGGTTGATTTTCCCGTATTCGTATAGCCGACCAGCGCGACGGTTTTTACGTTATCTTTCAGCCGCCTTTCGGTCTGTAATTTCCGTCTGCTTTCCGTTTCCTTTAATCTGCTTTCAAGATATTTCAAGCGGTAAGCGATATGCCGCCGGTCGGTTTCGAGCTGCGTTTCGCCGGGCCCGCGCGAGCCTATGCCGCCGCCCAGACGCGACAGCGCGGAGCCTTTGCCCTTTAAACGGGGATAGATATATTTCAATTGGGCTATTTCAACCTGTATTTTTCCTTCGCCCGTAACTGCGTTCCTTGCAAAAATATCCAAAATCAAGGTAGTCCTGTCGATGACCTTTCTGTCGCCCAGCGCCGCAGAGATATTGAGCGTCTGCGAAGGGGAAAGGTCGCCGTTGAATAAAAAGGTCAATTCCCCGATGCTTTGGGTAGCTTCGGCAATTTCTTGGAGCTTGCCGGAGCCGATAAAGGTTGCGGCGTTGACCTCCTTGATATTCTGGAAGCAGGAGCCGACGTAAACCGCCCCCGCGGTTTCTATTAAGGCTATCGCTTCGTCGTGTATCCGCTTATAATTGTCCGATAAAATGGGTTGAATAATATATACGTTTTCTTGCATAATAAAATTTTAATCCGTATCTTCGTCGGGCTTTAATTTAACCTTGCCGACGACCGAGCGCCTGGTATCTTCGCTTATCGCGGCGTAGTGTTTACGGGTGGTGTTTACGTCCTTATGACCGAGCACGTCCGCAACTATGTAAATATCGCCCGTCGCCTTATAAAGCTGCGTGCCGTACGTCGAGCGGAGCTTATGGGGCGAAATTTTCTTTAAAGGCGAAACGATTTTGGCGTATTTTTCGACGAGGTTTTCTACCGCGCGTACGGTAATGCGCTTTTTCTGCGAGGAGAGGAAGAGGGCGCCGCCGCCGCAATTCATAAGCTCGCTTTCCTCTTTATAGTCAAGATATCGCTTCAACGCGGCGGCCACGTCGTCGTCAAAGAACAAAATTGATTTACTGCCGCCTTTACGCGTTACGATAAAGGAATTATCGTTAAAATTAATGCTGTCGTTGTTGAGCCCGACGAGTTCGCTTATACGAATTCCCGTACCTAAAAACAGCGTTATAATAGCCGTATCGCGCACCTTCGTCTTTTGGTGGTATGCGCGTTGACGGGCGGTAAGTCCGTCTCCGCTTTCGGCGGTTTCTATAATGTCGTAAACTTCTTCGCCTTCGAGCCGTATTATCGGCTTTTCGTGAAGCTTCGGGGTGGGAACTTTTGCCGAATTGTCTACCGCAATCTGACCCTTGTTAAAGAAATACTTGCACATCGCCCTGACGGAGGAGAGCTTTCTTGCCTTGGCGCGCTCGTTACAGGTGTGCTCGTTGCCGTCATAAGTGTAATGGGAGAGGTAAACTAAAAAATATTCGATGTCGTTATTGGTTATGCTTTCGAGGTCTTCGAGAGTAAATTCTTTTACGGGCTTATTGTTGAAGCGTTTAAGCGATAAAAAATTAAAAAATATTCTTAAATCATGCGCGTAATTCATACGAGTAAGGGTGGAAGTGAGGCTGTCAATCGCCATAAAATAATCGAGGCAAAAGGCAGGTAAATCATTATCCAGAATACGGTTGATGACTTCGATATTTTTTAAATTGCGCTGGGTATAGTAATCGTTGGTGTTTTTCATGGCTAATTTTTAATATGATAATGAAATTTATTCGTAAAATAAAAATTTTTTACGAAGACATTATAACATCTTAATCAAAGGCTTGCAACAAATAATTGATCAAAGTTTTTAAATACGGCGACAACGGACGAAATCAAAAAAAATAGGAGAGGGGAATAAATGTGACGAGGTAAAATTCAAAAAAGATAAAATTAAAAATGCGCGGGTTGGTGCAAAAATTTCGGTAAAAGTAAAGAAGTAAAAAAATTCCCCGAAACTATCCGTTCGTGGCAATGTCGCAATCCAATATCGGCAGGCGTAAGCACGCATAGCCGCTTATCTGTCTATTAGTAAAAACCAACATAAAGGAAAGTCAATGGATAACGTTTTTTTGTGCGTTTTAAAGAGGTAATTTAAAGAGGTAATTAGCACAAAGCGAATATTATTTTGACAGACGGTGGAGCAGGTTTATCGGCATTAAATAGAGTCCTAAACTCTTCGTAAAACACAGCTTTTACGAATAATTAAGCTGTAAAAGAAGGCGAATAAAGGCTTTGGGGCGATTATCCGTCGTTTTTCTTATAAAATTATGTAAATCCGGTCCGGATATACGAATTTTCATCTTTATCGATTTTTAAATCGTTTTAATTAAGTTATTGAATTTCTGTGTAGCAAATAATATGCAGAAATAATATTATGTCTGACATACAAAGCGTTTTATTTCATTTTTTGCTGCTTGACCTTAAAATCTATTATGTGCCGCTTTGCAAGCTCGTCAATAATTTCATTTGTATCGATTCCCATATCGACCATTAAAACCATAACGTGATATATCAGGTCGGCTATTTCATAAATTGTTTCGGCTTTTTCGCCGCCTTTGGCAGCCACGATAACTTCCGTAGATTCTTCGCCGACCTTCTTTAAAATTTTATCGATGCCCTGTTCAAACAGATACGTCGTATAGGAATTTTCGGGGCGTTTTTCATTGCGTTCCCGTAATAATTTATATAAATTATGGATAGAAAATTCGTGCAGACTATCGCTTTTATATAAATAATTGTTAAAACAAGAATCGGTTCCTAAATGACAAGCGGGACCGTCTTTTACGACTTCGACCGTCAAAGCGTCCAAATCGCAATCGGCGACAATCTTCACGATATGTTGGTAATTTCCGCTCGTTTCGCCCTTGCGCCACAGGCAATTTCTGCTTCTGGAATAAAAACAGGTTTTGCCTTCATTTATGCTTATTTCAAGGCTCTCGGCATTCATATAAGCCACAGTTAATACCTCTTTTGTGTAAAAATCGGTTATAACTGCCGGAATTAGCCCGTTATTGTCAAATTTCAAGTCGCTGATTTTAATCATAATCTTACCTCGATTCCGCTTTCTTTTAATTTATTTTTTAAGGTTTTTATGGTAAATTCGTTATAATGAAACACAGAAGCGCCAAGTCCTGCGTCAACGTTTGTGGTTTTGAAAAGTTCGATAAAGTCGTGTATGGAACCGGCTCCGCCGCTTGCGATTACGGGAATATTTACCCTTTCGCATACGGCGTTCAGAAGATTTATATCGAACCCCTTTTTGACGCCGTCCGTATCTATACTGTTTACGACTATCTCGCCCGCCCCGTTGGCTTCGGCAAATTCAGCCCATTCCAGCGCGTCGATATCCGTTTTCACCCTGCCGCCTTTGGAAAAAACAATATATTTTCCGTTAATCAGGCTGACGTCCATAGACAACACAACGCATTGGTTACCGTATCTTTTCGCCGCTTTTGCGATAAGCGCGGGGTTATTTATGGCGCCGCTGTTGACGCTGACCTTATCGGCGCCGCTCGTAAGGACGATTTCAAAATCGTCCAAGGTATTAATTCCTCCGCCCACCGTAAGCGGAATAAACACGTTCGACGCGACGTCTTTTAAAACGCCGCAAAATAATTTTCTGCCCTCGGCGCTTGCCGTTATATCGTAAAATACGATTTCGTCTGCGCCGCATTCCGAATAATATTTTGCCAGATTAACCGGGTCGTCAACGTCGGTAAGGTTTGTAAAATTTTTACCCTTTACTACACGTCCGTTTTTGACGTCTAAACAAGGTATAATTCTTTTCGCTAACATCAATCTTTCTCCGTCCATCAATCAGCCGCAACGCGGATTGCCGCTTTTAAATCAATGGCTTTTTCATACAATGATTTTCCTAAAATAGTCGCGTAAATTCCCATTTTTTTAAGAGCTTCTATTTCCCTAAGCTCCGTTATGCCGCCGGAAGCCGTGATTTTAGGGTAATATGTCTGACATAATACTTCGTAAATTTCCAAATTGGTACCTTGCATCAGCCCGTCTTTGCTTATATCCGTATAAATTACGTTTGTTACGCCCTTTGATTTCAATCTGCGGCAGAATTCTAAGGAGTCTATATCGGTTATTTCCGTCCACCCCTTTACCGCGACTTTGCCGCCTTTGGCGTCAACCCCCACCGCAATTATATCGCCGAAATTTTCCAACGCTTTATCTAAAAATTCCTCGTCTTTAACCGCCGCCGTTCCCAATATTACGCGTTTTACGCCGCAGTCTACATATTTTTTAACGGCTTCCAGACTTCTGATACCGCCGCCGACCTCGACGAACATATTGCATTTTTTTACGATATTTTCGATTATCGCGGCGTTGTCGGCGTTTCCGCTTTTGGCACCGTCGAGGTCTACGATATGTAAATGGGTTGCGCCTTGGGTGCTGAATTGTGCGGCAGCCTCCGTCGGGGTTACGGAATACCCGGTTGTTTTGGCGTAATCCCCTTCTTTCAGCCGCACGACTTGCCCGTTAATTATATCGATAGCAGGAAAAATTATCATTTTTTACCCCTTGTATAAGTTAAATCGGTTGAGCATTTTTAAGCCGACCTCGCCGCTTTTTTCGGGATGAAACTGCATTCCGAATACGTTACCTTTTCTCACGGCGGCAGTTATTTCCGCGCCGTAATCGGTCGTCGCGGACAAACCCTCGTCGCATTTGGCGAAATACGAATGCACGAAATAGACGTAGTCGCCCTGTTTGGCATCCTTAAACAACGCGTTATCGTCGTATAAAGTCAAAGAGTTCCAGCCGATATGCGGAATTTTAAAATCTTTTACATAATCTTTAAGCGGTAAAACCTCGCCCGAAATCAGCCCGAGCCCCAAATGCTCTCCGTATTCAAAGCTTTTGTTAAATAAGAGCTGCATTCCAAGGCAAATGCCGAGAAGCGGTTTGCCTTGCGCGCATTCCTCTTTAATAACGTCGCCGAGCCCCGTCTGTGTTAAGCGCTCCGCCGCGTCGCCGAACGCCCCTACCCCCGGTAAAATCAGCTTGTCTGCACTGTGAATTACGCCTTTATCGCCCGTAATTACGCAATCCGCGCCGATTTTTTTTAAAGATTGCGTCAGCGAAAACAGGTTGCCGACGCCGTAATCGACGATTGCTATCATTTAAAGCGCTCCCTTGCTTGAAGGAATTTGCGTTCCCGTTATCTGCACGGCGGTTTTAAGCGCCCTCGCAAAGGCTTTAAAGGCGCATTCTACTATATGATGCGTATTTTTACCGTACAGCTGGACTATGTGCAGAGTGATTTTCGATTCCCTCATAAAGGCGGTAAAAAATTCTTCAATCAGCTCGGTGTCGAACAGTCCTACCGCTTTTTGTTTTACGGTATCGCTATCGTCGGTTACTTTCGCGCTCTGGATTTTCAAATCAAAATTCAAAGTGCCCCTTCCGCTTATATCGACGGCGCATAAAACAAGGCTTTCGTCCATTGGTATGGTGACGTCCGCATATCTGTTAATGCCCTTTTTGTCGCCGATTGCCTGCAAAAAAGCCTGCCCTAAGACAATTCCCACGTCCTCCACGGTATGGTGAAAATCGACGTCGGTATCGCCATTGCACTTTATTTTTAACCCGAAGCCGCTGTGCGCCGCAAATAATTCGAGCATATGGTTTAAAAAACCGCAGCCCGTTTCGATTTCATAGGCGCCGCCGTCGAGTTCGAGTTCGAGTCTTATATCTGTTTCAGCCGTTTTTCTTTCGATTTTTGCCTTTCTCATATTACACCGTTTCCATAATCTGATTTATCGTTTCCAGCAGTCGGTCGGTTTCGTAATCGCTGCCGACGGTAATGCGGATATAATCGCAAATTCTCTCTGCCGAAAAGTGCCTGACCAGAATGCCTTTGTCCTTTAACCTTTTATAAAGTTCTTCGCCGCCTATTCGGCAGGACTTGGCGAGCACGAAATTTGCCGATGACGGCAAGACCTCGAACCCTGATTTTATAAGCCCCTCCGTCAGTCTTTTCCTCCCCGTTACCACGCTTTTGACCGAGTTGAGGAAATATTCTTCGTCCTCTATCGCGGCAACCGCAAGCGCGGCAGAAACGCTGTTGACGTTGTAAGGGTGAAAAGAGTTTTTGATTTTTTTCAAATCTTCGATTAATGCGCAATCGCCGATTGCATATCCTATCCTCGCCCCTGCCAAGCTGCGCGACTTGGAAAAAGTGTTTATAACCAGCAAATTTTTATATTTTTTTATGAGAGGTATCGCGTTGCCTTCGCCGAAGTCGGCGTAAGCCTGGTCGATTATCACTACGTTTTCGGGGTTATTTTTTATTATTTCCTCAATCTCCGTAACGGGAAGCGCGATACCCGTCTGCGCGTTCGGATTGGCAAGCGCCACCGTCTTTTTACTGTTGAAATAATCTTTCGGGTTGACGGTAAAATCTCCGCCGAGGGGAATAATCTGCGCTTTGCATTTGAATAAGCCCGATAATACCTCATAAAAGCCGTAAGTGACGTCGGGGAAGCAAACGCCGCCCTTGCAGTAAGCCATAAAAGCAAACGCCAACGCCTCGTCAGACCCGTTGGTTGCCAAAACGTTTTCCGGTTCTACGCCGTAATAAGCGGCAATCGCCGAATTGAGCCCGCGGCTTTCGGGGTCCGAATACCTGTTCAAGCCGCTTAAAAGCCCTTTATTTATACGTTCGACCGCCCTTTCCGAAGCATAAAAAGGATTTTCGTTTGTATTCAGCTTTATATATTTTTTATCGTTTAATTGCTCGCCCGGGACATACGGTTCTATATTATTTAAATCGCTATCGGCAAAAACGCTCATTTTCTGCTCCTTATAGCCACGCTTTCGGCGTGACCCGTCAGCCCTTCCGAAGAAGCGAAGCTTATTATGTCTGACATAGCGCCTTTTAACGCCTTGTCGGAATAATAGACGTACTGCGTCGTCTTTACAAAATCGTCTACGCTCAAAGGCGAAGCGAACCTTGCCGTACCGCTCGTCGGCAACGTATGGTTTGCGCCTGCATAATAATCGCCGACCGCTTCGGGCGTGTTATAGCCCAAAAATACGGAGCCTGCGTTGGTTATTTTATCTAAAAATGCAAACGGCTCTTTTACCGCAAGTTCGAGATGTTCGGGAGCATATTCGTTAGAAAGCTTTACCGCCGTTTCGAGGTCGTCCGCCAGAATAATTTTGCCGTTGTTTTCCAGCGACGCCTTTGCGATATCTCTCCTGTCCAGCCTTTCAACCTGTACCGAAAGCTCGCCGACGACCTTTTCGGCGAGGTCTTTGCTGTCTGTTATAAGCAACGCGGATGCCACGGTATCGTGTTCCGCCTGCGAAAGCATATCCGCGGCTACTAACGCAGGGTCGGCGTTCCCGTCGGCGATTACAAGAATTTCGCTCGGACCTGCGACCATATCGATTCCGCATACCACTCCCGATACGAGTTTTTTTGCCGTAGCCACTAAATCGCGCCCCGGTCCCGTTATTTTGTCTGCTTTGGGAACGGTCTGCGTGCCGTAAGCCATCGCGGCGATTGCCTGCGCGCCTCCCATTTTATAAACCTTATCGACGCCGCTCAGCTTAGCCGCGGCAAGCACCTCGGGCTTAACCTTTCCGTCGGCTTTCACGGGGGTCGCCATAATTATTTCTTTAACCCCCGCAATCTTGGCGGGAATCGCGTTCATTAAAACGGTTGAAGGATATGCCGCCGTGCCGCCGGGCACGTAAATGCCGGCGCGGGCTATCGGAATGACCTTTTGCCCCACTATTTTATCGCCGTCGTTTATTTCAAAGCCCTTTTTTACCTGCTTAGCGTGAAATTTTGTGATATTTTCTACCGAAGCTTTTAAAGTTTTTATATAACTTTCGGGTAATGAATTAATAGCTTCTTCAAATTCCTCTTCTTCGACCAGCAGGCTTTCGCCTTTATATCCGTCAAACTGCGCCGAGTACTTTTTCAACGCGAAATCGCCGTTTTCCTTGACGTCTGCGATTATTTCCTTTACGATATTTTCCACGTTAGAGGTCAGCTCTTCACGTTTGCCGAAAAGTTCCTCGGCGGTCTGCCCTTCGTATTTAATCACCTTAATCATTTTCTTCTATCGCCCTCCCTATCTTTTCGGTTAAAGCTTTAATCTCTTTATTTTTGAATTTTAACGACGATTTATTGGAAATCAGCCTTGCGCTTACGTCTGCAATTTTTTTAAAAACCGTAAGATTATTTTCCTTTAAGGTCGTCCCCGTTTCGACGATATCGACGATGACGTCGGATATGCCGAGTACGGGCGCAAGTTCAACCGAGCCGTTTAATTTGATAAGCTCTATATCCCTTCCCTCCGACATAAAATACCGTTCGGCGGTGTTTGTAAATTTCGTGGCTACCCTAAGCGGCATTGACGGGTTGTCGCGCCAATCGTTCTTTGCCGCAACGCACATAGAGCATTTTCCGAGCTTTAAGTCGGCAAGCTCATAGACGTCGGGCTGATATTCGTTTAAAATATCTTTCCCGATAACGCCGATATCCGCCGCGCCGAGCTCGACGTATACCCCTACGTCCGAGGGCTTCACCCAAAAATAACGCACCGTTCGGTTTTTGTCCGTAAAGACAAGCTTTCTCGAATCGTCGGAAAAATCTTCGCAGGCGTAACCCGTCGCGGCGAGGAGAGAGTAAACTTTTTCGCCCAGTCTTCCCTTGGGCAGCGCAATGTTAATCATTTTTAATGTTACCGTCTGTTAAATCTATAAGCGTCTTATATCCGACGGCGCTTACCTCACTGTTGGAAATTCTTACGGAATAACCGTTTTTCAAATCCTTTTCAGCCTCTTTCAACGCCTTGTCTTCGGTATCGGCGTTATATAAAATCAAGTAATCGACTTCTTCCGCTTCGTTGCCGAAAAACCTTTCAAGCTCGCCGAGGTAAACCGCAAACCCGATTGCTCCGCCGCTTTTGCCGAATTTAGCGGCAAGCTTATCGTACCTGCCGCCGGATAAAACGCGGTGATAAACTCCGCTTACATATCCGTTAAACACTTCGCCGTTATAGTAATCGGCGTTATTGGTAACCGAAAAGTCGATTTTTATTTTGTCGCCGTAGCCGAATTTTTTCAGGCGGCCGCAAAGCTTTTCGAGATTAGCCAACGCGTTCTCCATTTCGGAATTGAGTATTGCGCCGCGCGCGCTTTTTAAAGCGGCGTCGGGCTCGCCCTCCGCTTGCAATACCGTCGTAAACGCCCGCGACAGACTTTCGGGAAAGTCTGATTTTTCGGACAGCTTTTTAAAATCGTGCAGATTTTTGCTTTTCAGAAATTCCGAAACAAGCGCCCTGTCGTCGCCGAATTCCTTTAATAACGCTTCCGTAAAACCCATATGCGATATGTCGAGGACGTAATCTTTATTAATCGTTCCGAGCGTACGGCAGATTAGCATCGCCATTTCGCAAACCGACGCGCCGTCTACGTTCCCTACAACTTCGGCGCCAATCTGGCTGATTTCCTTAAATTCCTTGCCGCCCGTCGTCTGGCGGTATACCTTTTCGCTGTAATAATATTTTTCAAGGCTTTGGGGCTTTAAATCGCTGTGTTTTATCAAGGATAAAGTTACGTCGGGGCGCAACGCCATCAACCTGCCCCCCATATCCGAAAAGGTTATGACGTTTTTTCCGATTAAAAAGTCCTTGTTTTCCTGATAGAGCGAATATTCCTCGAAGCAACTCGGCTTATATAATTTATAGCCGTAATTTTTATACAGCTTAACCAACGCCTGCGTTACCGCGTTTTCACTGTTTGCGTATGACATTTATGAATTATCTCCGCCTTTTATAAATTTTTTATAGCCGCCGCTGCCGTGCGTTATCGCGCGCGATATACGGGAAAGCGTTGCGCTTGAAATTTCCGTCTCCGCTATGATTTCGTTATACGTCTTGCCTTCGAGCATCAGCTTTGCGGCATAAGCCCTTTGCGCCATCTGTTCAAGCTCCTTATAGGTGCATAGGTCGTCAAAAAACGCTTTACACTCTTCGGGCGAGTTAAGGCGCACGATTATTTCATATAGCTCTTGTAAATGCAAATCAGAATTTTTCATATAACTACCGTCTTGATTTTCCCCTATTATACTTTATCGCATTAAAGAAGTAAAGCGTTTTTATATATAAAAAAGCGGAAAAACAAAAATATTTCCGCTTTTAAATATTAAGTTATGGTTTTACGGTAAAAAGCCGGAAGCTCGGCGCTAAATTTTATAAGCCACGGGGCGTCTGTCTTTGTAATAATACAGCTCCCGAACGCCCGTCTGCTTTAAGAATTGTTTAAGCTGCTCCGCCTTATTCAGATATTTTTCGGCGGAGTGCGCGTCGCTGCCGAAGGACAGCAGCTTGCCGCCGAGCTTTAAATATCTTACGATAATATCGGCGTCGGGCAGATAAGTACAGCCGCCGACGCCTGCCGACGTGTTAATTTCCAGACATTTGTCGCGCTTGATTATCTGTTTTAAAATTTCGTCCAGAATATCCGCATAGTCGGAATATCTGATTTTAGCCCCGTCGCCGCTCCTGTATCTGCAAACGTAGCCCAAATGTCCGATAATTTGATAGTCGTAATCGGCGCTTATACTCTCCAAAACCCCGTTAAAATAGTCGTAATAGGACTGCTTTAAGCTCTTGTTTTCGAAAAAACCGTCGTGGTAACAATCGCCCCTCCCCGGCAGAGTATGAAGGCTGTTTATGACGTAGTCCAACGGATATTTTTGAAGAATTGCGCGGTACTCCGCTTCGGCTTCTTTACGGTAGCCGAATTCTATCCCCGCGAGAATTTCCGTATCGCCGAAAAGCGTTTTCAGCTTATTTATATTTTTTAAATACGCTGGGATATCGGCGAGCGCCAAAGCTTCGCCGTCAAGTCTGGCGTCGAAGTCGTAATGCTCCGAAAAGCCTATAACGCCTATCCCCGAAGCGACGGCTCTTTTTATGTAATTTTCGGGGGCTTCCTCGCTGTCGAAAGAAAAACGGGAATGCAGGTGAACGTCTATCATCAGCTTATTTGCCGTACTTCTTCTCGATTGCCGTTATTTTATCCACGCGCCTTTGGTGTCTGCCGCCCTCGAACTCGGTAGTAAGGAAGGTTTCGACTATCTGTAAAGCGTAACCCGTCCCGACCACCTTTTCGCCCATCGCAAGCACGTTGGCGTCGTTGTGCAGTCTGGTAAATTTAGCGCAATAAGTGTCGTGGCAATGCGCGCATCTTACCCCGGGAACTTTATTTGCCACTATCGAAACGCCTATGCCCGTAGAGCAGATTAAAACGCCCTTATCGCAGGCTCCGCCCGCCACGGCTTCTGCGGCAGGCAGAGCGAAATCGGGATAGTCGCAACTGTCGGTCGTATCCGTTCCGAAATCTTCGAATTCGTATCCGTTTTCTTCAAGATATTTCTTTATCGCGTTTTTTAAGTTAAGTCCGCCGTGGTCGCAAGCAATTGCAATTTTCATAAATTCTCCTTATACATTAAAATATAGTCGTTTATTATCGTTTCGCACGCCGCGGTTATGGCGGCGCAGGTTTTTTTATAGACGTCGGGTCCGCATCCGTACGGGTCGGGCACGTCGAATCCGCAGATATCCTTTACGCAGACGACGTTGCCGCACCCCTCCAACAACTGTTTTTGGGACTGCGTCATCGTAATCACCAAAACGCTCGACTCTATGTATTTCTGTTTGAGCTGTTTCGGCGTGAAATTATCTACCGTTATCCCTATTTCGCCCAGCGCAAGTCTGCTGTTTTCCGATATGGCGCCGCCGACCTCCGCGTGTATGCCGCAGGAGGAAACGTCCCACCACTTGATTTTACGTTTTTTTATCATCGAACGTAAAATTAATTCAGCCATAGGGCTACGGCAGGTGTTGCCCGTGCATACGAATAATATTTTTTTGCGTTTCATTTTATTTGCAAGCCTTACTCATTCTGTTCATTACCCCGACCATAACTCCGTCCTGTTTTTGGGGCGCGACGGCGATTATTATATCTGCGACCCGTTCGCCCTCGCGGAGCTTATCGTATAAGTTAGCGGCAATTTCGCTTTCCGTATTGCCGAGGTTTAATATATTTTTTACCGTAGTCTGTTCCGCCGTCGTTGAATCGCAAAGCAAAAACGCCCTTATTCCCTCTTTAAGCTTGGCTTCGCATAATCCGAACGCCTCTGCCCTGTCGGAATACGAAAACAATCGGGTTTCGCACTTAGGGGAATAATGCTTATACTTCATGCCGGGCGAACGGACTCTTTCGCCGTCCTTCATAACGTATTCGTCGCAGCGGCCCGCAACCTGCGCAATCATTTCACGCGTAATCAAACCGCTGCGCAGTACGCACGGCGTTTCGCCCGTACAGTCCAAAACCGTGCTTTCGATGCCGCCCGTGCATTTACCGCCGTCAAGAATATATTCTATTCTCCCGTTCAAATCCTCGTAGACGTGCCCTGCCGTCACGGGACTGACGTGCTTGGACAGGTTGGCGCTGGGCGCGGCAACGGGCAGGTCGAGATAGCGTAAAAAAGTTTGCGCTCCTTTATGCGAAGGAATTCTGACTGCAAGCGTATCGAGTCCGCACGAAACCGCGGGACTGACCTTGCCTTTACTGTGGTAGACCATGGTCAAAGGTCCGGGCAAGTAAGCTTCGGCAAGCAATTTCGCATAGTCGGGTATACCGTCCACAAGCCGCGACAGGTCGTAATCTTTATGAACGTGCACAATCAGCGGATTGTCGTTGGGTCTGCCCTTAATTTCGAAAATCTTTTTCACCGCTCTGTCGTCGAAAGCGTTTGCGCCTAAGCCGTAAACCGTTTCCGTCGGAAAGGCGACCGCACCGCCGTTTAAAATTACCTCTTTGCAAAGCTTTAACGAATCGCCGTCAATCGGCAAAATGCTCGTATTCATAATTAAAAAGGCGCTTCGCCGTCGTCGCCGCTGAATACGGCTCCGCCGTCAACCTCGGGCGGAGGCGGTTCTTGTCCGTCGTAATTTTGGGGCGTATAATCGTAGACGGGCTCCTCTATGCCGTCGTCGGGTTCGGGATTGACGAATTTGGTAAGCTCGCCCTTAAAGCGCAGTTTTATCCTGTCAAGTCCGCCGTTTCTGTGCTTTGCGATTATCAGGTCGGCGGCGTCTTTTGTCAGATTATTTTTCTTGATTTCTTCTTCCGTAGCCGTAATGTAAGGACGGTTTATGAACATAACTATATCGGCGTCCTGCTCTATTGCGCCCGACTCTCTCAAATCGGAAAGCTGCGGCTCTTTCGTAAGCATACGCCTTAGCTGCGACAGCGCTATAACGGGAACGTCCAGCTCTTTCGCCATAATTTTAAGATCCCTCGTTATCTCCGCAACCTCCTGCGCCCTGTTCTGGTCGGAATTGTTTTTGCCGCTTGACATAAGCTGGATATAGTCAATCATAACCAAATCGAGCTGACCGTTGTTTTTAGCCTTAATTCTTCTGCATTTAGAGAGTATTTCGGCAGGTGTAACGCGCGAGGAATCGTCGATGTAGATACGGCATTTCCTTAATTTTTCCGCAGACTTCATCAAGGCTTTCCAATCGTTTGCGGTGAGCTTTCCGCCGCCGGACAGCGCGTCCGACATAGACACCCCGGAATGGCTGCAAAGCAGTCTTTGAATTATCTGTACCTCGGGCATTTCAAGCGAGAAAACCGCGCACACCTTATCGTATTTCATGGCGGCGCTTTCCACGATATTCATCGCGAGCGAAGTCTTACCCATACCGGGACGGGCGGCAAGCACTATAAGGTCTGATTTTTGCAGACCGTTAGTAAGGCGGTCGAGCTTGAAAAAGCCCGTCTGAATGCCGCGGTAGGCATCTTTATCTTTATCGAGCTTCTGAAACTTGTCGAGCACGGCGTCAACGGCGTCGCTCTCCCTTATGTCGTTTATTTTAGAAGAGTCGTTTCTCCTCGAAATATCGTAAATGAGTTCTTCGGCAAATTGCACGCTCTTCAAATCGTCGTCGCTACCCTGCGCATATTTTATAATATCGCGTGAGGCGCGTATCAGCTTTCTGTTTACGCTGTCGCGGCGGATAATTTCGAAATAATGGTTGTAATTAGCCGACGAAGGCACCGCCGCCGTCAGATCGGCGAGGTATTCCAGACCGCCCGACTTGGCAAGATTGCCCTCGGTATCGAGCTTGTCCGCCAGCGTAACCATATCCAAAGGTCTGTGCTCGTAATACACCTGCTTCATCGCCGAAAGTATCAGTTGATGCGATTCGGTATAGAAATCGTCTTCCGAAAGCTTTTCCAGCACTTCGGAAATTATCGAATTATCGATAAGTAAACAGCCCAAAATCGCCTGTTCGGCGTCCAGATTATTGGGCATTGTGTTTGTTTTGTCTGACATAGTACTTTATATTTCCATTAATTTTTCAAATTCGGTGAGCGTATCTTCAAATTCTTTCATCGCGAAATCAAAAGGCTCCATACTCGACAGGTCTACGCCCGCAAGCTTTAAAAGCGACACGGGGTCGGTTGACGAGCCCCCGGATAAAAACTTGAAATAGTCTTTGACGGCATTCTCTCCGCCCGATAAAATGCGGTGTACGATATTAATTGCCGCAATTATTCCCGTCGCATATTTATAGACGTAAAACGACGAATAGAAATGCGGTATCCTGCACCATTCGGTCGATATATTAAAGTCGTGCTCGATTGCGTCGCCGTAATATTTTTTACCGAGATTGGCGTAGAGCTCGCACAGGTTATCCCTCGTCAAGGGCTCGCCCTCTTCAACAAGTCTGTGCGCTTCATATTCGAACTCGGCGAACATCGTCTGTCTGTGCAGCGTCGCCCTTATCGAATCGAGATAGTAATTAAGCAGATACTTCTTTAAATCGATATCTTCCGCGCGGCTGAGCATATATTTTAAAAGCAAAACTTCGTTTACCGTGCTTGCCACCTCAGCGACGAAAATTTTATATTCGCTCTTGGCGTAAGGCTGCCCGTGCTGCGAAAAATACGTGTGTAAGGAATGTCCCATTTCGTGCGCGACGGTAAATATATCGTTGGTCGTCTGCTTATAATTTAAAAGCACATACGGGTGAATACCGTATACCTGCGCAGAATATGCGCCGTTGCGCTTACCCGTCGTCTCTTCCACGTCGAGCCAGCGTTCGTCGTACGCTTTTTTTAAGAGGTTCTGATAATCCTTTCCGAGGACGGACAGCCCGTCTATAATATAGGAATAGGCTTCGTCGTAAGGCATTTTGACTTCCACGTCGGAAACCAAAGGCGCGTACACGTCGTAAAAATACATCTTATCGTAGCCGAGTATCTTCTTTCTGTCGGCGATATAGCGGTGCATCAGCGCACGGTTGTCCGTAACGCTCTTCAAAAGATTGTCGTAAACCGATTTGTCCACGTCCTCATCGAATAACGCATGGTCGAGGCAAGAGTCGAATTTATATACCTTGCTCAGAAACACGTCTTTTTTAACGTTGCCGTAATAATTCGAGGTTATTGTATTCAACAGCGAAACGTAAGCCGAATAATACTTTTCATAGGCTGTTTTACGCATCTGTCTGTCGGTCGAATGCAACAATAGCCCGTACAGACCGTGCGTCAGTTTTTGGCTTTGACCGTCAACCTCTATTTCGGGTAAAGGCAAATCGATATTGTCAATCATTCCGAATATCTCGTTGAACGAGCCCAGAGTTTCGCTTGCTAAGGCAACTACCCTCTGTTCCGCTTCCCCGGGGATATGCGTTTTGCTTTTTAGAATCAGTTTTAACTGGTAATCATAGTCGGAAAAATCTTTATCGTTTATAAGTGAATTGAGATATTCTTCGCTGTAAGAAGCCATTTCGGAATCGAAAAACGAGGTTTCCATACCGTAACGGGAATAAAGCATTAAAGCCTTTCCCCTGTAAGAGGCATATTTTCCCACCCTCGTGTCCTCGTCGTGCTTTAAATGCGCGTACGCATAGAGCTTTTCCAGGGCAATCGAAAACGCGTCCGTCTTTTTCAGATATTCCAAAAGCGCGGCTTTATCCCCGAGTCTGCCCGCATAGCCCGCGAAATCAACTTCTCCGTTTAATTTATCGAATTCCTTTTCCCAATCTTCGTCAGACGCAAATATATCCTCGGTCTTCCATATGTCGTGTGGTTTTACTTCGTTCCTTTCCATTTATGCTCCCTAAGAAAATTAATTTTTATTAGAATGTATCGGCGCCGGAATTAATCCTCCGCGCGAGATGAATTTTTCGCTCGATTTATCGTGAACGGGCATTATGGGCGCCCTGCCGAGCAAGCCGCCGAAATTTACCTCTTGCCCGACGTCCTTACCGGGCACGGGAATAATTCTTACCGCGGTGGTCTTGTTGTTTATCATACCTATCGCCGCCTCGTCCGCGATTATCGCGCTTATTGTTGCCGCAGACGTCTTACCGGGCACGGCAATCATATCGAGCCCGACCGAGCAGACCGCAGTCATAGCCTCTAACTTGTCTATACATATATCGCCGCGTTCGGCAGCCTCAATCATACCGATATCCTCCGAAACGGGGATAAACGCGCCCGAAAGTCCGCCCACGCGCGAGCTCGCCATAACTCCGCCCTTTTTGACCGCGTCGTTGAGCATGGCAAGACAAGCCGTCGTTCCGTGCGTTCCCACGCTCTCCAACCCCATCGCTTCGAGAATCTGCGCAACCGAATCGCCGCGCGCGGGAGTCGGCGCGAGCGATAAATCTACGATTCCGAAGTCGGCTTTAAGACGCTTCGAAGCTTCCAAAGCTATCAACTGCCCCGCCCTCGTAATCTTAAACGCCGTGCGCTTTATGGTTTCGGCGAGGTCTGCAAGATTGGCGTCGGGGACGGCTTCTATCGCGTGCTGAACGACGCCGGGACCCGAAACGCCGATATTGATGACGGTATCGCTTTCCCCGACCCCGTGGAACGCGCCCGCCATAAACGGGTTATCCTCCACCGCGTTGCAGAATACGACGAGCTTGGCGCACCCGAAGCCGTCGTTGTCCTTGGTCGCCTCCGCAGTTTGCTTAACGACTTCGCCCATCGATTTTACTGCGTCCATATTTATGCCCGACTTGGAAGAACCGACGTTCACCGACGAACATAATTTTTCGGTGGTTGCGAGCGCTTCGGGTATGGTCGCCAAAAATTTCTTTTCGTAATCGGCCGTACCCTTGTGCACGAGGGCCGAATAACCGCCGAGAAAATCTATCCCCAGCGCGCTTGCCGCCCTGTCGAGTTGTTTACCGATAAGCGCCGCCTTTTCGGGAAACGCCGCGCAAATCAGACTGACGGGCGTTACCGAAACCCGTTTGTTCACAATGGGAATGCCGTATTCCTTGGAAAGGTCGTCGGCGACTTTTACTATGTTTTCCGCCTTTTTGCATACCGCGTCATAGACGGCGCAAGCCGTCTCTCCGGCGGTCGCCCTGATATACGGCAGAAGGGAAATCCCCATCGTCACGGTACGGATATCGAGATGTTCCTTTTCCACCATTTCTATCGTTTCGAGTATTTGCGTATGATTCAGCATAATCTACACCCTTAAACGCCGTGCATTGCATTGAAGATGTCTTCGTGCTGCACGTGAATGGACATGCCTATATTTTCGCCCAACGCCGAACATTCTTCGGCAAGTCCGGCAAGCTCAACGCTCGCCCCGGAAAGGTCTACAAGCATCATCATTGTAAAATACTTGTCCAGAATGGTCTGGCTGATATCGAGAATGTTTATTTCTTTTTCAGCTAAAAATGTGCTTATTTTCGCTATTATGCCGGTTTTGTCCTTGCCGACGACGGTTACTACTGCACGCATAAAGTTTTTCTCCGTTTAAATTATTTTGCCCCGAACCAGGAAGGTAAGGTAAATTCGAAAAATGTATTAAAAGCCGTAACGACGTTTTTGAAGGTCAACGACCACTTTGCGACTATGCCTATAACCGAATCGACGGGCAGGCAGCCGATATTACGGCTGTCGTTGCTCGAATCCCTGTTGTCGCCGAGAAAATAGAAACAGCCTTCGGCTACGGTAATCTCGTCGAAGCTGCCGACAGACGTGTTGTTGTCCGCCGAAACGTAAGGCTCCGACAGTTCGACGTAAGGGGCGTCTTTTAATTTTAAATACACCTTGCCGTCCACTATCTTTACCTTATCGCCGCCAAGCGCGATAACGCGCTTAATCAGCGTCTTGGTATCCGTACGGATAACCACGATATCGCCCCTTGAAGGATTGCCTTCGAAAACATAGACGAAATCTCCGCCGGCTTTTTGCGGATTATTGTCGGGCGCGCCCGTTAAAGTGTCGTTCATGGAAGAGCCCACGACGTAAACTCTTTTATAGGTAAGGTTAAAGGCGAGAATAAGTATTAACAGCGCAAAAACGACGCATAACAATACAGAAAACGCCCGTTCGGCGTTTTTTTCTTTTATTTTCGCGCCAAGAAGAGATTCCATCAAATTATAACCACATAAGATTATTCAACGCAAATTTAACCGCCGCGTTGACCGATAAGCTATCGCATTCGGTAAAATCGGTAAGCGGCGTACCGCTCTTGTTTTTCAGTGATTTTGCATTTACGATAAGGCTTTGCCATACGCCGCCGATGATTGCAACCGTATAGGCGTATTCCTCCTGCGAATATTTATTTGTAAACTTAACCGTAACCTCGGTATCCTCTTCCGAGCAGATATCCAGCTTAAACATGCTTTCCGCGTCGGGCGAAAATTGCGGACTTGTAATTCTGGTCGATTTAAGTCCGCAGTCTGAATATACCCCGTCCAGACCGCACATATTGATTATCTGCGGAATGGTTTCCACGTCGTCGAAAAATACTCCGCCGATCGCATTCCCCGAACAAGTATCGGGCGAAAAGCTTTCGGGTCCGTAGCTGGAAGCGTAAATAATTTTAGACTTGGCTCTGCTGTTGCGGAACCTGCCGCCAATTTTTTTATACGCTACCTTTGACCAAACGGTAAAGCCGCTTGAATATACGGCGTAGCCTATGACAAAAACGGACTCGCTTTTTTCGTATACGTTAAGGGCGTAATTGCATTCATAAGGGTCGGATCTGTCCGCCATGGGGGCAGCCGACCAATTACGGGTGGAAAAATCGAAATCGTCCTCGGAAATAAACGCTCCGCATTTTTCGACGATGCCGCTGCGGTCGCATTTGACGGAAGCCAAAAGATTTTGCTCCTCATCCATATATATGTTTACGTCCACGGGCTTGGGCATAAAAACGTAACGTTTTTTTACGTTGCTGTCAAGGAACATAAACATATCCTTTCCGCAACGCAAATCTACCCTTGCGCCGCAGTTGAAAGAATACGCGATAGAACTCGATACCGCGAATTTGGGATTAATCCTCGAAAAAGTGTCGTACGCCCTGTCGTAATTGAAATTTTCGTCGCCCGTAGAACACAACAGCATCATGGGGCATTTGACGTAAGGCGCATACGACTGGGAATCCAGCCCCGCCACGAATTTATAATCGCTATCGTCGAAATTGGGGTCGCCGCCGTTGAATTTACTAATTCTGCGGTAAGCCTTCCAACCGCACGCGTTTACGGCAATCGCGCAGGAAAAGGCGGCGACGTAAGCAAGCTTCCAGGCGATTTCGCCGCCGTCGCCAATACCTATCAACCCGATATTTTCCGTTGCGAACCTGTCGCTCAGATACAGCCGCGCATATGCTCCGACCGCCGTCCATTCATACCAGCAGGTCTCTTTTGCGGTCTCTTGGACGTGATTTTTATTATATCTGCAATTAGCCAAGTTTGCGTAGGCGACGTCTTCGGGATAGACGGTGAATTTTTCGCAGCCGTCGCGCCTGCCGGCGTAATCGACGCACAAAACGCTGTACCCCTTGTCTACGAAGTAAGCGAGCGTTTTTTCATTTATATCCGTAGCGCTGTCTTGAAGCAACAGCAGACAATCCTTTGAAGGATTTTCACAAGATACGGCAAGTACGCCGTAAATCAATACCCTGCCTTTGCCCGTCTTTCTGCCGTAGAAATTTACATATTCGTATTTAATTCCGTCTTCGCAGCGCTCTTCACGGCTCGCTGTTTCCGTAATAAGTTCGTCTCCGAAATCTTTCCACAGAGTAATCGGGGTTAAAATCATTTAATAAAACGCTCCCTACGATGTGACGAATTATACGTTAAAAATTAAGCGGTTGCACATATGCCAATGTATTTGCTTTTTTTTCCGCCGTCGGTTATAATGATTTCATAAATTATTCCGACGGTAATAAGACGTATAATCAATCTTTAAATTATTATAGCTCTTTTATCGGGATAAATCAAGCGATAAAGCGGAGTTTTAACAATGGCTTTTATTTCGATTGCGGAAGAGCTGACCGACAGGTCGGTTACTTCGGTTGAAAATAAATTCATAAAAAAATATTTACCGGAGCTGGATCCCGTTGCGGTAAAAATCTACCTGTACTCGCTCTATCTCGCGCAGAGCGGACAGGACGCGTATACCCTTGCCGACTTTTCGGAAAAGCTTAACCTGCCCGAGGACAAGCTTAAAGACTATTTCGAATACCTCGACGAATTCGAGCTTATCGCCATAACCTCTTATTCCCCTTTCGAAATAAAGATATTGGACTGCGAAAATTTTTACGGAAAGCCCAAAAAGCTCCACCCCGAAAAATACGAGGGGCTTTACGAGGAAATTCAGGCGATTGTTACGGGCAGAATGATTTCGCAGGACGAATTCAGGGAATACCTTATTCTCCTCGAAGAATACGGGTTGGAGCGCAACGCCCTGATTTTAGTCGTAAATTATTGCGTAAACCTGCGCGGTGCGGATATCCGCGGCGCTTACATAAAAAAGGTAGCCAAAAATTTCTGCGAGGACGGCGACGTCACTGCGGAAAAAGTCGAAGAACGCCTTTCTTCCTACACCCTTTCCACCGCTTCGTTGCTTAAAATATTTGCGGCTTGTTCGATAAAAAGGAGACCCGAATTCGAGGACGGCGAGTTATATAAAAAATGGCTGTCCGCAGGTTTTTCGGAGGACGCCGTCTGCTGCGCCGCGAAGAGCTTTAAAATAAAATCTATCGAAAAACTCGACGCGGTTTTGGACGAGCTCGCCAAAAACAGAAAATTCGACCCCAAGGAAATCGAAGATTATAAAAAATCAAAGGATTCGCTGTACTCGGGCGTTAAGGAAATCGCAAAATCGTTGGGCGTCTACATATCCGACCCCGCCGCCTACGTCGAAAATTACGTCAGCGTATGGGTTGACTACGGGTTCAGCATAGACGCCCTTAAAAAGATTGCGGTGTACTGCTTTATAAGCGGGCGGAATACGTTCGGGTTAATGCACGATTTTATCGAAGGGCTGTATAAAGACGCTTACGTTGACGACGCCAGCGTGACAAAGCTTTTGGGCGACCTCGAAGAGGACAATAAATTTATAAAGAGTATTCATAATGCCTGCGGCTTTACGAGGGAGATCAAGCCCTACGACAGGCAGTCGCTTGCGAGGTGGCGCGAATGGGGTTTCAGCGACGAGATGATTTTGAAGGCCGCGGAGCTTTCCGCAGGCAAAAACAACCCCGTAGCCGCAATGAATTATCTGCTTGCGCAATGGAAGAATTCGGGCGTTTATACGGTCGGGCAAATTCCCGATTCCAAACCGAAAAGCGGAACAAGGAAAAAAGGCTTTACCAACGGCAATTATTCGGGCGTTTTAGAAGAAAGCCTTGCCGCTTTGCAGAGGGCGGCTTTGAGAGACGCGGAGGACAACGACGGTGAATGAAAACATAAGACTTGCAAGAAAAGATATAGTTATTTACATAGCAAAAATTCGGCTTAATTTCGAAAACGCCTACCCCACCCGAAACGACGAGGAATTCGATTTATTGGTTGAAAGCTGGTACGACGCGTTGAAGGAATACCCCAGGGAGGTCTGCGACAAAGCCGTAAACAACGCTTTAAAAACCGCAAAATTTGCTCCGCGCCTCGGAAATATCACCGAAGAGATAGAAAATATTCTCAACGCCGCAGGCAAGACCGACGAAGAGCTTTGGGCGGAACTGACGGATATTCTTCCCAAAGTTTATGAAATTTCGCGTTATAATACTTATCCTCACTATGCGGCGTGGGCTCAGCACAAGTTGACCGAAATTTTCAATTCTCTCGACCGCTCCGTTCAGATGTACGTCGTCAATATCCAGACGTTGACGGAGCTTTCGGGGCTGACCGACGAAGAATTGCGTTTTGAAAAGGGAAGATTTTTAAAGCAAATTCCCGTTTTACGCAAACGCGGCGCAGAGAGAGAACGCGCGCAACTGTTATCGGATAAGATTAACACCCCTCCCGTCCTGACCGACGGCAAGAAGAAAAACTGAAATTTATAAAGGGTCGGACTTATCAGTCAGACCCCCTTTTCTTCATTTTGAAAGTTCTGCAATTCTTCTTTTTCCCCCTCGACGGGTACATTATCGCCGCCGTTTAGCTCATTTTCCGCGATATAAGGATTGACGTGCACGGTGACGTGCTTGACGAGCGGAAAGTTTTTTTCAACCCCGTCGTGCACCGCTTCCGCGATGGAATGCGCTTCATACAGCGACAAAGCGCCGTCGCAGGCGATTTCGGCTATAACGTAAATTCTGTTGCCGAACAGACGCGTCATCAGCGTATCTACCCGTTTAACGCCGTCGCTTCCGGCGATAAAGCTCCTTATGTTCTCCTCGGTTTCCGCATCGCACGCCTTATCGGTCATTTTATTGACGGCGTCGATGAAAATTTCCGCCGAAGCCTTAATAATCAGCAGACAAATAACAATCGCCGCCACCGGATCGAGTATGGGCACGCCGCACATAGCGCCGGCTATACCGATTAAACTGCCAACCGACGAAAGCGCGTCCGAGCGGTGATGCCAGGCGTCCGCTTTCAACGCGCCCGAGTTCAGCTTTTTAGCCGGTATATAAGTGTACCAGAACATCGCCTCTTTGACGACTATCGATACGATAGCCGCGGAAAGGGCTAAATAATCGGGGCTTACGGCTGTCTTATACGCGCCGTTTACTATATTTGCAACGCCGCTGTAACCGATGCCTATGCCCGTCGCCAACAGCAATGCCGAAAGCAAAATCGCCGCCACGCACTCGAAGCGTTCGTGCCCGAACTCGTGATTTTTGTCCGCCGCCTTTGCGGCAACCTTAATTCCGACGATTACAATGACGGTCGAAAAGACGTCCGAAGCCGAATGAATTGCGTCGGATACCATTGCAAGCGAATGCCCCAGCAAGCCGGCGACCAATTTGAACGCCGACAAAAGAGTATTCAGAATGATTGTAATTACAGATACCCTAACCGCAATATTCTGATCGGCGCCGTAATCGAATTTGTCCATTTTATTGCCTTAAAATTTAATTATTTGCCTTAAATGGTTTGACATTATGCAAGAATTAAAATATAATATCTGGGTAAGTTAAATAAATGTGTCGCTGCTGTGGCTCAGTCGGTAGAGCACATCCTTGGTAAGGATGAGGTCGGCAGTTCAAGTCTGCTCAGCAGCTCCATAGAAACCCCAACATTTTGGGGTTTCTTCTTTATTTTACCCCATTTTTTGTATATTTGTGCGCTTGAAAATTTTTAACGCTGCGTGCCGCAAAAATGTTAAAATCAGCTAAAATGTGTCGATAGCTATTTTTAAGCGCTTTTATATACATTATAATTATATACCTCATTATTATAATATTTAACGCTAAAAAAAGCAACCTTTTACGGCGTTTGGGGGAGTTTCCCGCAGAAAAAATCATTATTAGCAAATTGCAAAAATGCGTTTGTTTTTATTTGACATTTTTCGGGAACAAGGAGTAAAATAATGTACAGGGAATTATTATATAATAAGGTTATTATATAATAACGATTATAATAACGAATATAATAACGAAAAATTTTGAAAAATAGGGCTAGCCCTATTTATTTCGCATGTAA
>CAZUYN010000004.1:0-40844 GCA_964624495.1 uncultured Clostridia bacterium
TTTTTACGGGCAAAAATTAAGGGCAACCGTCAAAAGGTTGCCCGCAAACCGTATCCCTTTCAACAGTTGCTCATTACTTTGAATTATTTCCGTATCCGCACGATAAAATTGTTAAATATCAGAAAATTTAAGGATACTAATCTGCCTTATTAATTCTGATATTTAATTTTTCAATGCCAAAACAAGCGTGGATATTTTGCACGCGCGGATGACGCCGTATAAAAAAATACGGACAAAAAGGGAAAGTGCAGAACGCCTTTCCGTATTCAAAATAATGAGCATAATCAGTATAACATTCAATTGTGCGTTTTGCAAGTATTTGGCGAAAATATTTAAAATTGCTTTACAAAACCGCCGCGCGTTTGTTATAATGGGCGCACAGGTGAATAATTAAAGGCGACGACGAGGGACAACGTCCGCCGCGGCAACTTTCAGAGAGCTTTTGGTCGGGTGCGAAAAAGCAGTAAGCCGCTACGGAATATCACCTTCCAGCCTGTTCCCCCAAACCAAGCGCGGCGCTTCGGAAGTAAGGGAGCACGGGTTCGTAATCCGTTATAAATTACGGCAAATGTCAGTTTGTTTTGGTGGTTAAAAAGCGCTTGTTTTAAGAGCGTCCGAAACGGGCGCTCTTTTTTGCGTCGGGTTTCTTAACCGCCGCGCCGTTTGACAAGCTTAACGCGGGTCAAGGCGTCCGTCGCGCGTTAAAGGCGCAAATTACGGGCGCGAAACGAATATTTTCTGAGAGGAGTATTTTATGTACAAAAAAGTAGACACGTCGCTCGATTTCGTGGAGAGGGAAAAGGAGATAATCGAATTCTGGAAAGAAAACGGTATCTTCGAAAAGAGCATTGAAAAGAATGAGGGCGCGGAAGAGTTTTCGTTCTACGACGGTCCCCCCACGGCTAACGGCAAGCCGCACATCGGGCACATATTGACGAGGGTAATGAAGGACATTATCCCCCGTTATAAGACGATGAAGGGTATGCACGTCCTGCGCAAGGCGGGCTGGGATACACACGGGCTGCCCGTGGAGCTGGAAGTCGAAAAGTCGCTCGGCATAGACGGCAAGCCACAGATTGAAAAGTACGGGATAGAGCCGTTCATAAAGCAGTGTAAACAGTCGGTATGGAAATATAAAAACGAATGGGAGAAGATGAGCGACCGAGTCGGCTATTGGGTCGATATGGACGACCCCTACGTCACTTACGACGACAAGTATATCGAATCGGAGTGGTGGGCGTTAAAGCAGATGCACGAAAAGGGCTTGCTCTATAAAGGTCACAAAATCGTGCCCTACTGCCCCCGTTGCGGTACGGCGCTGTCCTCCCACGAGGTAGCGCAGGGCTATAAGACGGTAAAGGAAAATTCCGTGGTTGCGCGCTTCAAGGTCAAGGGCTGCGATAACCGCTATATTTTAGCCTGGACGACCACTCCCTGGACGCTGCCTTCTAACGTGGCGCTCTGTATGAACCCCGAAGAGCCCTACGTCGAAATAACCGCCGACGGCGTTAATTATATCCTTGCGGAGGCGCTCGTCAAAAACTTCTTCGGGGAGTACGAGGTAGTTGAAAGGAAGTGCGGCAAGGAGTGGGAGGGGCTGGCATACGAGCCGCTTTTCCCCGAAACCGCCGCCGAAATAGCCCGTATTTCCCCCGCCGGCAAGCCCTGCGCCGCGCACTTCGTCGTGTGCGACGGCTACGTCACCATGGGCGACGGCACGGGCGTCGTCCACATTGCGCCCGCTTTCGGCGAGGACGACTACAAGGTCGGTAAAAAATATTCCCTGCCCGTCGTGCAGCTCGTCAACGAAAGGGGTTGCTTCGACGAACGGTTTAAAAGTCTCGACGGAATTTTCGCAAAGAAAGCGGACAAGCAGATAATCGAAAGGCTCGAACGCGAGGGCACGCTCTTTAAGGTGATTCCGTTCGAGCACGACTATCCCCACTGCTGGCGTTGCGACACGCCCCTTTTGTACTACGCCCGTTCGAGCTGGTTTATCGCCGTGACCAAGGTCAAGGAGGATATAATCGCCGCCAACCGCTCGGTCAACTGGATGCCCGACACGATTAAGGAAGGGCGTATGGGTAACTTCCTCGAAAACGTCATAGACTGGGGTCTTTCTCGCGACAGGTATTGGGGCACGCCCCTGCCCGTCTGGGTCTGCCCCGACTGCGGCGAAATAGAGGTGATAGGCTCTAAGGCGGAGCTTAAAGAAAAGTGCGGCTTAGACCCCGGAAAGGATATCGAGCTCCACAGACCTTATCTTGACGGGCTGGTCTGCACGTGTCCCAAATGCGGCGGAAAGATGAAGAGGACGCCCGAGGTCATCGACTGCTGGTTCGATTCCGGCTCTATGCCCTTCGCGCAGTATCACTATCCGTTTGAAAACAAAGAGGTGTTCGAGCGTACCTTCCCCGCGGACTTCATATCCGAAGCCGTAGACCAGACGCGCGGCTGGTTTTACACCCTGCTCGTAATCAACACCGTTCTGTTCGGCAAGGCGCCCTTTAAAAACTGCATAGTGCTTGGGCACGTCAACGATAAAAACGGCATAAAGATGTCCAAGCATAAGGGCAACGTGGTAGATCCCTGGACAGTTTTGGATAAGCAGGGCGCGGACGCGGTGCGTTGGTATTTCTATACAAGCTCCGCCCCCTGGCTGCCCTCGCGCTTCTATGAGGACGCCGTGTCCGAGGTACAGCGCAAGTATATAGGCACGCTGTGGAACGCATACGCATTCTTTACGCTGTATGCCGAAATCGACGGCTACAACCCCTCGGAATACAGTCTGGACGGCTGCAAGCTTACGCTTATGGATAAGTGGATATTGAGCAAGCTCAATTCGCTCGTCAAGCTTGTGGACGAAGATTTGGCTAAGTACGAGCTGACCGAAAGCTCGCGCGCGTTGCAGGACTTCGTCGATATACTTTCCAATTGGTATATAAGGAGGGGCAGGGAGCGCTATTGGGTCAGCGATATGACCGACGACAAGGCGGCGGCGTATACCACGCTTTACCGCTGCCTTGTGACCGTTGCCAAAATCTCCGCTCCCTACACGCCCTTTATAACCGAAATGATGTATCTCAATCTCGTGCCGCAGTTCTATAAGGACGCGCCCGAGTCGGTACATCTCTGCGCCTTTCCCGAGGCGGAAGAGGGCTATATAGACGCCGAGCTCGAAAAGGCTATGGACGGGGTTATGGACATAGTGGTTTTAGGCAGGGCGGCGCGTAACGCGGGCAACCTTAAAAACCGCCAGCCGCTCTCCGAAATGGTGGTCGTCACCGCCCGTGAATTCTCCCTGTCGGAGGAGGAAAAAGAGGTAATATTGGACGAGCTCAACGTAAAGTCGCTTAAAAAGGCGGACGACGCGACTCATTTTATAACCTATAAGCTCAAACCTCAGCTAAAAACGCTCGGACCCAAATACGGCAAAAAGTTAGGGGATATATCGCGCTTCCTTGCGGACTGCAACGCGGCGGAGGTCGTCGCGGCGGTTAAGAACGGCGGCGAATACGTCGTTGCCGATTTGGGAGTGACCCTTACCGAGGAGGACTTGCAGATATTCACCGAAAGCGCAGAGGGTTTCGTCGCCGCGGCGGACAGGGGGATAACCGTCGCCCTCAACACCGCCCTTACCGAAGAGCTTATCGACGAGGGCGTTGAGAGGGAGCTTATATCCAAAATACAGAATATGCGCAAGGAAGCCGGCTTCGAAGTCACCGACAGGATATCCGTCTATTTCAAGGCGGAGGGACGTCTGGCTAAAATACTCGCCAAGGGCGATTTCGCCGCGGCGGTGCTTGCCAACAAGGTCGAAGAGGGCGAGTCCGCGGGCTTTACCAAGCAAATCACGGTCAATTCGGACAAGGCGACCGTGACCATTATCAGATAACCGCGGAATTGATTGACGGCATAAATAAAAAAAGACGCTCATAGTTTATTCTATGGGCGTTTTTGAATTGAAAAAAGGTCAGTCGGCAAAGATAGTTTCGGTCAATACCGGGGGCGCGGCGGGGGAGCGTTTAAAATCGCTCGGGTTTAAAAAGGGGGAAACGGTCACGGTTGCGGCGTTTTCGCTGTTCAACGGCAGCGTGCTGTTAATCTGCGGTTATAACAGGGTCGCTTTAAGGAGGTCGGCGGCGGACAGGATAGAGGTGGAGCTATGCTGAACGCCTTGAAAAGACTTGGCGGCAGTCGCTTGCAAAAGAGCGAAAGCAAGCCCTTAAACGTGGTTATCGCAGGCAATCCCAACGCAGGCAAGACCACCCTTTTCAACGCCCTGACGCGCAGCTCGCTGCGGACGGGGAACTTCCACGGCGTGACCACCGCGCCTGCGCATAAGACGGTCGGCGGCATAACCTATACCGACGTGCCCGGGATGTATTCATTTAACGCCTACACAATGGAGGAGGGCTCTGCGGCGGAGGCGATTAAAGGGGCGGATATAGTGATAAACGTGGTGGACGCGACGACGCTGTCCGCCTCTATAAACCTTACGAAAAACATCATAAAGGCAAACCCCAATACCGTAATCTATCTGACCAAGTTGAATTTGTTGAAGAGGAAAGGGGGCAGTATAGACGCGTCCGCGCTGTCGGAATATCTCGGCGTGCCCGTTTTCTGCCGCTCTTATAAGGAGCTTAAAGAGGTCGTAACGGGCGGCTTGCCGACCTTTCCGCAAAAGCGCGACAGACAGTTAAATCAAATATACTACGGGGGCAATTCAGGTATAAGCAGGGCGGAAAGGCTCTTTTACGATAAATTTTTCGCCACCGCGTTCTACGCCGCCGCGCTCGTCGCAACCTTTTTTGTGACCTTTCATCCGTCTATGGCGGGCGCGTACTTAAAGGGCTTGCTCGAAGAGTTGCTGTGCGTAAGCCTTCCGTCCGCGCTGAGCGCAAAAATGTCCAATCCGCTTTTATCGTCGTTCGTCTGCGAGGGCATAATTTCGGGCGTCGGCGGAGTGCTCTCGTTTATACCCCAGCTCGCCATACTCTATCTCGCCCTCATTCTTCTGGACGAGAGCGGCGTATCTTCCGCGCTTACCTTTGTCACGGACGGACTGTTTGAAAAGGTAGGGCTTTCGGGCAGGGCGGCGTTTTCGCTTGTGTCGGGCTTCGGCTGTACCGCCGCGGCTATTTCCACTACGAGGGGCTTTTCTGAGGAGAGCTCTCGCCGCAAGACTATCGCCGTGCTGCCCTTCATTCCGTGCGGCGCAAAAACTCCCGTATTCCTTACCTTTTTATCGCCGCTGTTCGAAAACCCTTTCCCGGCAATCTGCCTTCTGTATTTCGGCGGCGTCGCGCTCGCGCTGGCGGCGTCGGCGGTCATGCGCGGCAGAAAGGAGGGGCTTATATCCGAAGTCACGCCCATATGCGCGCCCTCTTTTGCAACGGTAATAAAAAAGTTGTTTTTTCAGCTTAAATCGTTTATAATCAAGGTGACCACCTATGTGTTCGCTTTCTGCGTAATCAGCTGGCTGTTGTCGCACTTTTCTCCGACGGGCGGCTTCTGCGCCCCCGAAGAGAGCATTGCCGGCGGTCTGTCGCGCTTAATCTGCTATCTTTTTTATCCTATGGGGGTGACCGATTGGCGCGTCGCCTATGCCGCGCTTACGGGTTTTGCCGCCAAGGAAAACGTAGCCGCCGCTATCGCGCTTTTGGCGCCCGAAGGGCTTTCGCTCGCCCTTGCGCCCACGGTCGCGCTGTGCGTGTTTTTCCTTACCTGCCCCGCCTGCGTTTCGGCGTTTGCGGCTTCCGTAAGGGAGATAGGTTTCAGACGGACTTTATCGTATAATGCCGCCCAGCTCGCGTTTGCGTTTGCGGCGGCGTATCTTACGAATTTAATTATTGCGCTGTTATAGGCGCGGAAAACTTATTATGAAAACTTTTACGGTAAAACGGGATACGACTTTAAAGGACTTTACCGACGCGGTATATCCGCAGGGCAGCTTTGCCTTTAACGTCCTTGTAAAGGGGGGCGATATCCGCGTGAACGGAATAAGGCAAAGGGGCGACTGCACCGTAAAGCGCGGCGACGAGGTCGTATATTATACCACCGCCGCGCAGGAAGCCAAGCCCTCTCATTATACGGTTTACGAAGACGGCAACCTGCTCGTCGCGGACAAGCTTTCGGGCGTGTCCTCCGAGGCGCTGTTTGAAGAATTGGGGGAGCGCGCCGCCTTCCCCGTTCACCGTCTGGACAGGAACACGTCGGGGCTAATCGTCCTCGCAAAGACCGAAAGGGCGCAGACCGCGCTCGTTTCGGCGTTTAGGGACAGGGCGGTCGAAAAGGTCTATCTCTGCTTTGCGAAAAATGCTTTCAAGTGCGCGTCGGCGACTTTGACCGCTTATCTCCGCAAGGACGAAAAAAGTAGTTTAGTGCGCATATATCCCACGGCGAACGGGGGTGCGGTAAAAATTATCACGGAATACGAGGTGGAGGAGAGCTTCGGCGATTACGCCCTGGTCAGGGTCGCGCTGCACACGGGCAAAACTCACCAGATAAGGGCGCACCTCGCCTATATCGGGTGCCCCGTGCTCGGCGATACCAAGTACGGCGACTTCGCGCTGAATAAAAAATATTCCGCAACCCGACAGATTCTGGTTGCGAAATATCTGAAATTCGATACGGAAGGGGAGTTGGCGTACCTTAACGGGTTGAGCCTGCAAAGCCGCTTTACGCCACGGTTGCCCGCGCCGCCCGCAAAGCGCGGCTAACGGCGGTTCCGCGGATTGCGCGCAAGGAAATAGCTGTCGTCCAGACGCATTAAAATTTCACGCGTGCCTACCGACCCGTCCAGAACAATCGTCAGCCAGGTTTTTTTGTTCATATGGTAGCCGCGGAAGTAATTGACGTTATCGACGACGCGGTCAATTTCCTCTGGGTCGGCGCGCAGGTCGATGATTTCGTCCTTTTCGGGGTCGTGCTTAAATTTATCGCCGCGCACGGTCAGTATCGCGGCGTACCATTTGCCGCTGTCCTTGCGCCTCAGTACCGCGCAGTCGGGCGTGCTTTCCCATAAAAATTCGGGCTTGTCCCCGTACTTTTTCTCTGCGAACCGTATTATCTCTCCGGTCTGCGAAAAGCGGAAAACCTCGTCGTTGAAGCAGGCGTCGGCGATAAGTTGTAAAGTTTCCTCATATTCGCGCCTTACCCGTCCGACGAACTCGCCCTCGGCCCCTACGAGGTGCAGCGCGTAAATATCCCCCGTCGCAAGGTCGTATACGGCGGTCTTGATATTCCCCGAAAGGTCGCACTCGAATACAAGGCTCATCTCGCCGTCCATTATGGGTATGCTTTTTGAGTACTTATCCCCGTCTTGCCCGAACCCGAAGCCTGAAAGCTTACCGCGGTCGGCTTTTTTATTTCTGAAAATTACCTCGACGTCTTTCAAAACAGTCACCTTTAAGCTCACGTTTCCGTATAAATTATACTATGCCGTCCGTTCGCTGTCAAATTCGGGCATTGACAATTTACGGGGGCGGTTGTATAATTAAAGGGCTATAAGCCGATATTTATCCGCCCGTTTAAATTACGGGCATAAAACCGTATAACCGGTTAGTGAGGTCAATCGATGAAGATTTGCGTATTCGGCGCGGCAAGCGCGCATATAGACGAAAAGTATATTAAAGCCGTGGAGGAGCTCGGCGAAAAAATGGTCGGGCGCGGACACTCGCTCGTGTTCGGCTGCGGAGCCACGGGGCTGATGGGCGCCGCGGCGCGGGGCGTAAAACGCGCGGGCGGCTATATAAAGGGGGTCGTTCCCTCGTTTTTCAAGGACGACGGAATAGAGGTGCTGTACGACGGCTGCGACGAAACCGTGTATACGGCGACTATGGGCGAACGCAAAGCCGTAATGGAGGATTCTGCTGACGCGTTCATAATCGCCCCCGGCGGCGTCGGAACCTTCGAGGAGACGTTCGAAGTAATAACGCTTAAACAGCTGAACCGCTTCGATAAGCCTATCGTCTTTTACGATATAGACGGCTATTACGATATCCTCGAAAAATTTATCGAGCATTCCTGCAAGGAACGCTTCATAACCGAAAGATGTATGGAGCTGTATTCGGTCAAGGACGACGCGGACGACGTTCTGGACTATATAGAGGGTTACGTCCCCGGGGAAATATCTGTCGCAAAGACCAAGCTGGGGGATTGAATGTTTAACGTCATCTTCGTCTGCTTAGGCAATATTTGCCGCTCCCCGATGGGCGAAGCGGTCTTTAAAAGAATGGTAGAGGAGGAGGGACTGACCTCTTCCTTTTCGGTCTTATCCTTCGGCACGTCCGACTGCGAGGAGGGCAATCCCGTCTATCCGCCCGCCGCGCGCGTGCTAAAAGAAAAGGGCTATGATTTTACCCACAGGGCAAAGATGATATCCCTTGCGGATATAAAAAACGCCGATTACGTCCTTTGTATGGATAAGGGCAATTACTCGAAGCTCGTATCGCTTGCGGGGGTAAACTATGCCGATAAAATCTATCTGCCGGGTCGTTTCCTGCCCGGGAAAAAGGAAATAGACGACCCCTGGTACACGCGCGATTTCGAAAGGACTTACAGGGAAATTTATTCCTTATGCGCCGCCTTTCTGGAATATATGAAAAAAACGCACGGCTCCGCTCTTTTATACGACAAATTCGGTTAAGCCTAAAATTGCCGTACGGGCGGACTATCCTTAAATTGCTAATACTGTATAATTATCCCCTTCGTTGCCAAAACTAAGCGCGAAGGGGATTTTTCCGTACGGGCGCGAACGGGAACGCGCAAAAGTCGGCTGTGTACATATGCGACATCTTTCATTGAACAGGGGCAGAACGATATTTTTTAAAAACGCGCCCGTAATTATATCCTCGTCCTCGGTCGCGGGACCGAAGGAATGCGAGGGGATAATCGGCGGCTATATCGAAAAGGCGCTTTCGGACGATATGTTCGGCGAAAGCACGTTCGAAAAAGCCGAATGCAAAATGCTCTCCGCCGTCATAGACGGCGCAATCAGAAACGCGGGGCTTAAACGCGACGAGATAGACGCGCTCTTTTCGGGCGACCTTTTAAACCAGATTATTTCCGCCTCGTTCGCCGCGCGCGACTTCGATATACCCTTTCTCGGGGTGTATTCCGCCTGCTCGACGATGAGCGAATGTATGCTGCTCGCCGCGGCTATGGTAAACGCAGGCTATTGCAGGCGCGCCGTAGCGGCTACGGGCAGTCATTTTGCAAGCGCGGAAAGGCAGTACAGGTATCCGCTCGAACAGGGTACGACGCGTCCGCCCCAGTCGCAGTGGACGGTAACGGGCGCGGGCGCGTGCCTTATCGCCGACGGCGGCGAGGGGGTAAAAATAGTAAACGGCACAATGGGCAAGGTGGTCGATTACGGGGTGACCGACGTAAACAATATGGGCGCGGCGATGGCGCCTGCGTGCGCGGATACGCTGATCAGGCATTTCCGCGATACGGACAGCATGCCCGAAGATTACGACCTCGTTTTATCGGGCGACCTCGGGGCGCTCGGCTCGCGCATACTCAAAGATTTGTGCTGGGAAAAGGGTTACGACGTCTCGGAAAAGCACGTCGATTGCGGCGAAATTATCTATAAGGTCATCGAGGACGAATTTCAGGGCGGAAGCGGCGCGGGGTGCAGCGCGACGGTCGTCAACTCCTATATTCTGACCAAGATGAGAAACCTCGAATACAGGCGCGTGCTGTTCGCCGCGACGGGCGCGTTGCTCTCTACCGTGTCGTCGGGGCAGGGGGAATCCATACCCTGCATATCCCACGCAGTACAGTTGGAAATTTAAATTAATTAAAGCATATTACGGGGGTAACCGTATGGAATCGGAAGTTCTTGACATATTTTTAATGTTTATAAAAGCGTTCGCGGTCGGCGGCGCCATTTGCACGGTTGCGCAGATTATCATAAATTTCACCGACCTGACGGCGGGCAAAATATTGGTGTATTTTATGCTCGCGGGGGTGGCGCTGACGGCGATAGGGGTATACCAGCCGCTGGTCGAATTTGCCGGCGCGGGCGCAACCGTGCCCATTTCGGGGTTTGGCTATCTGCTTGCCAACGGCGCAATCAAGGGGGCGGAAAAGGGCTTTTTCTACGCCGTTACGGGCAGCCTTGCCGCGGCAAGCGCGGGCGTGACCGCCGCGGTCGTGTTCGCGTTTTTGATGGCGCTGATATTCAGGGCGCATACCAAACGGAACTGACTGTCCCGTTCTCGGATTGCGTTAAAATTTTTCCGAACGAAAAAAGCCGCCGCGCTCAGGTCAAGCGCGGCGGCTTTCGCCGTCCTTTCAAATCTTTCAAAGCATAAGGCTTTCGACGTATTCAATCTGTTCCCGCGTGGCAATTCCCTCGGTAAACGCGCAGGCGCTTCCCGCGGCGGTGGCGAAGTTAAGCGCCTTAAAGTAGTTGCCCGTATTGATATATTCGTGCAAAAAGCCGGCAATCATACAGTCGCCCGCCCCGACCGAATTTATGAGTTGCCCCCTCGCCGCCCTGACGTAGCACGCCTGCTTGGTTTCGGTTACCATAACCGCGCCCGCCGCGCCGAGCGATACTATGACGTTGCGCGCGCCGCGCTTTTGCAGGTTGCGCGCATATGAGGCGATTGTCTGCGTGTCGGTAATTGAGGAGGGTATGCCGAATATTTCGCACAGTTCGAACAGGTTGGGCTTTATAAGGAAGGGCTTGTATTTAAGCGTTTCGCAAAGCAGGTCGCCGCACGCGTCCACGACGAAGTTGACCCCGTCGATGACCCTGAGCGCGTCTATTATGTCCGCATATACGTCGTCGCCGAGGTAAGAGGGCGCGTTGCCGCTGATAACCACATAGTCGCCGTCCTTTAAGCGTGCTTTCAGACTGTCGGTCATCTTGGCGATGTTCTTCGCGGTTATCTCCGCGCCCGTGCCGTTTATGTCGGTTTCGGTTATCGCCTTTATCTTTACGTTTATTCTGCTTCTGCCGCTGACCTCAAACAGGTCGTGTTTAAGCCCCAGCGCCTCGATCTCGTGCCTTATTTCCTCGCCCGTGAAGCCCGCCACGAAGCCGAGGGCGACCGTATCGTCCCCCAATTCTTTAAGCTGTAAGGAGACGTTGATTCCCTTACCTCCGACGGTCAGACGCTCCGCGGCAGTGCGGTTTACCGTGCCCGAACGGAAATTATTGACTTTTAGGTAGTAATCCAGCGAGGGATTAAGCGTCAGGGTGTAAATCATTGCAGTCCGAAAAAAAATAAGTATATAAATACTTTAAAACTTTTGGCGGCGTTTGTCAAACCAAATACGGCTTTAAAATAAAGCGCGCCGGAAGTCGGGGCGGAGCACGGGTAAAATCATAACCTGAAAGGTTATGTATAAAGCGGAATTTACATAATCTGCGCCGTAATCAGTTGACAAATTTCCATAAAAAGCCGTAAAATTTCAAGTATGAAAAACTATACGTTTAAGCTTGCCGCCGTAGATACGGCGGAATGCGGACTTTTTGCCGCGTTGATGGTCGCGGGGGCGTACATAAAAATTCCTTTCCCGATGGTGCCCCTTACTTTTCAGACGGTTATCGCCGTGCTCGCGGGGTTGCTTCTCGGCTGGCGGAAGGGTATGATAGCCACGGGCGTATATGCCGTTATGGGCTTAATCGGAATACCCGTGTTTTCCGCGGAGCCATTCGGCGGTTTCAGCTACGTCTTAAAGCCCTCGTTCGGCTACATTTTAGGCTTTATAGCTTCCGCCGGCGTCGCGGGAATAGCGTATAACTCCACGCCAAAGCTGTGGCAGAAAATTCTGCTCGCCCTCGGCGCGTTCCTCGCCGATTATGTGATCGGCGTCGCCTATTTCATAGCCGTATGGCAGTTGAACGCATACGGCGGTCTGTGGACGGCGGTTGTGACCTATAACCTCGTCTATATGCCCAAGGACGTAGTTCTCTGCGTTCTGGCGGCGTTCCTCGCCTATGCCGTCGCTCCTGCAATAAGGCGTATACACGGAAAAATACGCGACAAAAGCCCCCGTCCTGCGGAGCAAAACGGCGGCGAAACGTAAATATAAAGCCGTTAATTTACGCCTAAGTATTGCCAAACGCCTTGCCGTGTGGTAAAATAGATAAAATATTTTCTTGTATATAACAGAAAGCCGTCGGCGCGGCATACGCCGCGGCGGCTTTGACCGCTTTCACTTTTTCCGTCCGGTTCCGCATAAGATATCGTATGCAAAAAACTTTGGCGGTAATAAATCTTGCGGCAATCCGCCGTAACGCAAAGCTCGTCCGCAGTATGATAGGCGACAGATTTTTCTTCGCCGTCGTCAAAGCCGACGCGTACGGTCACGGCGCGGCAGAGGTGGCAAGGGAAATAGAGGACGTGGCGGACGGCTTTTGCGTGGCTATCGCGGAGGAAGGCGCCGCTTTAAGGGTCGCAGGCATAAGCAAGCCCATTCTCGTGCTCGCTCCGCCCCTCGACGAGGCGGACGCGGAAGAGCTTAAATTTTACGGGCTTTCGGCTACCGTCGGCGATATCGACAGCGCAAAGCTGGCAAAGGGGCTACCCTGCCATATTGCCGTCAACACGGGTATGAACCGTTACGGCTGTTCCCCGCGTGACGTGGGCAAGCTTTTAAGCTTTCTCGACCCCGAAAATATAGCGGGGGTATATTCGCATATGTACGCCCCCGAACGGGCGGCGATAAGCGGACGGCAGCTCGCGCTGTTTAAGGGCGCGGCGGCGGCTGTAAAGTACTATGCCCCGTCCGCTGTCGCGCATTTTGCGGCGAGCGGCGGCATTATACGGGGCGGAGACTACCTCGCGGAGGGCGTCAGGTGCGGCATTATGCTGTACGGCTACGCGCCGCCGCATTTCAGCCGCGCGGGGCTCGAACCCGCGATGAGGGTGTACGCCCGTCTTGCGCAGTCCACAGACGTGGTCGGCGAGGGCGTGGGTTATAACGTCGCCGACAGGGTCTACGACAGGCTGTATACATACCGTTTGGGTTATGCCGACGGGTTTGCACGGGGCGTTTCCCTCGGCGAAAAAACGCTGTGCATGGACGCGTTCGTGTCGCGCCGCAAGGAGGAGCTTCTGCCCGTGTTTACCGACGCGGACGCCTATGCGGAGCGGTGCGGCACTATATCGTACGAGGCGCTGTGTTCGGTGACGAAAAGGAGCCAACGTGTCTATAAAAGAGGATTTGAGGTATAAATACAAAATCAAGCGTAAGTGCTTCCGGTACTCCGCAAGGGAGGTGGCGGACGGCGCTATTGCCGACGCGCTCTTGCTCGCGTTTGCCTGCTACGACAGCTTTTTTGTCTATTACAGCTTCGGCTCCGAAGCGGACACGCGCCTGATAATCGCGCGGCTTTTAAAAGAGGGCAAAAAAGTGTACCTGCCGAGGATAGAGGGCGACGGAATGGTAGCCGTGCCCTATAAGCCGGGCGACGCGCTTATAAAGAACAAATTCGGCATAGAGGAGCCCTGCGGACAAGCTTTCGGCGGCGATATCGACGTCTGCATAACGCCGCTTCTGGCGGTCAACGGACGGGGCTACCGCTTAGGCTACGGCGGCGGATATTACGACAGGTTTTTTGCCGCCCGTCCGCAAATCGTAAAGGCGGGGATAGGCTACGCCCTGCAAATATGTTCTGAAAATTTTGAAGGGGAAAACGACGTACCCCTCGATATATACGTCAGCGAAAGGGGGATAATTACTTTTGGAAAATAATCTCGGTTCAGAGGAATTCGGCTTGGAGGAAGTCGCCTATTCCGTCAAACGGAAGGTGTGGTTCGAAATAAAGGACATCTTATCGGGTTGCGCGTTCCCGTTCATAATAATGGTCATATTTTCCGCGACCATAATCGCGTTTACCTGCGCCGAAGAAATCGAGCTGTATCTCAGGTTAATCGCGCTTATTGGCGGCGAGCTTATGCTTGCGGGCGCGTTCTTTATTTTCGGCAGGGCGAACGGCTCCGAAGCGTATAAAAAGACGGTAGAAAACGGGCGCAAGCGCGAACTGAACTCCTCCGACGAAAGGGTTGCGTACCGCACGGGCGAATATGCGCTGTGGAAGGGCGCGGTAATCGGGCTTTTGGTCTGCATACCCTACGTCATAGTGCTCACGGTGGAAATCTGCGCGGACAACTCCTTTTGTATGTTTTGCCTGCAATACGTCTTTTCCTGGGGGTACGGTCCGCTTTCGTTTGCGGAAAGCGCGTATCTGCCGCTGGGCTACGTTATGATATTATTCCCCGTCGCGTTTCTTACCGTCAGCTACTACTTCGGCAAGCTCCGCCAGATAAAAATACAGGAGCAACTCGCGGCGACCAACCCCGACGATAAGCGCAGCCGCGTCGTGAATATCCCCGGGGAGAAAAAGGGCAAAAACCATAACGGCAAAAACGGCGGTAAAGGGCGCAAAAAGTGAGAATAATTTCGGGCAAACACCGAGGAAGAAAGCTTGCGGAATTTACCGTCGGGGAAATACGCCCCACGTCGGACAGGGCAAAGGTAAGCCTGTTTAACATTCTCTCCCCGCGCATAGTCGGCGCGACCGTGCTCGATTTGTTCTGCGGCAGCGGAAGCCTCGGGCTCGAATGCGTTTCCCGCGGGGCTGAAAAAGTCTGCTTTAACGACCGTTCCCCCCAAAGTATAGCCGTTTTAAATAAAAATATCGCCGCGTTAAAGGAAGAGGACTCGTGCGAGGTTACGGTTATGGACTATAAAGCTTATTTAGCCCGTTGCAGCCGTAAATTCGACCTGATTTTTCTCGACCCCCCTTATGCCGAGGAATTCGGGGCGGACGCCCTCGCGCTGATTGCGAAAGGGGGGCTTTTGGCGGAGGACGGGATAGCCGTTTACGAACGCGACCGCCCGTTTTCGGGGGAAATCGACGGCTTGCTCTTATACGACGCCAGAAAATACGGCAGGGCGTATCTCTCGTTTTTTAAAAGAAAATAATTACACCGTTACATATGGGAAAGGATATTATGAAAACTTGCGTGTTTGCAGGCTCCTTCGATCCACCGACGACAGGTCATCTGGACGTGGTGGAAAAGGCGTTGAAAATTTTCGACGGGGTGACCGTCGCCCTTATGATAAATCCGGCAAAGAACTGCCTTTTTACGGTTGAAGAGCGGCTGGAAATGCTGCGCCTGCTGTTCGGCGGCGACGGGCGCGTAAAGGTGATAAGCTTTACGGGCGCGGCGGTCGATTTGCTCGAAAGGGAAAACACGCCCTTTTATGTGCGAGGCGTGCGCGACGCAATCGACTTCGAATACGAAAACCGAGACGCGTTCGCAAGCAAAAAGCTTAAAGAGGATATGGTCACGATATATTTTCCGGCGGAGCAGGAGGAGCTCCACGTCAGCTCTTCGCTCGTCCGCAATTCCATAAAATTCAAAAAAGACTACGAAAGCTATATACCCGAAAAAATATCGGGGCTGCTAAAAAAGATATTGGAGAAAAAAGATGTTTGAAAGACAGATAAAGATACCCGAACCCGCAGAGATAAAGGACAGGCTTCCCCTGCCCGATAGTTTGAAGGCAATCAAGGCTTCGCGCGATAAGATTATTTCAGAGGTCGTCACGGGAGAAAGCGACAAGCTTGTAATCATCGTGGGCCCCTGCTCCGCGCACGCCGAAAAGCCCGTGCTCGACTACGTCGAGCGGCTCGGGAAATTGAACGAAAAGGTCAAGGACAAGCTGGTGCTCGTGCCGCGCATATACACCAATAAGCCGCGCACTAAGGGCGTCGGGTATAAGGGTATGTTCTCCCAGCCCGACCCCTCCAAATCGGAAGATATTTTAAAGGGAATATTGACCATAAGGGATTTGAACGTCAAGGCGATAGGGGTGAGCGGTCTTGCCGCCGCGGACGAGATGCTGTATCCTGCAAACTATGCGTACGTGGACGATTTGCTCTCCTACGTCGCGGTCGGCGCGAGGAGCTCGGAAAACCAGCTCCACAGGCTGACCGCAAGCGGTATGGACGTTCCCGTCGGCATAAAAAACCCTATGAGCGGTTCGGTTCCCGTCCTGCTCAACTCTATCTACGCCGCGCAGTCGGCGCAGGTGTTTATGTTAAACGGCTGGCAGATGAAGACCGGGGGTAACCCCTTAACGCACGCAATTTTGCGCGGCGCGGTCGATTCGTACGGTAACGATATCCCCAATTTCCACTACGAAACGGTAATGCAGGTCATAGAGGGCTATGCCAAATCGGGGCTTAAAAATCCCGCCATCATCATAGACGCCAACCATTCCAACAGCGGCAAAAAATTCAAACAGCAGATAAGAATTTGCGAAGAGGTTATGAACAACCGCCTTTACGACGCCGATTTCAAGCGCAACGTAAAGGGCTTTATGATAGAGAGTTTTATAGAAGAGGGCAACCAGACGGAGGACAAGGTCTACGGCAAGTCCATAACCGACCCCTGCCTCGGCTGGTGCGACACCGAAAGGCTTATTTTAGATATCGCAAGCAGGGTCTGACCCGTGCGGCGGTATAACCGGCGGTAAATTTAAAGCGGAAAGGAGATAGGACAATGATTGAAAAAATCGGATATCTCGGACCTACGGGTACTTACAGTCACGTCGCGGCGACGGGTTTTGCCCGCGATATCGGGGCGGACTGCAAAATAATCGGCTATACTTCTTTCCCCGCCCTCATGTGCGCGCTAAAAAGCGGCGAATGCGACGCCATAGCAATGCCCGTGGAAAACACCCTTAACGGCGCGGTCGTGCAGAATTTAGATTTGTTGCAGTCCACGGAGGGAGTATGGGCGTGCGCCGCCCGTTCGGTCAAGGTCGAACACAGGCTTATAACCTTAAAGGGGGCGGACTATGCCGCGATTAAAAGGATATATTCGCACGAGCAGGCGCTGGCGCAATGCGGCAGATACCTGTTCGAAAACTTTCCGTCCGCCGAACTGATAACGACGCGCTCCACCGCGGAAAGCGTGACAAGGCTTAAAAACTTCGACGAAGCCGCGATAGCCGGCGGCCAGTGCGCGGCGGAGGGGTTGCAGCTGTCAGACGGCTGTATTTCCGACGAGCCCGACAATTACACGCAATTTTTGCTGGTGATGCGCGGCTCGGTTCCCGACGACAAAAAATCGTCCGATATATTTTTTTCGTTTACATGTCGGCACAGGTCGGGCGCACTGTACGAAACGCTGTCCCCGCTCGCCGCGCGCGGTATAAATATGACCAAAATAGAAAGCCGCCCCATAAAGGACAGAAAGGGCGAATTCCGCTTTTTTATTGAAATCGAGGGCGACTACTCCGCCCCGTCCGTGAAGAGCGCGCTGGCAAGCCTTGCGCACAGCTCTACTTCGTTAAAGATAATAGGTTGTTATTAAAGGATTTTCGGGCTTTGTAAAATCAGAAGAGCGAAAACAGACACAGCAGCGCGAAAGCCGCGGCGCCCTGTAACAGCTTGAATGAGATAAAGAAAGAGGGCTTTACGCCGCATTTGACGAGGTAGCAGAGCTGCTGGCAGATTATCGAAGCTCCGCCCGAAACTGTTAAAAAACCAGCCACGGGCAACGCGAAAAATCCCCCTGCCGCCGCGGCGGCGAAACAGCCGCCCGTCGCTTCGGCAAGCCCGAGGGTAAGTCCCTCCGCCGCGCCCCCTAAAACGGGACGGAGCAACGCGGTCAGCGGCATAAAAATATTAAAATCGGCAATAACCTGCGATACCGTATAGAAAAAGCAGATAAAACCGCCTGCGGTAAGCGACGCGGTTACGCCCCCGTAAAAGGCGGAAAAGAGCAAATCGCCGTCCCCGCGTTTGTGCGGCAGATAAGCGCTTCCGCCAATTTTGTTTTTTGTGAACAGACAATAGATTACCGAGGTGGCGATAACCGAAATTATAGAGGCGGCAAGCAGTTTGACCCCGTAATATCCTTCGCCGAAAGCCTTAATTCCCACGGTTCCGAGGGCGAACATGGGCGAGCATGAGGAGCACAGCGGCGCAAGTCTGACCGCGTCGGCTTGACTGATGAGTCCCCGTTCGCGGTATTCCGAAACGAGGCGGCTTCCGGCAGGGTAGCCCGATACCGCGGACAGTATGAAAAGGGGCGCCGCGGCAGGACTCAGCCCGAGCCTTTTGCACGGCTTTGCGAACGGACGGGAAAGCGCTTCGACGGCGCCGAGCCCCGACAGCAGCAGGCAGACCACCATAAACGGGAAGAGCGACGGCAACACGCATTCCGCCCAGAGGCTTATGCCTTCAAGGCATACGGTAACGTACCGTTGCGGCTTTATTGCAAGCGCGGCGGCAAAGAATACGAGGGCGGCGCATACGGAAATTTTTTTAAAGCTTATTGTTTTGTGTTTCGCGTCGGATTGCATACATTAAAAATTATTAACGGAGAGTCGGAATTATGAGAAGAAAAAAGATAGGTCTGGTTTTGGGCAGCGGCGGCTCGCGCGGGGTCGCGCACATAGGCGTAATCAAAGCCTTGGAGGAGGCTGGCATCCGTCCCGATTATATAACGGGCTGTTCGATGGGCGCGGTGGTCGGCGCCTGCTACGCCGCCGGAATGCAGGTGGACGAAATGATGGAAACGGTCTGCCGGATTAAGCCCTTCGACCTCATAGACGTAAGCTTAGGTCTCCGCCGTTCTATTTTAAAGGGCAACAAGATGTACGATATGCTCATCCAAAAAATAGGCGATATCACGTTCGACAACCTGCTCATACCCTTTGCGTGCGTCGCAAGCGATATGCTGTCCAATAAGGTAATAACGCTGAACAAGGGCGAGGTCGCCAAATCGGTACGCGCTTCGAGTTCTATTCCCCTCGTCTTTCAGCCCGTGGAGTACGAAGGGCACCTCCTTATCGACGGCGGCGTGCTGTGCAGATTACCGATAGAACAGGTTAGGGAAATGGGCGCGGACGCGGTAATAGCCGTGGACGTTCTGGACAACACCAAGGAGCCGGTGGAAAAGGTAAGCGGCTTTATAGGTATGATTTGCCGCGTCTACGATATGATGGACAATAACCGCACATCCTATTTCAAACAGCTTACGGACGACGGAAAAACCGTGTGGATCGTCCCCGAAATGAAGGGAATGAACCAATATAAAATTAAAAATCTCGAACAGGCTTATAACGAGGGCTACGCGCTCGCCAAGGAGCGTATAGACGATATAAAGAAACTTATTAAATAGCTATGGATTTATTCGATTTGAACGGCAACGAGGAAAAGGCGAAACCGCTTGCCGAGCGTATGCGCGCAAACAACTTAAACGACTTTATCGGGCAGAAGCACATCGTTGCCGAGGGCTCGCTGCTGCGCCGCGCTATCGCGCTGGACAGGCTGGGGAGCTGTATTTTTTACGGACCCCCGGGTACGGGCAAGACTACGCTTGCAAACATAGTGGCTTCGACCACGCACGGGGAATTTATAAAGCTCAACGCCGTGCAGGCGGGCGTGGCGGACGTAAAAGCGGCGGTAAAGCGGGCGGAGGACAACTTAAAGCTGTACGGCAAGCGTACATACTTAATGCTTGACGAATGTCACCGCTTCAACAAGACGCAGTCCGACTCCCTGCTTCCGTCAATCGAAAAGGGCACGGTGATATTCATCGGCTCGACGACCGAAAACCCCTATGCCTCTATGACCCCCGCGATCGTGTCGAGGTGCAGGGTTTTCGAATTCAAAAGACTGACCGACGGGGAGATTTGCGCCGCGCTGCATAAGGCGCTCAAAGACAAGCGCAGGGGCTTGGGCGAATATCGGACCGACGTGGAGGAAGCGGCGATAAACCATATCGCTTCTATGGCTGGCGGCGATTTGCGCGCCGCGTATAACGCCTTGGAGCTTGCCGTGCTCACCACTCCCGTGGACGCGGACGGCAAGATAAAGGTCACGCTCGCCGACGCGGAACAGTCCATCCAGCGCAAAGCCCTTTCCTATAATACCGACGATTATTACGACTACCTTTCGGCGTTCTGCAAATCGCTCCGCGGAAGCGATTCAAACGCGGCGCTGTACTATGCGATGCGGCTCGCCGAGGGCGGTTGCGACCCTATGATGATAGCGCGCCGTCTGGTTATCCATTCGGCGGAGGACGTGGGCTTAGCCGACCCCCGCGCCCTGCAAATAGCGACCTCCGCAATGTACGCGCTGGAAAAGACGGGCTATCCCGAGGGGCTGGAACCGCTCTGCGAAGCCATAATTTACGTGTGTGAGGCGCCCAAATCGAACACCGTCGAAGCGGCTATGAACGCCGCCAAGGCGGACGTAAGGGAGGTCAGGGACGACGACGGCGTGCCGCCCTATCTCAAAGACAATTCGTACGGAAGCAAAGACGACAAGGCGAATTCGCGGCTCTATAAATATCCGCATAATTATCCGCAGGGCTACGTCGAACAGCAGTACCTGCCGGACAGGCTTAAAGACCGCGTCTATTACACCCCGTCGGCATACGGCTATGAAAGGACGATAACCGAAATAAGAAAAACCAAGGGCAAGAAGAAGTAGCCGCCCTTAAACGGATACGTCGGCGCGGTTAAGACGCGCAGTCAAGGCGATACGCATTGTGAATAAAATATGAATAAATATTGAAAAAATCGCCGTTATTCGTTGACACTCGCCGCAATAAATAGTATAATTACGAATAATTATACAAACAGGCGAGTGGTGCAAACGCGCCGGACCGTTCGCCGTTTACGGCGGACGGGATTTTTATAAACCGAAGCGATTGTCGATTCGCGAAAAGGAGAATATATATGTCAGCGATATACCGCACCGACACGTCGGATAAAATCGGGGAAGGCAGGATAGGCGACGAGGTCGTTCTGGCGGGATGGATAGAAAATATCCGCGACCACGGCGGAGTTTCGTTTATAGATTTAAGGGATTATTACGGCGTCGTACAGGTAGTTATGCACGACACAAGCCTGCTTGACGGGCTGAACAAGGAGGACTGCGTTTCGGTTTCGGGCGTAATAGAAAAGCGCGACGAGGAAACGTACAACCCCAAAATTCCCTCGGGCACGGTAGAGCTGAACTGCCGCAAGGCGGTTATTTTGGGCAAGGTTCGCGAACAGCTCCCCTTCGAGGTGATATCCTCTAAGGACATAAGGGAGGACGTCCGCCTTAAATACCGTTTTCTCGATTTGAGAAACCGCAAGGTCAAGGACAACATCGTGTTCCGTTCGCAGGTAATTTCGTTCCTGCGCGAAAAGATGACGGAGCTCGGCTTTGTGGAAGTGCAGACGCCTATACTGTGCGCCTCTTCTCCGGAGGGCGCGAGGGACTATATCGTGCCGTCGCGCAGGTATAAGGGCAGGTTTTACGCCCTGCCGCAGGCGCCCCAGCAGTATAAGCAGCTCTTAATGGTGGCGGGCATAGACAAATATTTTCAGATAGCCCCCTGTTTCAGGGACGAGGACGCGCGCGCCGACCGCTCCCCGGGCGAATTCTATCAGCTCGATTTCGAAATGGCGTTCGCCGACCAGGAGGACGTATTCAAGGTAGGCGAAGAGGTGCTCTCCGCAACCTTCGAAAAATTTGCCCCCGAGGGGTACGCGGTTACGAAGGCTCCCTTTCCCGTCATCTCCTACGCGCAGGCGATACTGCAATTCGGCACGGATAAGCCCGATTTGAGGAACCCTCTGCGCATAATCGACTTGTCCGCATTCTTCGATAAATGCACGTTCAAGCCGTTTATCAACAAGTGCGTCCGCGCGATCAAGGTTCAATCCGGAATGTCCAAGGGCTTCCACGAAAAACTGCTCGCGTTCGCCATGTCGATAGGTATGGCGGGGCTCGGCTATTTGGAGGTGGCGGAGGATTTGACCTATAAAGGACCGATAGATAAATTTATTCCGCGGGAGCTAAAAGCCGAGCTCAGGGAAATAGCGGATTTGCAGGCAGGCGACACCATATTCTTTATCGCGGACAGCGCCGATAAAGCCCCCAGACTCGCCGGGCAAATCAGAAACGAGCTCGGGAAGAGGCTTGATTTGACCGAAAAACAGGCTTACCGCTTCTGCTTCGTCAACGATTTTCCCATGTACGAATTAGACGAAAACGGTAAGTACGCGTTCACGCATAACCCGTTTTCCATGCCGCAGGGCGGTATGGACGCGCTTACGGGCAAGGAGCCGTCGGAAATTCTCGCTTACCAGTACGACGTCGTCTGCAACGGCGTGGAGCTGTCGAGCGGCGCCGTGCGCAACCACGATTTGGACATAATGGTCAAGGCGTTCGAAATCGCGGGCTACGACGAGGAGAGTTTAAAGGACAAATTCGGGGCTTTGTATACGGCTTTCAAATACGGCGCGCCGCCCCATGCCGGTATGGCGCCCGGCGTGGACAGAATGATAATGCTGCTTAAAAACGAGGAGAATATAAGGGAGGTCATCGCCTTCCCCATGTCCTCTTCGGGGCAGGATTTAATGTGCGGCGCACCCAACATAGTCACCGAAACCCAATTGAGGGAAGCGCATATCAAAATAAGACAGTAAGAGAAATTTTATGAGTATAACCGAACAGGAAATAAAGACGCTGGCGCGGCTTTCGCGCCTTGAATTTTCCGAAGAGGAAGAGGAGAAATTTATCCCCGACTTCGAGGAGATAATCGCCTTCGCGGGGAGGATAAACGACAGCGTGCCGGGCAATACGGATACCGTGCGCGAGGTTCCCGCGCGCACCGTGGCTTGGGAGGACTTGCGCGAGGATAACGTGGAGCAAAGCCTGCCCGCCGAAAAGATTACGTCCAACGTGGACGCGCGCGACGGCTACTTCCCCGTAAGGAGGGTGGTCAGATGACGGGCTTAATAGGCAGGCTGTCCGAAAAGCTGCAGTCGGGCGAGATGACCTCCGCCGAACTGACCGAACGGTACATCGCGGCGATAGAAGCCGCCAATCCCACGCTTAACGCCTACGTGTATACGACCTTCGGCGAGGCGCGTTCCGCCGCGCGTTACGCCGACGGACTTATAAGGTCGGGCAAGGCAACCCCCTTGACGGGCATACCCTTCACGCTTAAAGACAATATCGCAACGGACGGTCTGCAAACGACCTGCTGTTCTAAAATTTTACAAGGCTTCAAGCCCTATTACGACGCCACCGTCTGGGCTAAGTTGAAGGCTCGGGGGGCGGTACTGCTCGGAAAGACGAATATGGACGAGTTCGCAATGGGCTCAACCGGCGAAACGAGCGTATACGGCGCGCCTCTCAATCCGCGCGACCCCTCACGCGTGACGGGCGGCTCGTCGGGCGGCGTCGCCGCGGCGGTCTGCGCCAATCTGGCGGCTTACGGGCTCGGCTCCGATACGGGCGGCTCTATCCGCCAGCCCGCGTCCTTTTGCGGCATAGTCGGCTTCAAACCCTCCTACGGCGCCGTGTCGCGCTACGGGCTGATTGCGTACGGCTCTTCGCTGGATCAGATAGGTCCCATGACGACCTCGGTTGCGGACGCGGCTTTGGTCTACGACGCAATCCGCGGCGCCGACGTAAAGGACGGCACCTCGGTGGCGACTTCCGCGCAGCCCACCTCTCTCAAAGGAGATGTGCGCGGCATTAAAATCGGCGTGGTTAAGGAGCTGACCGAAGGGGTTAATCCGGTAATAAGCAACGCCGTTTCCGCGGCAATATCCGCGTACGAACGCGCAGGCGCACAGGTCGTGGAATTAAGTCTGCCTGCGCTCAGGCTCGCCCTGCCCGTGTATTATATTATCGCCTGCGCGGAGGCGTCCTCCAATCTCGGCAGATACGACGGCATAAGGTACGGCTACCGCGCCGCCGACTACGCAAATCTGGACGATATGGTAACTCGTACAAGGACGGAGGGCTTCGGCAAGGAGGTCAAAAAGCGCATAATGCTCGGGACGTACGTCCTGTCGTCGGGCTACTTCGACGCGTATTACAAAAAGGCGTGCCTGTTGCGCACCGAGGTCGAAAAACAGCTCGACGGAAGCTTTGAAAAGTGCGATTTCCTGTTCGCCCCGACCGTGCCGCAGACGGCTTTCCCCTTGGGATATTCGGGCGGCAACGCGTTGGAAACCTATCTTTCGGACGCGTGCACCGTGCCCGTCAACATCGCGGGACTGCCGGCAATTTCGGTTCCCTGCGGCAAGGATAAGGACGGCTTGCCCATAGGCTTGCAGATAATAGGCAAAAAGTACGACGACGCGCGCGTTTTGAACGCGGCGTACTTCGCCGAAGCCGAGGGCTTGTGCGGCGATACGGAATACGACGGGGGTGTAAAATTATGAAATACAGGCTTGTATGCGGACTTGAAACCCACGTCGAACTTGCTACTAAGACGAAGATATTCTGCGGCTGTACGACGGCTTTCGGCGGCGACCCCAACACGCATTGCTGTCCCGTCTGCACGGGTCAGCCGGGCGCGTTGCCCGTACTCAACAAAAAGGTCGTGGAGTACGCGATAAGGGCGGGTCTTGCGACCAACTGCACGATTAACACGACCACCCACCTCGACAGAAAGAATTATTGCTATCCCGACCTGCCCAAGGCTTACCAGATTTCGCAGTTCGACAAGCCCCTGTGCGAGCACGGCTACGTCGAGCTGGAAAGCGGCAAAAGGATAGGCATTACCAGAATTCATATAGAAGAGGACGCGGGCAAGCTCGTCCACGAAAGCGGATATACGCTTATAGACTATAACCGCGGCGGCGTTCCGCTTATCGAAATAGTGTCCGAGCCGGACATATCCTCCCCGGAGGAAGCCAAGGAATACGTCGAAAAGCTGCAACTCATAATGCGCTATATCGGGGTTTCCGACTGCAAAATGCAGGAAGGGTCTATGCGCTGCGACGTCAACATATCGGTTATGCCGGAGGACAGCCAAACCTTCGGTATCCGCACGGAAATAAAGAATATGAATTCGGTAAATTATATCGAAAAGGCTATGCGCTACGAATATGCGCGGCAGTGCGAGGTACTGTCCGAGGGCGGTAAAATAGAGCAGGCAACCTTGCGCTACGACGAAAAGACGGGCGAAACCTCGGTTATGCGCACCAAGGAGGACGCGCAGGACTACCGTTATTTCCCCGAGCCCGACATATTAACCGTAGTCATACCCGAAGAAAAGGTGGAGGAAATCCGCAACTCCCTTCCCGAGTTGCCGCTCGAAAAATTGCGCAGGTACGTCGGGGAGCTGAAAATCAACGCGGCTACGGCAAAGCTGTTGTATAAATATAAGCGCGTGTGCGACTTCGTGGAAAAGGTCATCGGGCTGGGCGCAAGCGTCAAAAACACCGTCAACTTCACCGTCGGCGTGCTGTATTCCAAGCTTGCCACCGAAGAGGACAAGGAAAATTTCGCCCTGCCCGTTACCGCGGAGGAGACGGCAAAGCTTATAAAGCTTGCCGACGAAAACAAGATTAATTTAACCCTCGCCCAACAGACGCTGGCTAAGATGGCGGAGGAGGGCAAGCCCCTGTCCGAATATATCGGACCCGAGGATACGCGGGGCGTGGACGACGGCGAGTTGGAGGAAGCGTGCCGTAAGGCGGTAGAGGACAACCCGTCCGCGGTAGCCGACTTTAAGGGCGGCAAGGAAAAGGCGATATTCGCCCTGTACGGATACGTCAAAAAGGCGACGGGGGGCAAGGCGGACGTAAAGAAAGCCGACCAAATCCTGAAAAGGCTGATTGCGGAAACCTGACCGCTCTTCTTTAATCCGTAACCCGGATATAACTTAAAAAATAAAAGCCGTCGGTTACCGCAAATTTTTGCGGCAACGGGCGGTTTCGTCTTTTTTCGGGAAAATCGCATAAAATTCAACGCCGATAGGAAGTTGCGCGGAATATTCGGAAGTCCGCCGGAATAAACATATACAGTTAAGCGGCAAAGGGCGGAGACGTATTCTCCAAAAATAGTCATAATACGACCGTATCGCCCGAAATCCGACCGCCGTTCGTTTGTTATTATAGGTGGGCAACTTGGCTGTAATCGTAAAATTAAAAAACGTGCTTGCGGCGGCGCTGACCGCCGCGCTGATAGCCGCGTTCTCGGTCGGCGCGCACTTCACGGGCGCATACGCCGTGTGGCTGGGCGGCGTTCCGCGCCTTCTCCCGATATATTCGGTGCAGAGGGAGGACAAATGCATTTCCATTTCGTTCGACTGCGCCTGGGGCGTCGATTATACCGACGAAATATTAAAGGCGTTGCGCGTGGGCGGGGTCAAAGCCACTTGGTTTATGGTGGAATTCTGGGCTGAAAAATACCCCGAATACGTTTCCCTTATAGACGGCGAGGGTCACGAGATAGGCACGCACTCCGCCACCCATTCGTATATGTCCAAGCAGAACGCGGAGGAAATCCGGCTCGAACTGAAAACCTCGTCGGAGGCTATAACCGCGGTCACGGGTAAGGAGGTAGAGCTCTTCCGTCCGCCTTACGGCGACTACGACGACGAGCTTATCAGGACGGCGTCGGAGGAGGGCTACTACACGATACAGTGGGACGTGGACTCGCTCGACTGGAAGGATTTATCCGCCACGGACGTCGCGATGAGGGTTATCAACGGGGTTTCGCCCGGCTCGATAATCTTAATGCACAACAACGGTCTGCATACGGCGGAAGCCGTGCCTATCGTCATCGAAACGCTTAAAAACAAGGGCTATACGTTCGTCCCGATAGGCGAGCTGATTCTGCGTGAAAATTACACGTTCGACGCGACGGGCAGGCAAATTCCGTCAAGCTGAAATATTTTTGCCGCAATTGTTTGTTAATTTGTCGTTCGGCGGTTGCGAAACAAAGCGAAGCACTTTTAAGGAGTAATGAAATGAACAACTATGTGAATGAAAAGAACAACAGGGTTTACGTCTGCGGAACGGTGGTTTCCGACGCGACCTTTTCCCACGAGGTATTCGGCGAGGGGTTCTACGAGCTGTTTATAGAGATAAACAGGCTTTCGGGTCAGGCGGACGTTCTGCCCGTCACCGTGTCCGAAAGGCTTATGGGCGACGGTCTGAAAAAGGGCGACGAGCTGTGCGCCCTCGGGCAGTTCCGCTCTTACAACAAGCTGGAAAACGGCAAATCGAGGCTTATGCTGACCGTATTCGTACGGGAAATTCTGGATAACCGCCCGGGCAAAAACCCCAATTCAATCGTGCTTTCGGGCTACATCTGCAAGCCGCCCGTATACCGCACCACGCCCTTCAACAGGGAAATCGCCGACCTTTTGATAGCGGTCAACCGCTCGTATAACAAAAGCGATTATATCCCCGCGATTGCCTGGGGCAGAAACGCCCGTTTCGTCAAGAATTTAACCGTCGGCGACAAGGTTGCGCTTTCGGGCAGGATACAGTCGAGGGAGTACCAGAAGAAGCAGCAGGACGAAACCTTCGTCACGATGACCGCGTACGAGGTATCGGTCGGCAAGCTCGCCGCATTCGACGACGATTCGGACTTCGATATAGACGAAGAATTCGATTTGTATTCTGCGGCGGGCAACCGTCTGCACGACTGATTGCCTCGTCGGCAAGCGGGCGGACTGTAAAAGTTAAAGTAATTATATTACCGCAGGTTTTTTTGCTTGACAAAGCGCAAAAAATCGGATAATATTTGAGTATAGCAAATAGGCAGAGAAAGAAAAAAAATCATACAACTGCCGCATTGTGGTTTTTAGCTGCGCGACAGGCGCGGTTAAAGTAAATTTTATATTTATGGATTTCGCCGGGAATCCGACTTCAATTTATCAGTTGTACGATGTATAATCCTTAGCGGTAAAAATCAAACATAAAAGATACGGGAAAAGGACGGGCGAATACCTGTCTTTTTTGTATTTTTTTGCAGAGGTTACAGTTGCAAATGAAAAATCAGCGTAACGCCCCTATTTTGGAGGCGATTGAGGTTTTTAAAAGAAAACGCGTGGTTCCCTTCGACGTGCCCGGACACAAGCGCGGACGCGGCAATCCGGAGCTTGTAGAGCTTCTCGGCGAAAAGTGCGTGGGAATCGACGTCAACTCGATGAAACCGCTCGACAATCTCTGTCATCCGGCTTCGGTCATCAAGGAGGCGGAGGAGCTCGCCGCGGAGGCGTTCGGGGCGGAGCACGCTTTCTTTATGGTCGGGGGAACGACCTCGTCGGTGCAGAGTATGGTGCTGTCGGTCTGCAAGGCGGGCGACAGGATAATACTGCCCCGTAACGTCCATAAAAGCGTTATAAACGCGCTCGTGCTATGCGGCGCCATTCCCGTCTACGTCAATCCCGAAGTCGATAAAAAGCTCGGCATTTCGCTCGGAATGAAGGTATCCGAGGTCGAAAAGGCTATAAAGGACAACCCCGGGGCGGTCGCCGTCCTCGTAAACAACCCCACGTATTACGGTATCTGTTCGGATATCCGCTCGATCGTCAAGCTCGCGCACGAGCACGAAATGCTGGTGCTCGCCGACGAGGCGCACGGCACGCATTTTTATTTCGGCGACAATCTGCCCGTCTGCGCTATGAAAGCGGGCGCGGATATGGCGGCGGTTTCGATGCACAAATCGGGGGGGAGTCTTACCCAAAGCTCTATCCTGCTCACGGGCAAGAACGTAAACTGGGGATATGTTTCACAGATAATAAACCTCACGCAGACGACGAGCGCTTCCTACCTGCTTATGGCAAGTTTAGATATTTCAAGGCGTAATTTGGCTTTGCGCGGCAAGGAGACGTTCGCCAAGGTCGCCGAAATGGCGGAATACGCAAGGGGGGAAATAAACCAGATAGGCGGCTACTACGCCTACGGCAAGGAGATTGTAAACGGCGGCAGTATCTTCGATTTCGACGTGACCAAGCTTTCGGTCTACACGCGCGACGTCGGGCTCGCCGGTATAGAGGTCTACGACTTGCTCAGGGACGAATACGACATACAAATCGAATTCGGCGATATCGCCAATATCCTCGCCTATCTTTCAATCGGCGACAGGTTGCAGGATATCGAGCGGCTCGTCGGCGCATTGTCGGATATCCGCCGTCTGTATTCCAAAAGCACGAGCAAAATGCTCAACACCGAATATATCGCGCCTCGCGTGCTCGTATCGCCCCAGACGGCGTTTTATGCCGAAAAGAAGAGCCTTCCCTTAAAGAGGACGGCGGGCAAAATCTGCGGCGAATTCGTCATGTGCTATCCGCCCGGCATACCCATTCTCGCCCCCGGGGAAATGATTACGGAGGATATAATCGAATATATCGTCTACGCGAAGGAGAAGGGCTGTTCTATGCAGGGACCCGAAGATATCGACGTGGAATACCTCAACGTCCTGACCGACGAAAGACAGGTGTGGAAGTAACGCAAAGGAGAAAGCGGATATGGAGCTTTGGTTTTCGGATTACTATACCGATAAAGTTAAAATGTCTGTAAAGATAGACAGACAGCTTTACAGCGAGCAGACGGAATTTCAGCGTATAGTCGTATTCGACTCGCAGGAATTCGGCAAGTTCATAGTCTGCGACGACAGCATTGTCTTTTCCGAAAAGGACGAATTCATTTACGACGAAATGATAGTGCACGTCCCTATGGCGGTACACCCGAATATAAAAAACGTGCTGATCATAGGCGGCGGCGACGGCGGAGTCGCGAGGGAGCTGTCTTACTATAACGAAATAGAGCGCATAGACGTAGTCGAGCCCGATAGCGCGTTCGTCGATATATGCCGCAGATTTTTCCCCGACAACGCCAAGGGCTTAGACGACCCGAGGGTCAAGGTCTACTATCTGGACGGGTTGCGTTTTCTCCGCTCCAAATCGAACGAATACGACCTTATAATCAACGACGCGATCGACCCGTTGGGTCATACGGCTGGTCTGTTTACCAAGGAATTTTACGGCAGCTGCTACCGCGCCTTGCGCGACGACGGCATAATGGTCTACCAGCACGGCAGCCCCTTTTACGACGACGACGAGGAGTCCTGCCGCCAGATGCACAGAAAGGCGAGCCATTCTTTCCCTATAAGCAGGGTTTATCAGGCACATATACCCACCTGCCCTTCGGGCTATTGGCTGTTCGGCTTTACGTCCAAAAAATATCATCCTCTGAACGATTTGAACGCGGACAGGTGGAATAACCGCAATATTAAGACCTGGTATTATACGACCAATCTGCACAAGGGCGCGTTTATGCTCCCCAAATACGTCGAGGATATGCTTAAAGAAGAGGAAAAATAATCGAAAGAGGTAAATATAAAATGGCTAAATTGTTAATTATCGGCTGCGGCGGCGTCGCGGGCGTTGCAATCGCAAAGTGCTGTCAAAACAGCGAAACCTTCAAGGAGATTTGCATTGCCAGCCGCACGCTCTCCAAGTGCGACGCGGTTAAGGAAAAACTGCAACCCTCAACCGCTACGGAGATTACGACGGCAAAGGTGGACGCGGACGACGTGGAGGAGCTCGTAAAGCTTATAAGCGGATACAAGCCCGACGCCGTGCTCAATCTTGCACTGCCCTATCAGGATCTTACGGTTATGGAAGCCTGCCTTCAATGCAAGACGGACTATATCGATACGGCTAATTACGAGCCCGAAAACACCGACGAGCCCGTATGGCGCGCCGCTTACGAAAAGAGGTGCGCGGAGCAGGGCTTTACCGCCTATTTCGACTATTCCTATCAATGGGCGTATAAAAAGCGCTTCGAGGAAGCGGGCATAACCGCGCTTTTGGGTAGCGGCTTCGACCCCGGCGTTACGGGCGTTTTCTCGGCATACGCTTTGAAGCACTATTTCGACGAGATAGAGACGATAGACATTCTCGACTGCAACGGCGGCGACCACGGCTACCCGTTCGCAACCAATTTCAACCCCGAAATCAACCTGCGCGAGGTGTCGGCGAACGGCTCCTATTGGGAGAACGGACGCTGGGTTGAAACCAAGCCTATGGAAATCAAACGCGAATACGACTTCCCCCAAGTCGGTAAAAAGGATATGTATTTACTGCACCACGAGGAAATCGAATCGCTCGCAAAAAATATCCCCGGGGTCAAGCGCATACGCTTCTTTATGACCTTCGGTCAAAGCTATCTTACCCATATGAAGTGCCTTGAAAACGTGGGTATGCTTTCGACCTCGCCCGTGCTTTTCGAAGGCAAGCAGATTGTGCCCATACAGTTTTTAAAGACGCTGTTGCCCGACCCCGCTTCGCTCGGTCCGAGGACGGTCGGAAAGACCAATATCGGCTGTATCTTTAAGGGCAAAAAGGACGGCAAGGAAAAGACCGTATATATCTATAACGTCTGCGACCATCAAGAATGCTATAAGGAAGTCGGCTCGCAGGCGGTCGCCTATACGACGGGCGTGCCGGCTATGATAGGCGCGGCGCTGGTTGCGACCAAGCGCTGGAACAAAAAGGGCGTGCGGAATATCGAGGAATTCGACCCCGACCCCTTTATGGAAATGCTCGGCAAATTCGGGCTGCCCTGGATCGTGGACGAATCGCCCGTAACGGTGGATTAACGGAATGGACGGCAAGACCGAAAAGGCGCTTAAAAGCTTGCCCACGCCCTGCTACGTGATTGACGAAAGGGCGTTGGAGGAAAATTGCCGCGTGCTCTCGTCGTTGCAGGATACGGGTTGCCGCGTGCTGCTTGCCCAAAAGGCTTTTTCCTGCTTCGCGCTGTATCCGCTTATCGGCAAGTACCTTTCGGGCACTACCGCAAGCGGTCTATACGAGGCAAGGCTCGGCAAGGAGGAGATGGGTAAGGAAAACCACGTCTTTGCCCCCGCTTACAAGGAATCCGACATGCGCGAAATCGTGAACTTATGCGACCACGTCGTGTTCAACTCTGCGGCGCAATACCGCAAATACCGCGGAATTATTTCCGACCGCAACAAGGCTTCGGGGGATAAGGTCAGCATAGGTCTGCGCATAAACCCGATGCATTCCACCCGGGGGGGCGGCATATACGACCCCTGCGCCGTCGGCTCGCGGCTGGGTATAACGCCCGAAAATTTTATCGCCGAATTCGGGGAAACTCTCCCCGGAGATATAGAGGGCTTGCACTTCCACACGCTGTGCGAACAGGATTCCGACGCGCTTATCGAAACCTTTGCGGCGGTGGAAAGGCAATTCGCGCCCTATCTAAAACAAATCAAATGGCTGAATATGGGGGGAGGACACCATATTACGCGCAAGGGCTATAAGCTTGCGGAGCTGAAAGAATTTCTGCTCTCCGTCGTGGAAAAGTACGGCGTGCAGATATATCTCGAACCGGGCGAGGCGGTCGCGCTGAACGCGGGCTATCTCGTCACGGGCGTAGAGGATATAGTGAGCAACGGAACGGAAATACTCGTGCTCGACGCGTCCGCCGAATGCCATATGCCCGACGTGCTGGAAATGCCCTACCGTCCGCCCCTTTATAACGGCTACGGGGCTGGCGAAAAGCCCTTTACTTACCGCCTTTCTTCCTTAACCTGCCTTGCCGGCGACGTAATAGGCGATTATTCGTTCGAACAACCCGTAAGGACGGGCGATAAGCTGATATTCGAAGATATGGCGATATATACAATAGTTAAGAACAACACGTTCAACGGCATTCCGTTGCCTTCAATATATCTGCTGAAAAAGGACGGCTCCGCCGAATTAGTCAGACGATTCGGTTATGACGATTTCAAAGGGAGACTATCGTAAATGACGACGCCGCAAGAAGACGGTTTTTCAATGCCCGCCGAATTTTCGGAGCATACGGGCTGTATAATCATCTGGCCGCACAGACCGGGCAGCTGGAACTACGGCGCGCGCCCCGCCCGCAGGGCGTTCAAAAAGGTCATAAGCGCGATTGCGCAGACCGAAACCGTCTTTGTGTGCTGCGACGAAAAAAGTGAGAGCGGAGTGCGGCGCGCCATGCGCAATATAAAAAATATCGTCGTGGTCTGCGGCGGCGAAACCGACGACTCCTGGGCGAGGGACGTCGCCCCTACGTTCGTCAAAAATTCCGCCACGGGCGAGGTGAGGGCGGTCAACTGGAAATTCAACGCCTGGGGCGGCGAGGCGGACGGGCTGTACGCCCGTTGGGATAAGGACGACGCCTTTGCCGCATATTTCGCCGAAAAATTCAGCGTGCCCCTGTACGACGCGTCGCCCTTCGTGCTCGAAGGCGGCAGCATCCATTCGGACGGCGAGGGCACGGTTATGGTCACGGAAAGCTGCCTTTTAAGTAAGGGCAGAAATCCGTCTCTTTCAAAGCGGGAGATAGAGGAGCGCTTAAAGATTTACCTCGGCGCCGAAAAAATTCTGTGGCTTCCCCGCGGAATATACAACGACGAAACCAACGAGCATGTGGACAACGTATGCGCGTTTATAAGACCGGCGGAGGTGGCGCTCGCCTGGACGGACGACAAAAGCGACCCCCAATACGAGCTGTCCGCCGCAGATTTGCGGTATCTTAACGGCGTGACCGACGCCAAGGGCAGAAGCATAACCGTGCACAAGCTGCCCATACCCCGAAAGCCCGTAACAATTTCGGAGCACGACCTTGCGGGTTTTGTTTTCGAAGAGGGCGAGGACGTAAGGGAGGTCGGCGAACGCCTTGCCGCGTCTTACTGTAATTTTTATTTTGCCAACGGCGCGGTAATACTGCCCGTATTCGGCGGCGGAAACAGGCGTAGCGACAGGGCGGCGGTTAAGCTTATGCGCTCGCTGTGCCCCGACAGAAAGGTCATAGCGGTGCGCGCCTCGGATATACTTTCGGGCGGCGGCAACATACACTGCATAACCCAGCAAATTCCGTCGGGTAAATTTGCAAACGGTATTCTAAACGGTAAGGAGACGGAAAAATGAAAGTGAAAATCGCCGCGGTGCAGATGCGCTGTACCGCCGTACGGGAAGAAAATCTTAAAAAAGCCGAAGCGTTTATACGCCGTGCCGCCGCAGGCGGCGCAAACATCGTACTCCTGCCGGAGCTGTTCGAACGGGAATACTTCTGCCAGCAGCGCCGCTATTCCTTTTATTCGTTTGCGGAGCGCACGGAGGAGAACAAAGCCGTGCGGATGGCGGTCAGGCTCGCCGGGGAACTCAACGTGGTACTTCCCGTAAGCTTCTACGAAAGGGACGGCAACGTTCTGTATAATTCCGTCGCCGTCGTCGACGCGGACGGAAGTCTGCTCGGCGTATACCGCAAGACGCATATCCCCGACGACCACTATTATCAGGAAAAGTTTTATTTTACCCCCGGGAACAGCGGCTTTAAGGTCTTTGAAACGGCGTTCGGCAAAATAGGCGTGGGCATATGCTGGGACCAATGGTTTCCCGAAACGGCGAGGTGCCTTGCCGTCGAAGGCGCGGAAATTTTACTTTATCCCACCGCGATAGGCAGCGAGCCCATTCTCGGCTGCGACAGCATGCCCCATTGGAGAAGGTGTATGCAGGGTCATTCCGCCGCCAATCTTATGCCCGTCGCGGCGGCAAACAGAATAGGCAGGGAAAGCGTCGAACCCGACGCCGAAAACGGGGGGCAGAGCTCGTCCCTGCTCTTTTACGGCTCTTCCTTTATAACCGACGGAACGGGCGAAATAACCGCCTCCGCTTCCCGTGACCGCGAGGAGATTCTCTGCGCGGAATACGATTTGGAGGAGCTGGCGCAAAAGCGGCTCGAATGGGGCTTGTTCCGCGACCGCCGCCCGGAGCGCTACCGTAAGCTGACCGAACAATAAACTTAATTCGTTAAACGAAAAAAAACGCGGAACGACGGATTTAACCCCGTCGTTCCGCGTTTTTGGCGATAATTTCAAATAAATATACGCCGCAGGGGCTAAATTTAACCGCTTGAAAAATTTGATTTTTTTGTGGCGTTTCTGGCGCGATTTTCTTGCTTTGAAAAAACAAAGTGCTATAATATTGCGCGTATGAAAGCGCAAAAGATTGTGGATTTGACAAAGGGCAGCGTCTGGAAGGTTTTACTGCTCTACTCGTTGCCGCTGTTAGGCTCTGCCATGGTACAGCAGGCTTATTCGCTCGTGGATTTGCTCGTCGTGGGCAATTTCGCCCGAAACGGGCAGAACGCCCTGACCGCCGTGGGCGAAGCCAATACCATGGTCAATATACTTCTGGCGTTCGCCCTCGGGTGCAACGGGGGTTGCTCGGTAATAATCGCCAAGTATTTCGGCGCGAAAAACAATTTAAAGGTAAAGGAGACCATAAACACCTCGGCTATAACCTTTGCGGTTATGTGCGCCGCCGTAATGGCGCTCGGCTTCGCGCTCGCCAAACCGTCCATGTATCTGCTCGACGTGACCGACGAGGAGGTTATGGGCGACAGCCTTACATATCTGTATATTTACGTCGGCTCTATGCCGTTTGCGTTTTTGTATAACGTCGGCTGCGGAATAAGCTCCGCCCTCGGCGATTCAAAGACCCCGTTTCTCTTCCTCGTGTTTTCCTCGGTAGTAAACGTCGGGCTGGACTTTTTGTTCGTCTGCGCATTTCATTGGGACGTAGCCGGCGCGGCGTGGGCGACTTTAATTTCGCAGGCGGCAGCCTGCGTGCTTACCGTGGCGGTGCTTGCGAACAAGCTCAAAGCCGTCGGATGCGTGGAAAAGCCCAAACTGTTCAACAAGACTATCTGCAAGGACTTAATCATAACCTCTGTACCCATTATATTGCAGAACAGCTTTGTTTCGGTCGGCAACTTCTTCGTGCAAAAGCGTATTAACCTTATCAGCCTGGACGCGGCGGCGGGCTTCACCACGAGCTTCAAGCTCGTGCAGATAGCCAACGTGGGCGTAAGCAATATGACGTCGGGGCTCGCCAACTTCTGTTCGCAAAACAAGGCAGCGGAACAGTACGGGCGCATAAGACGGGGCTATATAGCGGTGCTGTGCTACGCTATGGCGGTAAGCCTTGTGTTCCTCGTACTGTGCGAAACCCTGCCCTACCGGCTTACCATGCTTTTTATCAACCGCGGCTCCATTACCGCGGAGGCGGTAAACAGCTCTATGATGTTTCTCCGCATCGTCGCGGCGTTCCTGCCCGTCGTCTGCGTGAAGATTGTTTCCGACGGCGCCGTGCGCGGCTGCGGCGGCAACCTCGGCTTTACGATTTCGACCTTTACCGACTTATTGCTCAGGGTAGCCTTCGTGTATATATTCGTCGGCGTGGGAATGGGCTTTTCGGGCGTCTGCTGGGCGTGGGCGCTCGGCTGGTCGGTCAGCATGTTTATCGCCCTCGGCTTTTATATCTTCATTCCCTGCCTCAGAAAGAAGAGGAGGACGGCGGACGCCGCGTCGGGCGGAGATATTCAATAACCGCTTTTCTTTCGGCGAACCGCGGCTCCGCCCTTCCGCATTATCCGTGCAATTTACTTGCAAAGTATGCAGAGGTATGGTATAATTATTCAAATTTATTCATAATAACCCCCGTATTGCGCATAATGCGGCGGTTTAAAGCATAAGGTGCGAGAATGCAGAATTACGGTAAATATAAAAGGCAGTACTTTCTTCCCCCGGAGCCGTGTTTCAAGTGGGCGGAAAAGGATTACGTTTCGGCAGCCCCCGTCTGGTGCTCGGTCGATTTGCGCGACGGCAACCAGAGTTTGATAGAGCCTATGTCGCTCGAAACCAAGGTGGAGTTCTTCAAGTTGCTGTGCGAACTCGGCTTCAAGGAGATAGAAGTCGGCTTCCCCGCGGCGAGCAATACCGAATACGAATTTTTAAAAAAGCTCATCACTGAGGATTTAATCCCCTCCGACGTAACCGTGCAGGTGCTTACGCAGGCGCGAGAGCATATAATAAGAAAGACTTTCGAGGCGTTGAAGGGGGCGAAACGCGCGATAGTGCACGTCTATAATTCAACCTCCGTCGCGCAGAGGGAACAGGTCTTTAACAAGGACAAAGAACAGATTCTGAAAATAGCCGTGGACGGCGCAAAGCTCTTAAAGCAGCTTACCGAAGAGGAGGGCGAGGAATACCGCTTCGAGTATTCCCCCGAATCGTTTACGGGCACCGAGCCGGAGTACGCGCTCGAAGTAATAAACGCCGTGCTCGACGTATGGCGGCCCGCGGCGGACAGGAAGGCGATAATCAACCTGCCCGCCACGGTAGAAAACGCAATGCCCCACGTATACGCCCAGCAGGTGGAATACATAAGCAAGAATATGAAGTACCGCGAAAACGTCGTCCTTTCGCTTCACCCCCACAACGACAGGGGTTGCGGAGTGGCGGCGGCGGAGTTCGGGCTTCTCGCGGGGGCGGACAGGATAGAGGGCACGCTGTTCGGCAACGGCGAGCGCACGGGCAACGCGGACGTAATCACCCTTGCCTGCAATATGTATTCGCAGGGCGTAGACCCCGGGCTCAATCTCAACGCGATGCCCTATATCACTTCGCTGTACAAGACCTTTACGAATATGCCCGTCAGCCCCCGTCAGCCCTACGCCGGCGAGCTGGTTTTCGCGGCGTTCTCCGGCTCGCATCAGGACGCGATAGCCAAGGGTATGGCGTTCAGAAAGAAAAATGCCCGTCGGATATGGGACGTGCCCTATCTGCCCGTAGACCCCGTCGATTTGGGCAGAGAATACGAAAGCGACGTCATACGCATAAATTCCCAGTCCGGCAAGGGCGGCGTCGGATATATAATGCTCGCCGACTACGGCATAGATATGCCGCGCAAGATGAAAGAGGATATGGGTTATAAGGTCAAGGACGTATCCGACAGGGCGCATAAGGAAATCAAGCCCGCCGAAGTCTACGCCGTTTTCGAGCAGAACTACCTTTCCCCCCGTCAATATTTCGACATACCCGAATGTCATTTCCGCCAGACGAACGGCATAGAAGCGACAGTGACGTTTTTAAGCAACGGGGTTAAGACGGTCGCCGTCGCGGACGGCAACGGACGTCTGGACGCGGTTTCCAACGCGATTAAACGGCGTTTCGGCATAGAGTACGTTCTCACGGGCTACGAACAGCACGCCCTCGCGGACGGCTCGCGTTCGCAGGCTGTTTCGTACGTCGGTCTGGAATGCGGCGGCAAGACCTATTTCGGCGCCGGCATAGACGACGATATAATAAAGAGCTCTTATAAAGCCCTTGCTTCGGCGGCAAACAATCTGCTTGCAGCCGACTCGGGTAACGAGGTAAAAATATGATTAACGGACCTTTATTTACGATAGGCGGTTTATCCGTCTGGCCGTACGGACTGTGTATGGGGCTGGGGATAATCTGCTGCTTCGTATTTCTTATGGTCGCGATGACCAAAAAGAACTTCAACGACGAGGCGATTGACAAACTCCTCATCATAGGCGCCGTCGCGACGGCTTTCGGCGTGTTCATGGCGGCTGTGGTACAGGGAATTTACAACGCAATCGCCGGCAACGGCTTCGATTTGAAATCGATGACCTTCTACGGCGGACTCATAGGCGGCGTGGTAAGCTTTTTAGCCGTGTGGAACCTGTATATCTACGTTATCGCTCCGCGCGCAAAGCATAAGGTTTTCCAAAACAATATGAACGCCACGCTCTCGGACGCCATTCCCATAATTCCCATAGGCATAACCATCGCCCATTCGTTCGGCAGGCTCGGCTGCACTATGTACGGCTGCTGCCACGGAGGTGAAACCGACGCCTGGTACGGCATATATATGTATTCGGGGAACAGCTATGCGACCAAGGTCGTGCCGACGCAGCTCTGGGAATGCATATTCCTCGCAATTCTCGCGCTGGTAATGGCGGTGGCGTACTTCAAATTCAAGTTCAATTATAACTTCCCCCTGTATATGATAGCTTACGGGGTATGGCGTTTCATAATAGAATACGTGCGTACCGATTACCGCGGCGAATTTATCCCCGGGCTTACGCCCTCGCAGTTCTGGTCGATTATTATGGTAGTCGGCGGCATAGCGTTTATATTGCTGCAAAAGTTCGTGCTTATGAAGTTTATGAAGCACCCGGAGCTCCAACCGCCCGTAAGGGAAAAGAAGGTCAAGGCAAAGGCGGCGGCTTCCGAAGGCGGCGTTGCCGCGGACGGGAAATTCGATATCCACAACTTCGTCGCGGAAGAAAGACTTGCGGAATCCGACGCGTCACAAGCTCCCGAAGAAAAAACCGATGGGGAAGATACCGCCGCAGAGGACTTGCAGAACGGAGAAGATAACCCTTAAAAGACGGTATGCGGCAGAAGATAAATTTTACGGTTACCACCGTAATATGCCTTAAATATGCCGTAAGACGCGGCGTTGTACGGCCGCGCCCGTAAAGGCGCGGCTTTAACTTGTTCCCCGGCGAAAAATTGCGCTTAAAGGCGCGGCGGCGATAAATTTTGCCAAACTTGTCGAATTGTGTTGACTGATTGAAAATTTTTATTTATAATATCTATAACTGTGTGTATGGTTTTACTTTATTAAATCATATTAATTATAAGTACGGGGAGCGTTTTTATGGACGAAGAAGAGAAGGGCGCGCTCACAATCGGTGATTTTTTCAAGGTTTTATTCAGAAGAAAGTGGATAATTCTTGCGGTCACGCTTGCGGCGCTTATAGTCGGCACGTTGATTATCGAATTGGCGGTCAATCCTGCAAGAATAACGTATCAGATGTATTTCACTATGGAATACCCCGGCAAGAGCTCCGTCTATCCCGACGGCACGACTTTCCGCTTCCAGGATATGGTTTCGCTCGAATATATGCAGGCGGTCAAGGATTCAGACGAACAGTTCGCAAATATCGACGTCGAAAAAATCAGCGAAAACGACGGCGTGACCATAAACAGCACGTCGGTTTTGAAGGACGATGATACCTCTTCGTCGAGCTTGACGACCAACGAAAAGCTGTACGAGTATTGGTTCGTGGCGGAGGCTAAGTATTTCCCCGACGCCGACACGGCGAACGCTTTCCTGCGCGCGCTTGCGGCGTATCCCGCGGAATACACCAAGACCTCGCTCGAAAAAGTAAGCTTTACCAAAAACCTGCTTTCGTACGACAGCGATTCGGTAAAGAGATACGAGGAAAAGCTTAACATACTCAATAACCAGTATAATTACCTCGTCGGACAGTACGAGGCTTTGATTTCCTCGTTCGGCGACAATTTGGTCATAAACGAAAAATCTTTAAGCGTATGGCTGAACGAATTGCAGACGGCTTACGGCAGCTACGACAGGGAGTCCCTGAACGACAGGCTGTCGCGCTACGGCTATACTTTTACCGATAAGGTGTTCGATGAAACCACCGACGACCTCGTGCACGAGTTGCAGATAAACACCAAAGCGATTGAAAACGACAAAGACCTTTACACGCAACTTGTAGGCACCAGCGGCACGACGGCTGAAACCACCCTTCTTACGAAGATAAGCGAGCTTGAAGCGAGGAACGAAAATATCCTTTATACGCTCAACTTCCGCGGCATAACGGTCGATGAGTCCGACGCCAACCTGTGGACGTGGACGCCGAACGAAACCTCCGCGGCTTATATAAACTTCACGACTAAGAGCGAGGAGTTCGGAAAGGAGCTGGACAAAATAAAAATAACGCTGGAAGAGCAAGCGGTCATCTGCAAAGACGTGGTAGCCGCGGCGTACGGTCAGCAGTCAAGGGTGCTGTTCGCAAGCAGCAAGCTCGAAGAAATAGACTCTATAGGTATTATTATGGCAGTGATTATCTCGCTGCTTATCGGTCTCGTCGCCTCGGCTGTGGTAGTGCTTATCGTCGATATGCCCGCCTACTCTCGCAATAAAAAGAAAGCGTACGGAATCGTCACGCCCGATTTTACCAAGCCCGTAAAGGCGCGTACGGAGCGGGAGCTTTCGGAAGCGGCGGTAACCGAAGATAAAGCGGACGAAAATTCCGACGGCGGCAATATATAAACGGTAGTTGCAAATTCCCCGTTTGCGCGGCGCAAACGGGGAATTTTTTTGATTTTTCGTCCGTCCGTTCTAATTTTATCGCCGCCGCCGTATAATAAGCCG
>CAZUYN010000004.1:40944-42773 GCA_964624495.1 uncultured Clostridia bacterium
TATGTGTACGGTAGCAGACTTACTCGATTTGCGGCACACCCTTGCGGGCGGATTTTTGGGCGGCTTCGGATACCCCTGGGAAGCTTTGGCGGAAATAGGCGGTTTTATCGAAAGCCTTTCGCGGACGCTTCCCCGGGATTATCAAACGATAGGCGATTGCGTGTGGGCGCATAAAAGCGCGAAAATCGCCCCGACTGCCTTTCTCGGCAAGTGGACGGTCATAGGCGCAGAAACCGAGGTCAGGCACTGCGCGTTTATCCGAGGCAACGCTTTGGTGGGCGATAACTGCGTTGTGGGCAATTCGGCGGAACTGAAAAACGCCATACTGTTCGACGGCGCGCAGACGCCGCATTTCAACTACGTCGGCGACAGCATACTCGGCTATAAGGCGCATATGGGGGCAGGCGCGATCACCTCGAACGTGAAAGCGGATAAAGGTACGGTCTGCGTGCGCGGCGGAAAGCTTATATGCACGGGACTGAAAAAATTCGGCGCGATCGTGGGCGACTTCGCGGAAATAGGCTGCAACGCCGTGCTTAACCCCGGAACGGTCGTCGGCAGGCGCAGTACGGTTTATCCCTCGGCGTCCGTACGCGGAACCGTGCCGGCGGACTGCATAGTTAAATGCGGCAAGCCCGAAATCGTGCGCAAAAAACCGTCGGAAGGGGGAGGCGGTTAAATATTTCCGCCGCCCGTAATTTTTCTTGGATTTTCCACGTTTTTCCCCGTTCTCGTCGCATATCGTAATTTATTAAAAGTCGTCAATTATTGCCAAATACGTTAAATTAAGGCTAAAAACGGCAAAAAATGATACGATTTTGTTGACTATCGTATAACTATATGATATAATATCTCTAACGGTGGTTTCCGAAGGAGGTAAACGGTATGAGCATATTCAACTACGCCCTGATATTGACGGTTGCAGTTTGTCTTATGTTTATCGGCAGATATGCAGTGCTGTTTGCCCGCGGAGAAAAGGGCGTTAAATCGAAGATCAAAAAATTTTCCCGTGCGATACTGACGTTCGCCGCGGTATTGGCGGTAGGCACGTGCGGTCTTATGGCGTGCTTTACCCAGCTCAGCCAGGTCTTGTATAACGCGCTCTCCGTCGATTATATTGCCGACTGCCGCGAAGTTTTAAAGACGGTTTTCGGTACCGAATCACTGTTTTCGGCAATTCAGTTCCTGTGGTCTTTCGCCATGCTGCTTTTCGGGCTGTTTTCGTGCTCGTCGTGCGTCTACGCCGTCTGCGTAAATATCGAATTACGCGCTGCGGACGAACACGGCGGAGAAAGGTGCGAAACCGTCCGCAGCGGCAGACAAATCCGTATTTTTGCGGGCAGAAAGCTCTGCTATCTGTTCGCGCGCAATATAAATTAATATTCAATCCCGCCTGCGGCGCAGCCGCGGGCTTTCGGCGTTTCGGCAGAAGTCTTTTTAAACCGTTTTCCGGTTTATTCTTGCCGTGCGCCGTTTTCTGTATTTTTCACCCCCACGGGTCCGGCTCTGCAAATAATTTACCGTAAAGCAATAATTTGGCTCTTTTGGCAGATATTTAAATGCTTTTCCGTGAGTCGTTTGCGCCGTAACCGTGATAGAATAGAATACGCAAAAGCGTTGTTGCGCCAACGCATTCGGTAGTCGGATATGATAGATTGTGAAGCCGAACGTTATACGGAGATTGAAGAAGTGGAAGATACTAAGGTTGTGGGCGCCAAGCCCGAAACGAAGGAAGAGAAGGCGGCTGCGGCGGCGCCTAAGAAAAAGAGCCGTTTCCGCCGCGGCGTTTATCTGTTCGTAAAGCGCGCGTTCGATATCGTTTCGTCGGG
>CAZUYN010000005.1:0-1660 GCA_964624495.1 uncultured Clostridia bacterium
TTCCGCTGCGGCGGAAAAAATTAAGGTTGTCCGCGTAAAAATACGTTGCGGTATGTTCCCGTTCCCGTTCCACGGCGGCGACTATTTCTTTCGCGCTCCTGCCCTCCAAATACAATTCACCGGCAAACCGCGCCAAAGCGTAGCTGCAAACGGTAATTCCCTTCGTGTCCGCGGAATAAAATTCGGTTTCGGGAAATTGTTTTTTCAACTCCGAAACGGCAAGCCGCATCGAGCCGAAAGTGCCGCTCATCGCGGCGGAAAAATGTATGTACAGAATATCGTTTCCGGCTTCGAAATCAGCCCTGAAAACGTCCTTATATTCCTCGGCGTTGAGCGCGGAAGTCGTTGGCATTACACCCGTGCGGAGCATATCGTAAAACCCGTGGGCGTCGAAACGATCGTAGTCTTTATACGGGTAAACCGCCGTATCGTTAATCAAGTACGGCATGCTTATAAGCTTTGCGTTATAGTGTTTTGCCAATTCGGGCGTTACGTCCATATCGGAATCAAAATAAAGTTGTAACATAATTTACGTCCCTTAATAAACATAATATAACATATTCCCACGCGCTTTGCAACAAAATATGACACAAGTTATAAATTTTTATGACATAAAGTGACAAAATTTGCTTAACGGCAGTAAGCGGTTTAAGCGCTGAGAACGCTCCTGCAAGGATATTGCGGTGAGGGCAAAACTGTCCGCCGGTCTTCGGCGACTACGAGAATTAAAACGACTAAATCAAGCATGAGAAAAGGCGCGGCTTCACGCCGCGCCCGATTACCGTTCGCCTGCGGCTCACCCGAAAATTCCCTATGGGAATTACGGCAGCCCCCGGCTCTTTTTAATTTTTGCTTTACCCGGTACCGTGCCCGTCAGTACGATAACTTCTGCTGATAGCTTTCCGCCGTGATTTGCTGCAATATCGTAGAAAGCTCTCTGAAATCGGTCTGCGCGCCCGAAAGCGAGTTTACTATAAGACCGTATCTGTCTATGATAACCGTAGTAGGCAGCTCGCTAATCTGATAGCTGTCCGTAAGCCCCGCGCCGTCAGCCGCCAACGGGAAGGTAATATTCAATTCGGAGCTTCCCATAAAGCTGTCAATTTGATATCGGGTGTAATTATTCCCGTAAACGCCGAGAATTTCCACATCTTCGGAAAATTCCGAATAAATATCCTGCAACACCGACAATTGACTTTTACTATCGGACGACGCCTTAGGGTCCCAGAAAGTTATAATTACAGCCCTTTTCTCCTGCAAAATTTCCGAAAGGGAATAAGTTACGCCCGTGTAATCGGTCAAGGTAAATTCCCCTGCAATATCGCCGACGTTATAAGTTTTTTCTTCCTCCGACGGAGCTGATATTATTGCCGAAGGTACGGTTATGGTAAGCTCATAATTCCCCGAACCGCCGACGGTATAGGTAACATCTTCTTCCATATAGTAACCGTCGGGCAAAGTCAAGGCGTTGATTTTGACAGTGTATTCCCCCGGTTTAAGATAGTCTTTAATCTGCCCGTCTTCGGTTTTGGCGTCGCTTAGTACTACTTCGCCGTCCGCATTAATCACGGAGATAGTAACGCCGTTAAGTTTAAGTCCGCCCGTCGATTGAATGTTTATCACATACAGTTCTTCGGAGACGGTTATATTTCCCGAATTT
>CAZUYN010000005.1:1760-7124 GCA_964624495.1 uncultured Clostridia bacterium
CGATTGAATGTTTATCACATACAGTTCTTCGGAGACGGTTATATTTCCCGAATTTTCCGAATCGTCGGACGCCTCTGCGATTTCCGTGTATATTGCATTGACAGTAATATTGCCCGTCGTAAGGGTATATTCTTCCCATTCGCCCGTATACCCCGGCTTGTCGGGAACAGACGGCTCGTCTATGTATTCATCGCCCTCCGTATAAGTAACGCTGCCGACGGTTTCGCCGTCTGCGATAAAGGTCACCGTAAAAGTTTCGGCAGGCTCTTCTTCGGACGGTTCTTCGGGGTCATTTTCGGACGGTTCTTCGGGCTGTTCTTCGGGAGAAACGGACACGCCCACATAGCCTGCGTCGATTTCCGTGTTGTCTGACATTTGCAGTATGAGATGAGTTTCGTCGTTTATGTATGCGCCGATTACCGAAACCCCGTCGGCGCCATTTTCTCCGCTATCGCCTTTTTCGCCTTTAAGGAAGGCGATAAAATCTTCTTCGCTGCCGTTGTGACCGGCTTCAAGCCAAATTTTATAGGCGGATTTGCCGTCGGTGCCGTCATTGCCGTCTTCCCCGGCTTCGCCCTTTTCGCCTTTTATTGACAGCAGCCATTCTTCGTAGGTAAGCGCAGCGCTACCCGTAGCTTCGGCTGTTTCCGCGTACGATTGGTACAGCGAATAGACCAAATCTTCGGCGGAGTCGTTGCCGCCCCTTACGCAACCGACCGTAAAAACCGCACACGCCGCGGACAACGCGCAAATTAACGAGATGAATTTTCTCTTCTTCATAAGTCTTTCTCCTTGGCAAATAACTCCCCTTAAATTATGAGCGACGCTCCGTTTGCAATGGGCGTTATTGACCGTTATTTACTTTTTTTATTGTCTTTAACGTATTTTTTCAGCTCCGCAAACATCGCCTTTTCGCCTTTTTCGGCAAGAAGGCGCAAGAAGTATTCGAGCCGTGCGGACGTATCGGGATGCATAAACAGGCTTTCCTTACGCCCTTCGAAATATTCGAGGGGACTTCTGTCGGTATACTCCTTTCCCTTATATACCTTGCTCGCCGCCACACGGTCGCAAATCATCTCGGCAAAATACTTGGGCGGCATATCGACGGGTACTAACTGACCCGACGCCCCCAAATCCATCCAATATTCGAAATGGTGTTTATTCCTGCCTTTATGGTGCAACCAGGCAGGGGAATAGCCGAACAGCTCCCTTTCGCGCGCCTGCGGACTTCTGTTGCCCTGCCAATATCTTGCCCCGGGGATAAATTCCGACGGGGAGAACTTGGATAAATCGTGCGTCAGTCCCTGCTTTATCAGTCCTACTTTAAAACAATTTTTCCGTACCTGTCTGCGGTGACGGCAGACGGTTTTCAAATGCTTAAAAAAACGCATATCAGATATCTACCCGAAAGCCGTCGTATGCGGCGGTAACCCCGTATTTTCGTTCTATTTCGGCAAGCCGTTCGCCGACGGGATTGGAATGGTGGGAAAAATGCGTGATTACCTTTTCGGTGTCGGCGTCGCACACCCCCGCTTTTTCAAGCCGCCGCGCTATATCCGCAACCCCGTCGGCGCACATATGGCGTTGCCCTGCCTGATAAGGAGCGTCCAAAAACGTACAGTCGAACGCGGCGAGAGCGGCTTTCGCCCCGTTTTCGGCAAGGAAGCCTATCGCCTCGTCCGAAAGAGCGCCCGTATCGTATAAATGCAGATACCCCTTGCCTTCGCTCTCGATATAATACAAAAGCGCGTCTTCCTTTGTCCCGTGCATAGCCGGAACGGTCAGAACGCGGTAGCCGCCTATACTGAGCTTCTGAAATGATTTTATTACGTTCACTTTTAAATGGGCGGACACCTCCCGTTTCAGTTCGCGACGGGTGCATTCGCCGTACACCTTCGATATCTCGCCGTTGCCGTATATTTGCAGAACGTCCTCTTTGAGCTCGGCATACTTATATCCGCGCAGGACGAAATCGTGCGCATAAAAATGGTCCATATGCGAATGGGTGACTAAAATATATTTCAGCGCAGAAAGGTCGACGCCGAATTTTAACGAATGATAATAAGCCTCGGGGGGAAAATCCACCGAAAGAATGCCGTCTATTAAAACCTGCGAACGCGTTCTGTATTCCCTCCAGCCCCTTCTGCGTATTTCGCGGCAATAAGGACAGGAACAAAACATTGCGGGAACGCCCTCGGAAGCCGCCGTTCCTAAAAAATCTATTCTCATAAATAAACTAACAGGTCGATAAAAATCGACCCGCCCTTTTTAAATTTCCAATATTATCGTAACAGGACCGTCATTGTACTGTTCAATCTTCATATCCGCGCCGAACACGCCCTTTTTTACGGTCAGTCCCGACGAGATAAGCCTGTCGGCGCAGTATTCGTAAAGAAAGTTCGCCCTCGAAGGCTCCTCCGCCTCCGTGAACGACGGACGGTTGCCGTGCGAAGCGTCGCCGTACAAGGTAAACTGCGACACAAGCAAAACCTCTCCTCCGACGTCTTTTACAGACAGGTTCATCTTTCCTCTTTCGTCTTCGAAGATTCTTAAATTCGCAATTTTTGCCGCTATACGTTCGGCTTGCGCTTCGCCGTCGCCGCGCTTAACCCCAAGAAAAACGGTTAAACCGCCCTCTATACGGGATATAAGCCGCCCGTCAACGGACAGCGAGGTCTGCTTTACGCGCTGTACGACCGCTTTCATTATAAAGATTACTTGCCGACTCTCGCCATATATTCGCCGGTACGGGTATCGATTCTTATCGTTTCACCCTCTTCGACAAACATAGGCACCTGAATGTTTGCTCCCGTTTCAACGGTAGCGTTTTTCATAGCGTTAGTGGCGGTATTGCCTTTGACGCCCGGCTCGCACTCTATAATTTTAAGCTCTACGAAGTTTTCAGGCTCTACGGAGAAAGCCGTTCCGTGGAGGAACTTTATCGTAACCATATCGTTTTCCTTGATATACTTCAACGCGTCCTCTACCTGACCGAGGTTTAACGTGGTCATTTCGAAGGAATCGGGATCCATAAAATAATAGAATTCGCCGTCTGTGTACGAATAGGACATTTTCCTCGTTTCAACCTGCGCGGTTTCGAGCTTTGCCGTGGGATTGAAAGTAATATCGGAAAGCACCTGACCCGTAACGACGTTCTTCAACGTCGTCCGTACGAAAGCAGCGCCCTTACCGGGTTTTACATGCTGGAATTCGGTAACGGTATAAACGCCTTTACCGTTGTATTCGAAAGTTGTTCCTTTCCTGATATCGCCTGCTAAAATAGATGCCATATGTTTATCTCCTTAATGTTTTGCAGATTTATTATAAAATTATAAGTTTTCTTTCGGTGTTTGTCAGACTGACGACCGCGCCGTCCGCCATGGTTACGGTATCTTCTATCCTTATCCCCAGCACGCCAGCTATATAGACGCCGGGCTCGTCCGAAAATACCATTCCGTCCGTAAACGTATTATTGTCGTTGGGCGAAAGGTTGGGACTTTCGTGAATGTTTATCCCCAGGCTGTGCCCCAGCGAATGGGTGAAGTATTTCGCAAGGTCGTACCGTTGGAGGTAATTCCTCGCAATAGCGTCGCCCTCCCTGCCCGTCATTCCGGCGACAAACTTTTCCTTGACGAGCATTTGCGCGGCGAGCACCTTTTCGTATACCTTTTTAAATTCGCCGTGCTTTCCGTCGTCGCCGAACAAAAACGTCCTCGTACAGTCCGAGCAGTAGCCGTTGACCTTACAGCCGAAATCTATCAATACGGGGTCGCCGAATTTCAACGCGGTGTTTCCCGTTTCGTGGTGCGGTACGCTTCCGTTTGCCCCGAATGCGCAGATAGTTTCAAAGCTTGTGCCGCTTGCGCCGCGTTTGCGCATCAGGTATTCCAAAAGGGCGGCGACTTCGTTTTCGGTCATTCCCTCTTTTATCTGCGGCAATAAATCTTCAAACGCCCCGTCCGCCGCACGGCAGGCAAGCCTGACGTTTGCGATTTCCGTATCGTCCTTAACAGACATAGCCTTTGTAAAAGACGGGGCGCTGTCTATTATGTCGAAACCCTTTTCTTTTAGCAGGTTATATTGGTTGGCGCTTATTCTGTCGAGGGGCAGCGCTATCCGCGAATAATCTTTGATAAGCTCGTAAAGCTTTACGCCGCGCGGATATTCAAAAACCGGAACGCCGACCTTTCCCAAAGCCTTTTGCGCCGCTTCGAGATAGCGGCTGTCGGTATAAAAACGCGTGCCGCCGTTATCGCAGATAACTATGCCGAACGAGCTTGAAAAACCCGTAAGATAAAACCTTAAATCGTCCTGTTCGGTTATCAACGCGTCCGCGCCGACATCCGAAAATACCTTTTGCGCCCTGTTAATTTCCATATATTCCAAAAATTATTTTAACAAAAATTTCTTTATATGTCAACACTATTATAAATTTCTTTCATCGCACGGGCGTCCTCCGCCTGCGTTCCGTCCGATTCGCTTACGATATACGGCTCTAACTTCAACTCTTTAAGCGCAACCGCAAGCGGAGCAAATTCGGGTCCGTATACCGTGTCGGCAAAGGTTAGGTGCCTGATTTCCCCCCTTCCGCCGTACATTATCTTGGAAAAATGCACATGGAAATTTTTGACCCTGTCATAGCCGAGCTCGGATATCATATATTCGAGCCGCGATTTATAATCTTCAACCGTTTTCAGGCTGCCCTGCTCCCTTGCGTTGAGATGCCCGAAGTCAATCGCCGGCATAAAAATCTTATCGATTTTGCAGAACTCCACTACCTCTTCGAGCGTACCTATCTGCGCAAGCTTCCCCATCGTTTCGGGGCAGAAATACAAGTCCTCGTAGCCGTTGAGATAGATATAGTCGCACAGAACCTTTAACCTTTCGGTCGTGAGGGAAACGGCGGCTTCCCGTGTGGCTTTACCCTGCGACGCGGAATGGAAAACTATGCGTTTACCGCCGAATAACTTTGTGAATTTTGCGCTTTGAAGTATGTAATTATACGACTTCTGCGCCGCTTCGCCGTCCGGATTTGCAAAATTTATGAAGTAAGGGGCGTGAACGCTTATTTCCTTACCCCGTCCGGCAAACGCCGCGCCGATTTCGGAAGCCTTTTCTTCGGAGACGGTTACGCCCCTCCCGAACGAGTATTCGAAGCAATCGAGACCGAATTTGTCAAGATATTCGGGCGCTTGCGCGGTGTGCTTATATCCCATTGAGTAAAAGCTCGCGCTGTTGCCGCTCGGACCGAATTTAATCACCTTGGTTTTCTCCGCCGTCGGTTTCGGGCGTAATTTCCTCTGCCAAAACCTCTTTCTCCGTTTCCCCGTCGGAAACCTGCTCTTCGGCAACTTCTTCTGCCGC
>CAZUYN010000005.1:7224-39451 GCA_964624495.1 uncultured Clostridia bacterium
TTCTTCGACAACCTCTTCGGTTGCTATCTCTTCAACAACAGGCGTTTCTTCAACAACTTCATCTACTACTATTTCTTCAACGGGAGTTTCTTCAACAACCTCGTCGGTTGCTACCTCTCCAACGGGAGCTTCTTCGGCAACATCTTCGGGGGCGGTATCGTCGGCAACCGTCGATTCGGCGGAGGTCGATTCTATATCCGAGCGCACCTGTGCGCTTAACTCCTCGGCGGAAGGGAACTGTTCGATTTCGCGTATAAACGAAAGAAAATCTACCGTCAGAATCCGTCCGTACAAATCGCCCTCGTAGCCTTCGAGATAGACTTCAAGCGAAACGCGCTCGTCCCCAAAGGTGGGGCAATTACCGAAATTGGCGACGCCTCGGTAGACTGTGCCGTCCACCTCGCATCTGACGCCGTAAACACCGTATTTTACGGGATACTTCCATTCGGGATAATAGATATTTACGGTGGGAAAGCCGACTACCGCCGTGCCTCTTCCTGCGCCCCTTACGACCTCGCCCGTGACGGAGTATTCCCTGCCCAACAGCGCGCTTGCCTTAGCCGCGTCGCCGCCGTCAAGGCAAGCTTTAATCAAAGTAGTGCTCACCTTCTCTCCGTCTATATCCACGTCTTTGATATTCATATACCAAACGCCGTTTTCGTCGTCCTCGGCATAGTTTTTAAGCGTCGAAGCCTTGCCCTTTGCGCCTGCGCCGAAGCGGAAATCTTTACCGCTCATATACGCCTTGACGTTGATTTTGTCCTCTATCTCTTTAAGAAAGGCGATTGGCGCTATCTTCTTGAAATCTTCGGTATAATCTATTGCAAGGATAAACTTTACGTTAAATTCCTCCAACAAAGCCGCGCGCTCTTCAAAGGAATACAAAAGCTTGCCGCTTTTACCGTCCTTGAACATCATCACGCCCAAATCCAGCCCGTTTATCTTGGCCTGAAGCTTCGCTTTCTTCAACAGCTCCCTGTGTCCGACGTGTATCGCGTCGAAACAGCCCAACACTATTAATGCGGGAAACTCGTATTCGTCTTTACCGTACTCAATTATTTTTAACATAATTTAGTCCTCACTTTCAGCGCTCCGCCGTCAGCCGCGGCTATGCCGTAAAAGCTGCCGTCGGGGGCGTAGATTTTATAATATCCGTCGGCGTTGCCGCAGCTTACGGGAACGCCGTTGAACAGCTTTTTCGCTTCGCCTTCCGAAAGGTGTATGCTTTCGTATGAAATGACGCTGTCGCCCGGAATTAAAAACTTTGCGATATTGTCACGGGTAAGCTCTTCGCTTCTGACGGAATTTTCTATTAAAAACGGTCCGCTTGCCGTTCTTACCAACGCGCTCATAGCCGCGCAAGTAGATAACGCCGAAGCCATATCTCTGGCAATCGAGCGGATATAAGTTCCGCCGCCGCACACTATTTCGAACGAAAAAGCGTTCCCCAAGAAGCCGAGTAATTTTATCGAGTTTACGTTTACCTTTTTAGGGGGCAATTCGAAATCGACGCCTGCCCTCGCAAGCTGATATCCGCGCCGCCCGTTAATATTTTTTGCGCTGTATCTGGGCGGAATTTGCATAATCTCGCCCGTCAGAGACGGAATTACCGCCTCTATTTCCGACGGAGCCGGAATACGGAAACCGCTTTTAATCAGGTTGCCCGTAGTGTCAAGCGTATCGTAATCTTCGCCGAAACGGAAGGTCGCCACATAGGTCTTTGTCTTGGTCAGAAGATAGTCGAAAAGCCTGGTGGCGTTGCCGACGGCAACGGGCAGTACGCCGCCCGCCATAGGGTCGAGCGTGCCCATATGTCCGCAGGGCATACCCGTCAGTCTTTTTATCAAAGCGACTTCTCTTGCAGAAGAGACGCCCTCCGCCTTGTTTATGTTAATCAAGCCCGTCATAACTGCCGATATACCGCTTGGGTTATCCTGTCTATGACCTCTTCGTAATCGCAACAGAGCATACATCCGCTTGCAAGCTTATGCCCTCCGCCGCCGAAAGTTTCCGCCACGGCGTTTACGTCCGCATTACGCGAACGGAGCGAAATTTTATACTGGCGCTTTTTGACCTCCATAACCGAAACGGCGACCTCCACCCCGTCAATCGAAAGCGGATAATCAACGAAGCCCTCCGTCTGGCTTTTATCGGTTCCCGTTTCTTTAAAATCGTTCTGGGTGACCGTTAAAAACACAAGCCTGTCTTCAAGCTCGAACCGCATAGAGTTCAATACCCTTTTGAATAGCATAACCCTCGCCTTGGTTTGCAGGTTGAACATTTTATAGCCTATTTCATAGATGTCCGCGCCGCGCTCTTTGAGCAGCGAAGCCACCTTAAAGGTCTTTGCGCTGACGTCCTTATGAGAAAAATTGCCGCTGTCGGTAAGCAAGCCCAAAGCAAGCAAATCCGCAATCTCTTTGGTAATTTCAAACCCCGCGGCGTCTAAAATTTCAGGCAGAATTTCGCAGGTAGCCGTACAGTCGGGCAATACGTAATTATATTTTGCAAAGCCGTGGTTGGATATATGGTGGTCTATATTTAAAGTTTTGCCCTTAAACTGCGAATAAACGGCGTCGAAATCGCCCGTTCTGTTTTCTTCCGCGCAGTCCACCGTGACAAAGACGTCTATTTCCGAAAGCTGTACGGGGAGCAGTCCGTAATACTTGTCCATCCCCGATAAAATCGTCAGCCTTTGCGGAGGGTCTTCTTCAAGCAGCATATATGCGGTTTTGCCTGCGTTTTCAAGAGCCTTACAGAGCGCAAAGCCGCTACCCAAAGCGTCGCCGTCGGGGCGTGTGTGGCACGCCACGGCTACGACCTTTGCGTCTTTCAATATAGCGGCCACTTCGCCCAATTTGTTATTTATCATTGGCGGTATCCCCTTCGCCCCCGATATTTTTGAGAAGTCTGTCTATCTTTTCGCCGTATTCCATACTGTCGTCAAGGATAAACTTCAACTCGGGTATCGTCCTAAGCCTTAATACCTTTGAAAGGGTATGGCGTATATGCCCCGAAGAGGCGCATAAAACCGCAAAGCTGTTGCGCCGTCTTTCAGCGTCGCCGTCGTAAATGCTTACATACACGCGCGCCGTCTTTAAATCGGGAGCGACGTCTACCTCGGTCACGCTTACAATCGCGCTGAGTCCGGGATTTTTATTTCTTACGTCTGTGGTAATAATATTATAGATTTCTTCACGAAACTGGCTTGAAAGCCTTTCGCATCTGTTTCCTTTCATACCTCACCGATAAAATTACTTCTTTGCCGCAATCTGTTCGACCGAATAGCACTCGATTATATCGCCGACGCGTATATCGTTAAAGCCCTCTATCGCGCAGCCGCATTCATACCCCTTGGCAACTTCCTTTACGTCGTCCTTAAAACGTTTAAGCTGCTGTACGTTGCCTTCTACGACCAACACGTCGTCGCGGTATATCCTCAGCTTGCCGCCGCGGATAATTTTTCCGTCGAGCACATAACAGCCCGCGATATTGCCGACGCCCGTGATTTTGAACGTCTGGCGGACTTCGCATTTTCCGAGATATACGTCCTGATATTTGGGAGTAAGCATACCGTTGAGGGCGGCTTCCATATCGTCCAAAAGGTCGTAGATTATTCTGTACATTCTGATATCGACCTTGCTTGCCTCTGCGGTTGCCTTGGCTTTTACGTCGGGACGGACGTTGAAGCCGAGAATTATCGCGTTCGAGGATTCGGCGAGCATTACGTCGGTTTCGTTTATGGCGCCCGCGCCGCTGTGGATAACCTTAACCTGCACTTCCTCGTTGGAAAGCTTTACGACCGACTGCTTAACTGCCTCGACCGAGCCCTGCACGTCGCCCTTGACGATGAGGTTGAGCGTCTTTATATTGCCCTCTGCGATTTTATTGAACACGTCGTCGAGCGTGACCTTGGAAGTACTGCGTACCATTTCTTCGCGCTCTTTTCTCTTTCTTTCGTCAAGAACGGACTTGATAAGCTCCTGCGATACGGCAAATATAGAATCGCCCGCGTTGGGGACCTCCTCGAAGCCGAGCACATACACCGCCATAGAAGGTCCCGCTTCCTTGACGTTTCTGCCCTTGTCGTCTATCATGGCGCGGACGCGTCCCGTTACCGTACCCGAAATTATGTTGTCGCCCGTATGAAGCGTACCGTTCTGGATAAGCACGGTCGCAACGGGTCCCTTGCCCTTGTCGAGCTGGGCTTCGACGATTACGCCGCGCGCCTCCCTCGCGGGGTTGGCAAGCAGCTCCTTCATCTCGGCGACGAGCAATACCGTTTCGAGCAGCGAATCTATGCCGTTACCCGTCTTGCAGGAAATTTCGCAGACCTGCGTACTGCCGCCCCATTCTTCGGGAACGAGGTCGTATTTGGTCAAATCCTGCTTTATCTTTTCGGGATTAGCCCCGACTTTATCCATTTTGTTTATCGCAACGACTATGGTGACGCCTGCCGCCTTGGCGTGGTTAATGGCTTCCACGGTTTGCGGCATTATGCCGTCGTCCGCGGCGACGACTAAGATAACTATGTCGGTGACCATTGCGCCGCGCGCCCTCATCGCCGTAAACGCTTCGTGTCCGGGCGTATCTATAAACGTAATGCTCTTGCCCTTTACGCTTACCGAATACGCGCCGATATGCTGCGTTATGCCGCCCGCTTCGCTTGCCGTTACGCTTGACTTTCTTATATAATCGAGCAAAGAGGTCTTACCGTGGTCAACGTGACCCATGACCGTTACGACGGGCGCACGGGGAACAAGGCTTTCGATTTCTTCGACCGTATCCTCCTGCTTTTCGGAAAGAATTTCTTCCGCGGTCTTTTCGGGCTTATATTCCAGCTCTACGCCGATACCTGCGGCGAGAATAGCCGCGGTGTCGAAGTCTATCGACTCGTTTACCGTCTTCATAACGCCCTCTTTGAATAAGAGCTTGGTTATTTCCACGGCGGTTATGCCTATCTTTTCCGAAAGAACCTTTAAGGGTATTTCGTCGGTCGTCACCACGGCGTGTTCGATTTTAACCGCCTGCGCCGCCTGCGAACCCTTCGCCTTTTTGACCCTTAACTTTCTGTAACCGCTCTTATCCTCGTCGAAATCTTCAACGCTTACGCCCTGCTGCTTAACCAGCGCGCGCTTGGATATGGCGTGCCTGTCCTTTTCCACATAGGTCTTTTCGTACGACTGCTTCTTTTTGTCGGGTCCGAAAGACTTTCCGCCCGACTTGGAGGGCTGCGGAGCCGTCGGCGCGACGTATCTGGGCTGGGAGAGCTTAGCCGCCGAACCCGACGCGTTGCGCTGACCGTAAGGCGGTTTACCCCTGTCGCCCCTTGAATTATCTTTATTGATATAGGTTTTGGGCGCCGCCGTCTGCGAAGCCTTGGCGACTATAAACGAAGGCTTTTTCGGCTTGGCGGGCGCTTCGGCTTCCTTTACGGGAGTCTTAGAAGCAACCTCCGCATTAACCGGTTGAGCCTCGGTTCCGGTCTTGTTTTCCTCTTTTACCGCCTCTCCGGCTTGCACGGCTTCGGACTCGGCAGGTTTGGCTTCCTCAGCCCGTTTAACCTCCGCCTGACTTTCCCCGGCGGCTTCGGGCTGTTTTCCGGCAGCCGTCTGCTGCTCCGTCTTAGCCGCCGCTTCCGCTTCACGGGCTATTCTGTCTTCTTCGGCGCACTTAGCTATGCGGGCATTGTCAAGCTCGGCGAGACGCTTTAATATCTCCCCGACCGTTTTTTCGGCAGACGAAACCTTCTTGGAAAAATCCGCCGCCTTGCCGTCTGACAGCATTTTTGATATATTTACAATGTTCTCATAGTTTTTTGCCATCCTTATGACCTCTCCGTAAACAATTCGTAATCTTCACCAACATTTTCGCATATAGCTTTTGCCAGCTCTGCGTCCTTTATTGCGGCAATCTTGCAACCGCTCTTGTGTACGGCGTTTTCCAGCCCCGTCTTACAGACAACCAGCGGACAGCCGAACCTGTTTTTATACTTTACGGCGAGCTTAAACGTATTTTCCGAAGCGGTGGAACATACCAAAACGAGATAAACTCCTTTCTTTAACGTATCCACGGTTCCGCTGCCTAACGCTATTTTTCTCGCCCTCAGGCAAAACCCGATATACGTTTCAACCTTGCCGTCCAAAATACTCCTCCTCGATGGCGGCATACACCGCCACATCCACCTTGCACACAAACGCCTTGTCGAGAAGGTGAGATTTTTTGAGCTTTTTAACGCAGTCGGGATTATTGCAGATATACGCGCCCCTTCCGGAAGCCTTGGACGAAAAGTCTATAAAGACCTTGCCGTCGGCGTTTCTTACAATCCTGAGCATCTCTCTCTTTTCTTTCAATTCGCGGCAAGCAATGCACTGCCGTAAGGGAATTTTTTTTGTCTTAGGCATAAATTACTCGCCCTGTTCCCCCGTTTCCTCTTCTTCGTTTAAGCCGTATCCGAGCTTAGCCGCGGCGGACTCGCTTTTAACGTCTATCTTCCAGCCCGTAAGCCTTACCGCAAGGCGCGCGTTCTGACCGTCCCTGCCGATAGCGAGCGAAAGCTTATCGTCGGGCACTACCGCCATAGCCACGTTTTCGCCTTCGAGCTGGGTTACGGAAATTACCTTTGCGGGCGACAGCGCCTTTGCTATAAATTCAAGGGGATTCTCGCTCCAAGGGATAATGTCTATTTTTTCGCCGTTGAGCTCTTCGACGACGGCGTTTACCCTCGCGCCCTTGTTACCGACGCACGCGCCGATAGCGTCTACCCTCGAATCCTCGGAATAAATGGCAATCTTGGTTCTTGCGCCGGCTTCGCGGCTGACTTCCTTAATGATTACGGTACCCTGCTTTATTTCGGGCACCTCCTCTTCGAAGAGCTTTCGCACGAGTCCCGCGGACGAACGGCTTACGAGCACCTGCGCGCCCTTATAGCCGCTTTTAACGCGCTTTACGAACACTTTGATTTTGTCGTTTACGTTATATTTTTCACCGGGCACCTGGTCGGAAGGCAGCATCAAGCCCTCTACCTGACCCTTGCCGAGTTCGACGTAAATATTTTTAAGGTCAATCTTTCTGATAGTGCCGACGACCAGCTCGCCCTCTTTATCGGAAAATTCGCTCATGGCGGCGTCGCGTTCGGTTTCGTGCAGCTTCTGCAAAATTACCTGCTTGGCTGTCTGCGCGGCAATACGGGAAAAATCTTTGGGCATAAACTTTTCGGTAAGCTTATCGCCGACCTTTGCGGTCTTTTTGATTTCGCGGGCCTCTTCCAAAGTTAATTCGGAATCCCTGTCCGCGACCTCTTCGACGACCGTTTTGACGGTAAAGAACTCTATCGTTCCCTTTTCGGGGTTGAGCTTTACTTCCACTTCGCCGACGGGTCCCTGCGTCTGTTTTTTACATGCCGAAGCCAGAGCGTTGCCGAGCGCCTCTAAAAAGACCTCCTGCGGTATGCCTTTTTCCTTTTCAAGGTCTGCAAGCGCAGCGAAAAAATCCTTGTTTACCATTTTACTTTTCTCCTGATATTATCTATAATCGCCTAAGCTTATTTTTTTTCAGCGTCAATTAATCTTCGAATTTGATTGCCTTATTGATTTTGGCAATTTTGTTACGTTGAATTTTCAACGTTTCCTTAGCGGTGACGACGGTTACCGAATTTTCGTCAAACGCTTCCAGAACGCCGTCCAGATATTTTTTACCCTTTAACGGCGCATAGAGCTTTATTTCCACTTCCTTGCCCAGATTTCTTTCAAAATCACGCGGGGTTTTAAACGGTCTGTCCAGCCCGGGGCTCGAAACGTTCAACGTATACGGCTCGCCGAAGCTGGGGTCGAGTTCGTCCAACGGGTCGGAAATAGCGTTGTGGTACCGTTCGCAGGTATCGAGGTCAACGCCCGACGCCGTTTCGATATAGACGGTAAGCGAAGCTTCCCTTTCGTTTAAGGCGACTTCGACTATCTCTATATCCATAGGCGCGGCTATTTCCGAAAGAAGTTTATTGATTTCTTCCAAAGATTTAAACTTCATAATTTTCCTTTATTACAACGATTGAGTGCCCCGTCAAGGCACTCAATCTTATAAAATAAGTATTAAGCTTGTTTTAATTATAACACACTCTTTTGGGTTTGGCAAGTTTTAACATAGGTTTGGCAAAGATTTTTTTAATTTTATAAGCTCTATGAATATCTTTGCGGTCGCAAGAGCGTCGTCCACGGCCCTGTGATGGTTAAAAGTTACGCCGAAATAGTCGGCGACCGTATTCAGCTTATAGTTTGGCAGTCTTAAAAGCTCCTGCGCAAGCGGCAGCGTATCGAACAGTTTCCTTTCGGGAACGTAGCCGCAGACCGAGCAGTAATAATCTATGAATTTAAAATCGAAATTGGCGGCGTTGTGACCGACGATATAGCACCCGTCGATAAATTTGAAGAAGTCGGGCATTACCTGTTTATAGGTGGGCGCGTCCGCGACCGATTCCTGCTCTATTCCGGTAAGCTTTATTATCTCCTGCGAAAGCTTCCTTTCCGGGTTGACGAAGGTTGAAAAGCTCTCCTTTATCTCCCCTTCCGTAATTTTATACGCGCCGATTTCTATAATTCTGTCCATATTGCCGCCCGACGGCGAGCTGTTCAAACCCGTCGTTTCGAGATCGAATACGACGAAGCTGTTTTCGGTCAGACAGGCGGGCAGGCGCGTATCCGTGAAGAAATCGTTCTGCGTAAAGTCCATAAACGGTTCGGGGAAAACAGTTTCGTAATACTTAGGCACGGGCTTTGACGTGCGCTTTTCGGGGACGAAGCCGTACGGCGCTCTTCCGTAGTCTACGGTAGAAGCCGTCGCCCTTACCATACCGTTGTATAGTTCCGTCTTGCAGGTCAAAACGACGCTGTCGCCCGATTTAAGCCGCCTTATCTTGTCTATGCTCTTCTGCCTGCTGAAATATCCCACCCTGACGGACGCCGTCGTATCGTTTACGAGGAAACTGAACATTATCCTCTCTTTACCGCTTGCGTTGGTAACCGTCCTCTCGCGGACGTCCAGAATTTCGCCGCATATTACTACGCTTTCGGCTAAAAAATTCAAGTCGGCTATATAGACCGCCTTTTCCGGAACGGACGTACCTTCGATTGGAGTAAATTCGGCTATTTCAAACGTTCTCGGCGGAATTTCGTATCGGATATTTTCGTGTCTTTCCTCTATGACGATATCCTCGATTTTATCCGCCGACTGTCTGAATTCGCCCTTAAATTCGCCGCAGAAGCACTTTTTAAGCCGCGCCGCGATATCCGCGGCGGCGTCGGCGAGGTACGCAGACGAATGAATTACCGTAACGGTAAAGAAAAAGCCGTCCTCCGTCTTTTCGACGCATATATCCTTATCGGAGACCAACGCCGCCAGTTGGCGGTAAGTATCGTTTATTATGGCGTAGATTTTCTTTGCCACCATATCCGCGTCGGGCGTGAGCTTGGACACGCTTAAAGATGAAGTAAAGTATTCGGGCACGAATTTTCTGATTGTTTTTTTTGCCGACGAAAGGTCGGCTTCCGTATATATTTTATCCGTAATTACCGCAACCGCGACGTTGTTTTTCGCCTTTTCCAGGGTTACCGAAGCTATTATCGCCCTGTCGAACGACGGAATTTTTCTGAGCTCGGCTAATATCGTATCAATCATTTAACACTCCGTCCAGCGCCTTAAAAAATTCACTCTCCGCATCGGCGGCGGAAACTCTTTTCACGATCTCGCCCTTTTTGAAAATAACGCAGTATTCCGAAGAGCCCGCAATACCCAAATCGCAGTCCTTAGCCTCCCCCGGACCGTTCACGACACAGCCCATAACGGCGATTTTAAGCTTCTTTTTGAACGGGGCTACCCTTGCCCCTACCTTTTCGGCGAGGGCTACGGAATCCCACATACATCTGCCGCAAGTCGGGCAGGATACCACGTCCGCGAAGTTTTTGTCCAGCCCGACCGCCCGTAACAGGTTGCGCGCCGCAACCACCTCGCGTACGGGGTCGCCCGTTATGGAAATGCGTACCGTATCACCGATACCGTTGATGAGCAACGCGCCGAGCGCGGAATACGACTTGGCGAGAGCCATACATTCGGTCCCCGCTTCGGTTACGCCTATGTGAAGGGGATACGCGCACCTATCCGCAAGCAAAGTATAGGCGTTGTAAGTCAAAGGCGCGTCGGAAGCCTTTACCGAAATAACGATGTCCTCTACGCCCCGTTTTTCCAATATGTCCGCGTTGAACAGGGCGCTTTCGACAAGGGCTTCTGCGCTCCGTCCGTATTTTTCATAAAAGTTCTTTTCGATGCTTCCCGTATTGGCGCCGACGCGGACGGGAATTTTATGCGCCTTTATACAGTCCGCGACTATGCCTATCTCCCTTTCACCGCCAATATTCCCGGGGTTTATGCGCACCTTGTCGCACCCGTTTTCTATTGCAAGCGTGGCAAGCTTATGCGAAAAATGGATATCCGCCACTATCGGCATGGGGCTGACCTTTTTCAAGTCCTTTATTGCGGCGGCGTCCGATTCGTCGAGGACGGAAACGCGTATCACGTCGCAACCGGCGTTATAAAGTTCTTTTATCTGCGCGGCGGTTTTTTCCGTGTCGGAAGTCTTGGTCGTGCACATAGACTGTATTTTGACCGTCTCCCCTCCGCCGATTGCCGCGCCGCCGATATTTACTTTTTTACTGTTTCTTATCTGCATATCAAAATTTAAGGCAGTTTACAACTGCCTTTGACTATACTTTATTTTCTGTTCGCCATCATTTTTTGCAGCTCCGCCATAAAGCTGTCTATATCGGTAAACGAGCGATAGACGCTTGCGTAGCGCACGTAGGCGACCTCGTCGAGATCCTTCAATCTCTCCATTACCATTTCGCCGATCTGCTTAGAGGTAATTTCCTGCTCCATAGAATTGTATATCTGTTTGGTTATGTCGTCCACGAGATTGTCTATTTTTTCTACCGAAACGGGGCGCTTTTCACAGGATTTTATAATGCCGTTTTTAATCTTACGGGGGTCGTAAGACTGTCTGTTACCGCTCGTTTTAACGACGAGGACGGGAGTGTCCTCAATGGTTTCGTACGTAGTAAAACGCTTACCGCAGTTGACGCACTCTCTCCTTCTTCTTATGGTTCTGCCCTCGTCGGCGGAACGGCTGTCGATAACCTTGCTGTCCTCACATCCGCAGTAAATGCACTTCATATAATAACCTCGTTCGCTGTTTTTATTATTTTAACACAAAATATTGTGTTTGTAAAGAGAAAAGACCGAAAATAAGGTTTGGTTAAGTTAAATTTTACGGGGCGCGGATAAGCTCCGCGCCCCGATTTACGCTTTGTTTTAAACTCCTGGCGGCTTATTTGAAATACTTTACGCCGCTTTCGAAGAGTTTCATATCGAAGTTGCCTTCGTAGTTTTTATAAAGATTTTCCCCGACGGTTCTTTCGGTATGACCCATTTTACCGTAGACGCGCCCGTCGGGCGAGGTTATGCCCTCTATCGCCCACATACTGCCGTTGGGGTTATAAGGACTTTCCATAGTGGGTTTACCGTCCAAATCGACGTAACGCGTTGCAATCTGACCGCCTTCGAGCATTTTTTCCAGCTCCTCATGCGGCGCTACCAGCTTGCCTTCGCCGTGCGAAACGGGAACCGAATATATATCGCCGACCTTGCAGCCCGACAGCCAGGGGCTGAGGTTGCTTGTCACCCTGATGTTTACCATAGTCGAAACGTGGCGGTTGATGTTGTTATAGGTAAGCGTGGGTGAATTTTCCGTCAGCGGACTTACCGTTCCGTAGGGCACGAGTCCGAGCTTTATCAACGCCTGGAAGCCGTTGCATATACCGAGAACCAGACCGTCGCGGTTATTCAAAAGCTCCATAATCCTTTCCGCTATTGCGGGGTTTTTGAAAGTAGTCGCTATGAATTTACCCGAGCCGTCGGGTTCGTCGCCGCCGGAGAAGCCGCCCGGGAAGGCTATGATATTGGCCCTGTTCACGGCGTCTATAATCGCCCGGACGCTCTCCTCTATATCCGCAGCCGAACGGTTTTTTATAACGAGTATTTCGGGTTCGGCGCCTGCAAGGCGGAAAGCCCTTGCGGTGTCCAGCTCGCAGTTTGTGCCGGGGAACGCGGGAATAAATACGCGCGGCTTGGCAATCTTCGTGGAAATATTTTCGTACTTTCTGCCTCCGGTATAATCGCAATCGGGCAATTCTCCCTCCGCTTCCGCCGTTACGGGGAATACGGGGGCAAGCCTGCCCATATAAGAATTTTCCGCTTCCTTTTCGGGAACGCTCTCCGAGCCGTAGGTGAAATCCCCGTCCGTCGTCGTGCCTATAAACACCTTAACGACTTCGTTGCCGAGCGCGGAAATATCCTCCGCGGAAATTATGATATCGCCGTATCTCTCGGCAAAAAGATAGCTTTCGTTGCCGAAGAAATCAAAGCCCAGCCCGTTGCCTAAGCAGCTCTTTATCACCGCAGGCGCCGCGCCGCCCTTTTCGACGACGGTGGCGAACCGTATATTGCCCTTTTTGATATTGCAATGAACCGCCGAATACAGCTTTTTAAGGTATTCGAAATCGGGCATATTGCAGCTATCCTTTCTGATAGGGAGCAAATAGAGCTTCTGCCCTTTCTCCTTTATTACGTTAGTTATCAGCCCCGAAGCCTTTGCGGGCGCAAGCGCGAACGAAATAAGCGTCGGGGGCACGTCTATATCTTCGAAAGTGCCGCTCATCGAATCCTTGCCGCCGATTGCGCCCAAACCCAAGCCAAGCTGAGTATGAAGCGCGCCGAGCAGAGCCGCGAGGGGAACGCCCCAACGCTTGGGCTCCTCCCTTAAACGCATAAAGAATTCCTGCAAGGAAAGGCGTATATTCTTATAATCGGCGCCTGCCGCCACGACCTTGGAAACCGAAGCGACTATCGCGTACACCGCACCCGTAAAGGGCGAGGACGAGGACAGCTCGGGGTTAAAGCCGTACGCCGACACGGTGCAATCGTCGGTTTCGCCGCCCGTAAGCTTTGCCGCCATGGCGATGACGGGCGTAAGCTGGCGCTTGCCGCCGAAGGGCATATAGACCGACTTCGCGCCTATCGTGGAGTCGAAGGTTTCGGCAAGACCCTTTTTAGAGCATACGTTAAGCTGGGCAAGCGTATTATTTACCGTCTGTCTGAAATCGTAAATTTCATTTTTGTTGAAGAAATCGGTGACGTTATCGTTGATTTCCGCGTCGGTAGTCTGCTTGACCCCGTTCGTATCGAGAAAATCGCGCGAAATATCCACTATCGCCTTTCCTCGGTGGTACATCTTCATTCTTCTGTCGTCCGTCACGGTGGCGACGGGCGTTGCGGACAGGTTCTCCGCCGCGGCAAGCTCGGTAAAGCGTTCCACCGCGTCGGCAGGGACTACCACCGCCATTCTTTCCTGTGATTCGGAGATGGCAAGCTCCGTGCCCGAAAGCCCTTCGTATTTTTTGGGAACCTTGTCGAGCTCTATGACCAGACCGTCGGCAAGCTCGCCTATGGCGACGGAAACGCCGCCCGCGCCGAAGTCGTTACATTTTTTTATCAGCCTCGTAGCTTCGGGGTTGAGGAACAGGCGTTGCAGCTTTCTTTCGGTAAGCGCGTTACCCTTCTGCACCTCCGCTCCGCAGGTCTGGACGGACTTTTTATCGTGCGCCTTGGAAGAACCCGTGGCGCCGCCGCAGCCGTCGCGCCCCGTTTCGCCGCCGAGCAGGATAATCACGTCTCCCTTTTCGGGCTTCGCACGGTAAATCATATCCGAGCGCGCGCCGCCGACTACAAAGCCCGTTTCGAGTCTCTTCGCCTTGTAACCCTCGTGGTAGACCTCCTCTACCTGACCCGTGGCAAGCCCTATCTGGTTGCCGTACGATGAAAAGCCCTGCGCCGCGGTCTTTGTTATAACGCGCTGGGGCAGCTTGCCCGGCAGAGTATTTTCAATGGGCTCGGTGGGGTCGGCGCAACCCGTTACGCGCATAGACTGCAACACATAGGTTCTGCCCGACAGGGGGTCGCGTATAGCGCCGCCGAGGCAGGTCGCCGCGCCGCCGAACGGCTCTATTTCGGTAGGGTGGTTATGCGTTTCGTTTTTGAACATAACCGTATAGGTCTGCGGTTCGCCGTCTATCACCGCGTCTATCTTTATGGAGCATGCGTTGATTTCGTCCGATTCGTCGAGGTTATCCAAAAGTCCCTGCTTTTTGAGCTTTTTCACGGCTATCGTGGCGATATCCATAAGGCAGGGATATTTATCGGGGCGGTTGGCGTACAGCTCTTCAAACAGATTTCTGTATTCGCGCAGAGCCGAATTTATATGCGGATTGTCGCTGTGCACCGTTATGTTTTTAAGCTCGGTCGCAAACGTGGTATGGCGGCAATGGTCGGACCAATAGGTATCGATAACCTTGATTTCGGTTTCAGTCGGGTTGCGCCGTTCGCCTTTGAAATAATCCCGCACGAATTTCAAATCGGCGACAGACATAGCCAAGCCCGTTTGGGCGTGATATTCTTCAATCTGTCCGTCGGTCATTTCTATAAAGCCGTCCACGTCCTTTACGTCGTCGGCTTCGATTGCGGCGTGCGCGAGCGACTCGGGCTTTTCAAGCCCGACCTCTTCGCTCTCGACGGGATTGATAAGGTGCTTTTTTATCCTCTCTATCTGTTCGCCGTCCGCACCCTTTATCGCGTATACGGTAGCGCACTTAATCAACGGGCGCTCCTTTTGGGTTAATAGCTGGACGCACTGCGCCGCGCTGTCCGCGCGCTGGTCGTACTGACCGGTCAGATACGCAACGGCGAACACCGAATAATCATATCCGAACTGAACCTCTTCGAGATAGACGTTGTCGACGGGCGGCTCCGAAAATACGCAGGGAACCGCGGCGGTAAACTCCTGCGCGGATATTCCCTCCACGTCGTAACGTATAAGCTGCCTGACGTCGGAGACGTCTATTTTTAAAAGATTATGAATATCTTCCGCTACCTTTTCAGCCTGTAAATTTACCTTTTTTTCTACGAATATTCTGTATATCATCTTTCTTTTAACCCTCGCGGTATTTTACGCCTATGTCGGTACGGTAAAACATACCCTCCCAGCCGACGTTTTTAACTGCGTTATACGCCTTTTTACGGGCTTCGTCTATATTCTTACCCTTTGCGACCACGTTCAGAACCCTGCCGCCGTTGGTGACGAGGACTCCGTCCTTTACCGCCGTGCCGGCGTGTATGACCGTACAGTCACCCACGTCGCCTATGGTTATCGGCTTACCCTTTTGGTAATGGACGGGATAGCCGCCCGAAGCAAGCACTACGCAAACGCACGCGCCGTCCTCCCACTGTATATGGATATCCGAAAGCCTGCCGTCTGTTACCGCCTCGAAAATATCCAACAAGTCGGTCTTTAACATCGGCAACACTACCTGCGTTTCGGGGTCGCCGAAGCGCGAGTTGTATTCGACGACGCGCATACCCTTGTCGGTGCGCATAAGCCCGAAATACAGACAGCCCTTAAACGTCCTGCCCTCGGCGTTCATCGCCTTTACGGTAGGGAGCATTATATTTTCGTATACTTCTTTTTCAAGCTCTTCCGTCCAGAACGGGCAGGGCGAAAACGTGCCCATTCCGCCCGTGTTAAGCCCTTTGTCGCCGTCGTTCGCGCGTTTATGGTCGCAGGAAGTTATCATGGGGACGATGGTCTTGCCGTCGGTGAAAGCCAGAACCGAAACCTCCTCGCCGGGGGTGTATTTCAGCCCCCTCATACATTCTTCGATAACTATTTTATTGCCTGCCGTGCCGAAAGCCTTGTCGAGCATTATCTCCTTTAAGCCCTCTTCCGCCTGTTTTACGGTTTCGCAGATAAGAACGCCCTTGCCGAGCGCGAGCCCGTCGGCTTTTAAGACAATGGGCGCGCCCTCTTTTCTTATATAATCGAGCGCGTCGCCGTAGTTATCGAAGGTCGCGCTTTTGGCGGTAGGGATACCGTATTTGTGCATAAGCTCTTTCGCAAACGCCTTGCTTGCCTCGATTTGCGCCGCCACTTTGCAAGGTCCGAAACAGCGCTTGCCTATACTTTCGAGCGCGTCCACCAGACCTATCGCAAGGGGGTCGTCGGGGGTTACGACGTAATAGTCGATTTGCGGATTTGCAAGCGCGTATTCCTTGACCGCTTCCGGGTTCATATAGTCCACGTTTACGTTTTCCGCTATCTCCGCCGTGCCTGCGTTACCCTTCATACAGTACAGCTTATCGACCCTTGCGCTCTTTTTCAGGGCGAGCAATATAGCGTGTTCTCTGCCTCCGTTACCGATTACGAGTACGTTCATAAGCATTTCCTTATATTTTTCTTACTTACGGTTGAAAATCAATGTTTGAAGTGTCTGTCGCCGACGAATACCATGGCTATGCCCGCGGCGTTGCAGGCTTCGACCGAAAGCTCGTCGCGGATAGAGCCGCCCGGGTTGACGATTGCGGTTATTCCAGCTTTTACGCATTCCTCCACGCAATCGGGGAACGGGAAAAACGCGTCGGACGCCATTACGGAGCCCTTTGCCTCCTCCCCCGCGTGTTCTATCGCCTGTCGGGCTGCCCAGATACGGTTTGTCTGACCCATGCCGATACCCGTCGTCCTGTCCGCCTTGCCGATAACTATCGCGTTGGACTTGGTGTGCTTGACGACCTTCCAGGCAAAGGTCAACGCTTCGATTTCCCCGGGAGTGGGCATACGGTCGGTGACTACGCCTACGCCGTAGGATTTACGTTTGTTACCCGAAAGAGTGGTTATTTCCTCAACCTCGGCTTTACGCGTAAACAGCCCGATATCTTCGTTTCTGAACAAAGTTTCGTCGTACTGCTGAACCAAAAGTCCGCCGTAAACCTTTTTCATATCCTTTGCGGAGGAATCGCGCATTGCGCATATATCGTCTATCTGCAAAAGTCGGATATTCTTCTTTTGTTCGAGTATTTCAAGCGCCTTTTCGGAATAGGACGGCGCCATAACTATTTCGATGAAAATTTTATTTATTTCGTTTGCGGTAGCCTCGTCAACCTCTCCGTTGATAGCCAAAATGCCGCCGAATACCGATACGGGGTCGGAGTTGTAAGCGCGCATATAGGCTTCGTATACGTCCTTGCCCGTGCCTACTCCGCAGGGATTGGCGTGCTTGCACGCGACCACCGCAGGCGTGCCGCCGAATTCCTTTAAAAGCTCCAACGCGCCGTTTGCGTCGTTGATGTTGTTATAGGATAGCTCCTTGCCCCAAAGCTGTTTAGCGGCGGTAAGGCTGCCCTTTCTTGAAAATTCTTCCTTATAGAAAACCGCCGACTGCTGGGGATTTTCGCCGTATCTCAAATCCTGCGCCTTTTCGTAGGCGAAGGTTACGCTGTCGGGATATTCTATGCCGAGCTGTGAAGCGAGATAATTGGAGATAAGGCTGTCGTAGACCGCCGTATGCGCAAAGACTTTGTATTGCAGATATTTTTTGGTTTCGAGCGTCACTCCGCCGTTTGCCAGCTCCTCCAATACCTTAGAGTAATCCCCGGGGTCTACTATAACGGTTACGTCCTGATAGTTCTTTGCCGCCGCCCTTATCATGGTAGGTCCGCCGATATCTATATTTTCGACGCATTCGGCAAAGTCCGCGCCCTTTTCCAGAGTTGCCTTGAAAGGATATAAATTTACGCAGACGACATCTATCGTATTTATGCCGAGCTTTTCAAGCTGAGCCATATGTTCGGGGTTGGAACGCATAGCCAAAAGCCCCGCGTGTACGTTGGGGTGAAGGGTCTTGACCCTGCCGTCGAGACATTCCGGGAAGCCCGTTATATCGGATATACCTATAACTTCAAGCCCCGCGTCCTTTAAAGCCTTAGCCGTGCCGCCTGTCGATATGATTTCAAAACCGTTTGCGGCAAGCCCTTTACAAAAATCCGCCACTCCCGTCTTGTCCGACACGCTGACAAGCGCTCTTTTCTTCATTTCCATATGTGTATAACTCCTTATTAATATTCAATCAAAGTCTGCCGTCAATCGCAGATTACGACCTTTCTGCCTTCTTTTATTATCTTGCCCTCGCACAATTTTTTAACGCAATAGGGAAGCAATTCGTGTTCTTTTTCCAAAATGCGGCTTTGCAGGCTCTGCGCCGTATCGCCGTCCTTAACCTCCACCGCCGTCTGCGCTATTATCGCTCCGCCGTCGGGCACTTCGTTGACGAAATGCACCGTACAGCCCGAGATCTTAGCCCCGTATTCCAGCACCGCCTCGTGCACTTTAAGCCCGTACATTCCCGAACCGCAAAACGACGGAATGAGCGAGGGGTGGATATTTATTATCCTGTCGCCGAAAGTCTTTATAAAGCTTGCGGGTATTATTTTCAGCCACCCTGCAAGGACGATATAATCTACCCTGTTAAGATTGAGAAGGTACGTAAGTCCGGAATAAAGCGTTTCGAGGTCGGGATAATCCTTTTTCGCAAAGACCGCCGTCTTTATGCCGTGCTTTTGCGCCCTTTCTATCGCGCCTATCCCGTCCTTAGAAGCGATAAGACAGGCGATTTCACAGAAACGCTCTTTAAGGTTCGCGTCGATTATCGACTGAAAATCCGTGCCGCCGCCGCTGGCGAAAACCGCTATGCGCGGCGTCATACCAATTTTACCCCGCTTCCCTTTATCGTCTTGCCGATGACAACGCAGCTTTCGCCCGTGCTTTCAAGCTGGGCAATCGTCGCTTCCACGTCCTTTTTGGCGACGCATACGACCATACCGATGCCCATATTGAAGGTGTTGTATATCTGCCGATTCGAAAGCTTGGCTTTTTCCTGCATGATTTTAAACAGCTCGGGCACTTCGTAAGATTTCGTATCTATTTTGCAGCCGACGCCCTCGGGGAAAATTCTGGGAATGTTTTCGATAAAGCCGCCGCCCGTTATGTGGGCTATGCCCTTGACTTTGACCTTTTCCACAAGCGCGAGAATAGAATTGACGTAAATTTTTGTCGGCGTTAAAAGCGCGTCGATTATTCTGCAACCGAGCCTTTCGTCGTACTTTTCGAGCTCTTCCTTATCCTCGCCCCAAAGCTTTCTTACAAGGGAGTAGCCGTTGGAATGTATACCGCTTGACTTTATGCCGATTAATACGTCGCCCGGTTTGATTTTACTGCCGTTAATGACCTTTTTCCTGTCCACGACGCCTACCGCAAAGCCCGCGATATCGTATTCGCCCCCGGGATAAAAGCCCGGCATTTCCGCCGTCTCGCCGCCTATAAGCGCGGCGCCGCTTTGGCGGCACCCTTCGGCAACGCCCGAAACGACCGTCGCGACGGTTTCCGGGGAAAGCTTACCGGTTGCGAAATAGTCCAAAAAGAACAGAGGCTTCGCGCCCTGGCATACTATGTCGTTGACGCACATCGCCACCGCGTCTATGCCGATAGTGTCGTGCTTGTCCGCGATAAATGCGTATTTGAGCTTGGTGCCCACGCCGTCGGTTCCCGCGACAAGCACGGGCTCCTTCATTCCTTTGGGCATACTGAAAAATCCGCCGAAGCTGCCTATATCACCCAACACGCCGTCGGTGTAAGTAGACCGGACGTGTTTGCGCATAAGTTTCACCGCCTCATAGCCGCGCTCTACGTCAACGCCGCTGTCCTTGTATGAAATTGCCATTGTTTTCTCCTGATGATTTATTCTAATTTTAATTTATCCGCTTCGTAGCCGTCGGGGGAATACGGATATTCGCCCGTAAAACAGCCGAGGCAGAAATCTACGTTCGCGCCTTTACAGGTCTGCAAAAGGTGTCCGACGGACAAATATTTAAGACTGTCCGCGCCTAAGCATTCGCAGATTTGTTCTTCGTTTCTGTACGCGCCGATAAGCTGGGAATAAGTCTGTATGTCTATACCTAAATGACAGGGGTGCTTTATTACGGGCGAGCATATTCTGATATGTACCTCCTCCGCGCCCGCGTCCCTGAGCATTTTTACAATCTTGCGCATTGTCGTTCCGCGCACGATCGAGTCGTCTATTATAAGCAGCTTCTTTCCGCAGATGTTAGAGCGCAAGGCGTTCATTTTTACGTTTAAGCTGCTCTCCCTCTGTCTTTGGTCGGGCTGGATAAACGTTCTTCCAACGTATCTGTTTTTAGCCAGCGCTTCAACGAAGGGTATTCCGCTCTCTTCGGCGTACCCCCTTGCCGCGACGTTGGCGGAATCGGGCACGCCCGACACTATGTCCACATCCGCCGGATAATATCTCGCCAGCAGTCTGCCCGCTTCCTTGCGCGCTTCGTAGACGCTGCAACCGTCTAAAACCGAGTCGTGACGGGCGAAATAGACGTATTCGAAAATACACATTCCGCTCTTTTCGGGCACGTCGTCCATCATATAAGAATGAAGTCCGCCGCTGTCTATCACCACTATTTCCCCCGGCTTTACGTCGCGCAGGTAAGCCGCGCCGACCGCATCGAGGGCGCACGTTTCGCTCGCGACGACGTAATCGTCCAGCGCCATACCTATGCAAAGCGGACGTATTCCGTAGGGGTCGCGTACCGCTATAAGACTGTCTGTCGTCATAATTACAAGCGCGTAAGAGCCCTTGAATTTTGCGCACGCGCGTCTGACGCCCGTAAGGATATCGCCGTCGGAAAGACTGTTTATCATTACCGCCATGACTTCGGAGTCGATAGTCGTCTGGAACACGGCGTTGCCGGCGATGAGCTCCTGCCGAAGCTGCTTGGTGTTGGTCAGATTTCCGTTGTGGGCGAGCGCCATTTTGCCGCACTTGCCCGTAAACACAACGGGCTGGGCGTTCAGAAGCTGGCTTGCGCCCGTCGTCGAATAGCGGACGTGACCTATCGCGATATCGCCTTCGGGAAGCTGGTCGAGCTTGCCGTTCGCAAAAATTTCCGCTACCAGTCCCATACCCTTATAGTAGCTGATTTTATCGGCAAACGAAACGGCTATGCCGGCGCTCTCCTGTCCGCGGTGTTGCAGGGCGTAAAGCCCGTAATAAACCGTGTATGCGACGTTTCTGTTTTCCTGCGAATAAACGCCGAAAACGCCGCACTCTTCATTCATACCGTCAAGGGGTTCTTTATCCGTTCTTAAATACATCGTTTAAAAATCTTCTTTATTAAAAATACACTTGCTCTCTCATGCTCTCTCACAGACTTTTAACGATAATAAATTACTTGATGCCCAACCTTTTGAAGATTTCGGCATAAGCGTCCTCGACGCCGCCCAAATCGCGGCGGAAACGATCCTTGTCGAGGCTGACGTGCTTGGTCGTGTCCCAGGTGTCCGCCTCCCAGAAGCGGCAGGTATCGGGCGAAATTTCGTCGGCAAGCACTATCTGACCGTGGAATCTGCCGAATTCGAGCTTGAAGTCGATCAAGTCGATTTTAAGCTCCTTAAAGAACTCCTTCATAGCGTCGTTCACGGCAAACGCCATTTTGGTTATGGTCTCTACCTCTTCCTTGGTGGCGAGGTTCAAAGCGTAGACGTGATAGGTGTTTATAAGGGGGTCGTTAAGCTCGTCGCATTTATAGGAAAATTCGATTGTGGGCTCGGCAAGCTTTGTGCCCTCGGCGACGCCGTACCTCTTTGAAAAGCTGCCCGCGGCGACGTTCCTTATAATGACTTCGAGGGGAACAATCTCCACTTTCTTTACGATCGTATTCCTGTCGTCAATCTGCTCTTTAAAGTGGGTGGGAATACCCTTCTTTTCAAGCAGCTGCATCATATAGTTGCTCATCTTATTGTTGATTACGCCCTTGCCCGCGATTGTGCCTTTTTTCTGTCCGTTGAACGCGGTTGCGTCGTCTTTATAGGACACGATAACGTAGTCGGGATTTTCGGTGGCAAACACTTTCTTTGCCTTGCCTTCGTAAAGCTGTTCTTTCTTTTCCATATGTTTGATATCTCCTTGAAGATTATTTTTAATGCAAAAACCCGCTTGGTTGCGGGTAATTTTAATATCAGAAATCCACCGATTCGGTCTGCACGGCGGCGTCGTCTGCGTTTATTTTATCTTTCATCTTGCGTTTATAACAGTCTAACTTTTCGGCTATCTCGGGATATTTTATTCCCAGAATCTGCGCGGCGAGTATGCCCGCGTTCTCCCCGGCGTTTACGCCCACCGTAGCGACAGGTATTCCCGAGGGCATCTGTACGATAGAAAGAAGGCTGTCCAGACCGCCCATCATATCGGTTTTTACGGGTAAACCTATTACGGGGAGAGTGGTGTACGCCGCCATAACGCCCCCGAGATGAGCCGCCTTCCCCGCCGCGCAGATAATGACCTCCGTCCCGTTGCTTTTGGCGTTTTTGGCGAACTCATGCGCTTCGTCGGGCGTTCTGTGCGCGGAAATAACGCGCACCTCCACTTCCGCGCCGAAACTTTTCAAAACCGAAACCGCGGGCTTTACCACCGCAAGGTCGGATTTGGAACCCATAACCACAGCTACCTTAGCCATAAAATCCTCCCGTATTTTAACGTTAAATTTTATACATACTGACTATATATGATTTTGCTTTACGTTCTCTTCGCCACATATATAGCCGCCGTAAACGTCTATTCCGTAATGCTGCTCATTTCTATAAAAAACGACGTTTCCGAAGAAAACAACCCTATGGCGGGCGACGGCAAGCTGATACTTTCCGCGCTGTTGGGCGGAGCGCTAGGCATATACGTCGCAATGTTCATAACGCGCTATAAATTAAAGGATATGGCGTTAATGATTCTGCTGCCCGTAATCTGCGTCTTTAACGTGTGGTTAGCCGTAATCGCCTTCCGCTCGGGGCTGACCTTTATCGCCTTGTAACACAACATTTACAAAATGTATCTTGATTATAACACAAGATATTGTAAAAAGAAAAGTAAATGAAATAAAAAAATTAATTTTTTAGCTATAATATTTGAGCTTTGTCATAAAAGACCTTAAAAAACACAGCCGCCGCTTGATATCGCGGCGGCCGTTTGCTTTTAAGATTATTCTTTGTTTGCCGGAGCGCCGTTCTGCGCGGCGAGCAAATCCCTTATCTGGATTAACAATTCCTCGGCAGTAGGTTCGGGCGCGGGGGCGTTTTTCGCCGCTTCTTCCGCCGCCGCAGCTTTTTCCTCCTCTATCTGCGCAAAGGCTTCCTTTACGGTAATTCCCTTTTCCTTGGCGAGCTTTTTAGCCAGCTTATAATTTTCCCTGTTCTCCTTGGAGGACAGCTCCCTGCCCGCGTTCTGAAGCCCCATAAACACCTTGACGATGACGAACAGCACGAGGGCGATAAGTATAAAGTCCACGATAGCCATAATGAACGTGCCCCAATCGATATAGATTGAATTAGTCCAATTGATGACGGCGTTGCCGGCTTCGTCATATAAAACCCCGCCGTTTTCGTTTAATTCGTAGACGGTTTTAAGCATAGTTCTGAGACCGACGGCTTCGCCGCCGCCGACCGCCCAGTCGATGAGCGGTCTTAAAATCTGATTTGTGAGCGCCGTCACGATTGCGCTGAACGCGCTGCCGATGATTACCGCCACAGCCATATCGACCACGTTGCCGCGCGATATGAACGCTTTGAAGTCTTGTGCGAGTTTTTTGAGTTTTGACATTTATATTTTTTCTCCTATTTTATTTTTTTCTACCGTTATAATTTTTAATTCCGCTCTGCCAGCTCTTCGGCGAGGGCGGCAATCTGCCCCCTGCTTCCGCCGTCGAGCGCGGAACGAATTGTCACCGTATTTACGGCAAAGGTTATATCCTTGCAGGCTTCGAAGCGGCCGCGCATAAGCTTGGCGCAGACGGGCGCCCACGTGCCGTTTTCGATAAACGCCACCGTCCTGTTCTTGTAATTTCTTTCGACAAGCCTGTCGATAAACTCCCTTGCGGCGGGGAAAATCGCGGCGTTATACGTCGTAGCCGCCACGACCAGCTTAGGATATCTGAAAGCCTGCGCGACGCATTCCGCCCAGTCGGCACGGGCGAGGTCTGCTATTTTAACCTCCGTTCCCCTGCTTTCGAGTTCGCCTTTAAGCAACTCCGCCGCTTCTTTCGTGTGTCCGTAGACCGAAGCGTAGGCTATAAACACGCCGCTTGCGACTTCGGGCCGGTAGGAGCTCCACTTCGCATAGAGCTCTAACGCGTGCTTCAAAGCCTCGCCGCACAGCGTCTGTCCGTGCAGGGGCGCAATCGCGTCGATGGCGACCCCGTCTAACTTTTTCAGCGCCGCCGACACCTGAACGCCGTATTTACCGACTATGCCGGCGTAATAACGGCGCGCCTCGTCGTCCCATACTCCGTCGGGGCGTATTCCGAACGAGCCGAAAGCGTCTGCCGAAAAAAGCGTGCGGTCAAGTTTGTCGTAAGTGAACATTACCTCAGGCCAATGCACCATGGGGGCGAATATGAATTTGAGAGTATGCTCCCCGAGGGACAACTCTTCCCCGTCCCCGACCGTCAGACGGTTACAGGGGAAGCCGTCGCCGAAAAATTCCCCGAGCATAACGAAGGTCTTTTGGTTGCCGACGATAACCGCGCCGGGATATTTTTTTACGAACGCGCCGACCGAACCGCTGTGGTCGGGCTCCATATGCTGTATTATAAGATAGTCCGGCGACTTGCCGCCCAACGATTTTTCCAGATTTTCAAGCCATTCGCCCGCGAAATGCGCGTCTACCGAATCGACGACCGCCGTCCCGGCGTCCTTAATGACGTAGGAATTATAAGTAACGCCGTCGGGAACGGCGTACATTCCCTCGAATAAATCAATCAGAGCGTCTTTTACGCCAACGTTTACCAAAGCTTTATCCGACATTTATTTTAATACCTTCTATTGCAAAACTATTATACGACTATCAGACCGCAGCCGACCAAAATACATACGGTGACGAACACGGTCAGAACCGAGCCGATGCTCGTCCACACGACGAACTGCGTTGCAAGCTGTTCGTCGCCGCCCATCTGCCCCGCCATAACCGCGCTCGATACCGCGACGGGCGTCGCAAACAGGGCTACCAGCGTAGGATATGCCGATTGGTCTACATACAGCAGCTGAGGACAATACGAGCTGATTAGCGCCGCGATTCCGATTGCGAGCAACGGCGCCAATACTATACGCCATACCGTGCCGACTATTATTTCCTTGGTCATTCCCCTGACCGCGGAAAATTCGAACTGTCCGCCGAGAACTATAAGCGCAAGCGGCGAGGCTATCTCCTTTAAACTGACCGTACAGGAATAGAGAAATTTCAGCTGCGTGTCAAAGCGGAAGGGAGTTTCGCCGCCGCAGCACGCCCTCTCTATCTCCCTTACGGCTACGAACAAAATACCTGCGAAAACGCCTATAATAAGCGGATTTTTTACTATGTTGAGTAAGATTTCGCCGACCTTGCGCAAGGGGTTATTTCCGACCGTACGCAAGCCGTTTTCAGTCTGCGGCGGCAAGGCTTGTCCGCCGTCGGGCGCAGCTACCGCGACAGGCTGTTCCTTTTCGGAAAAGACGGTAAGCGCAATCACCGCCAAGATGTTGAACACGGGTATCGAAAAAGCCGAAACTATTCCGGCAACCGCGGTGTTTCCGCCCAGCCTTTCCACCAACGAGTAACCTATAATCGCAAAATTGCTTCTGAACGTGCATTGCAGAATTACTCCGCGGCGGTTAGATTTTTTCGTGGTCAAAATCGCGGTGAGAAGCCCCAGCCCGAAGATAACGAAAATCATTATAACCGAGTAGATAACCACAGACCAAGGGATATCGGAAAAGCTGTCCATACTGTCGTAGATGTTGACGAACAGCATACACGGCAGACACACACTAAACACAAGCTTATTGCCTATCTTCAAAAATTCTTTACTCAGGAATTTTATGCGCTTTAAGACGTACCCGAGCAAGATAAGAAGAACTATCGGTGCGACGGCGTTGACCGCCGTTAACAGTACGTCTGCCATTGTCTACCCCTTTGAACGCTTTACCCGAAAGATAACTTTATGCGATTACTTTACAGATTATAGCAAACGGCGGCTTGGTTGTCAATCGCGATAGGGCAATTTTTTACGCAAAACTATTGCAAACGCAAGAAATTTATGATATAATCGAAGTATGGAAAAGACGGCGTTAAAAGAAAATAAACGGCTCCTCAGCTTTATTTCCTGCGGCATAAGTTTTGCCGCCACCTTTGCCGCCCTGTCGGTCTTCGGGCTGTTCAGTCTTAACAAATGGACGGGTTTGAGCGTCGGCGCAGGAATTTTTATAGTTTCGGCGGTTATCGCGCTTACCGTCCGCGGGAAGTCTTATGTGCCCGTGGCAATTGCCAATTCCATCGCTTTCGGAATTACCGTAAGCAGTCTTTACGTCTACCTCGGGCAGTTCCCTTCCGTATGGCAGACGGCGGCGGTAACGGCGTGCTCGCTGATTTTGTTCGGCGCGTTCTGCCTTTTGACAAAGACGGCTTTCTTCGAAGCCCACCCCGTTCTCGGCGGGATTTTCTTCCTTTCGGTCGTTGCCGTATTTGAAATTTTGGGCGCGATATTTATCTCGCCCTACGTTTTCGGGTATGCGCTCTTCCTTTTTATGACTCTCGCGGGCTACGTCCTCGTCCTTTCCGTCAAAGCGGAGGACGCGAACGGGCTGATAAAACACATTACGATAATTTCGTTTACCGTGCTTATCTTCGCTATGTATATCGTCTTAATTATATTGACGCAAGGCGACATCGCAGATCCGGGTATCGCGGAAGTTTTTACGGGCGGAAGCGCAACGCGGAAAAAGACACATATCGACCCTTATTCTTTTAATGCGTTTAAATAATTTTATTATATAAAGCACGGCACGGCGGCGCAGGTTTTAAAAAACCTGCGCCGCCGTGCTTTTACGTTTGAATTTATCTTATATTTCCGTTGCCGCTTATAACGTATTTATATGTGGTAAGCTCCTTTAAGCCCATAGGTCCGCGCGCGTGCAGCTTCTGCGTGGATATGCCCATTTCGCACCCGAGACCGAACTCGCCGCCGTCCGTAAACCTCGTCGAAGCGTTGACGTACACCGCCGCGCTGTCCACCGAGGAGACGAACGTATCCGCCGCATCGGCGTCTTCGGTCACTATGCAGTCGCTGTGCCCCGTCGAATGGGCGGCGATATGCTCTATCGCGCCGCCGACGCCATCGACCGCCGCCACCGCCATTTTATAGTCCAGAAATTCGGTGTCGAAGTCAGCCGAAGTCGCCTTTACGCAGTTTTTAAAGCCGTCCAGAACGGCGTAACATTCGCTATCGCAAATAAGCACGACGGGGTTTTCCGCTCTGTTTTTAACAAGTTTTTCCCATAAAAGCGGTAAAAACTTATGCGCGATTTTTTTATCGACAAGACAGACCTCCATCGCGTTGCATACGGACGGACGGGAGCATTTGGCGTTTTCTATAATCTTCAACGCTTTTTCAAAGTCCGCCGCGCCGTCCACATAGACGTGGCATATGCCCGTGCCCGTTTCGATGCAGGGCACCTTTGCGTTGTCCGTGCAAGCCTTTATAAGCCCCGCGCCGCCGCGCGGAATAAGCAAATCGACCAAGCCCTTCGCCGTCATAAGCTCGGTTGCGCCGTCGCGCGATATATCCTCTATAAAGCCTATCGCATAAGGGTCTACCCCCACGCGTTCGAGTCCCTTTCTCATTGCCGCCACAATCGCCGCCGCCGAGGCGTGGGCTTCCTTGCCCGTTCTGAGAATGCACGCGTTGCCGCTCTTTATGCACAGAGCCGCCGCGTCCGAAGTCACGTTCGGGCGGCTTTCGTAAATTATCGCCACCACGCCCAAAGGGGTTGAAATTTTTGTGATTTTCAGCCCGTCGCCGCGGACGTATTCCCGCAAAACGCTACCCGTAGGGTCGGGCAACGACGCGACCGCCCTCACGCCCTCCGCCATCGAGCGTATACGGCTTTCGTCGAGAAAAAGCCTGTCGAGCATTACGTCGGAGATAGCGCCCCTTGCGGCTTGCATATCCGAAGAGTTCGCCGCCAAAATCTGCGCGGCGCTCTCTTCAAGGCTGTCCGCGATGGCGTAAAGGGCGGCGTTTTTTGCCCGACCGTCCAGAGCCGCCACGGCTCTCTTTGCCGAATTCGTCCTTAAAATAACTTCACGGGTAGTCATAATTTCCTTCCTGTAAATCTTGTGCCGACCCGCTTGCCTTCCACAATGTCGTAGACGGCTTCGGGCGCCGCCCCGTTGGCGATAACCATATCCGTGCCAGCCCGCATACAGATTGACGCGGCGTGTATTTTTGCAGCCATTCCGCCCGTACCCAGACCGCTTACCGAGCCGCCTGCGATTTTTTCGATTTCGGGCGTTATTTCGCCGACGTTCGGAATCAGTCTCGCGCTTCCGTCCTTACGGGGATCCGCCGAATACAAGCCGTCTATATCGGACAGCAATATAAGCAGTTCCGCCTTTATCGTAACGGCGACGAGCGCGGACAGCGTATCGTTGTCGCTGACCGAAATTTCCGCGGTCGCAACGGTGTCGTTTTCGTTGATTACGGGCAACGCGCCCAACGCAAGCAGTCTTTCGACCGTGTTGCCGAAGTTTACAAGCCTTTCGCCGCCCGTCAAATCCTCGGCGGTGACCAAAAGCTGCGCCACGCTCTGGCGGTATTCGGAGAAATATTTATCGTAAAAATACATAAGCTCGCACTGGCCGACGGCTGCCGCCGCCTGCTTCGTGGGGATATCGGTCGGTCTTTGCGCGAGCTGCAGCTTGCTTCTTCCGAGCGCGATTGCGCCCGAGGAAACGACGATAACTTCGTGACCGGCGTTTTTAACGTCGCTTAAAACCTTGCATAACCGCTCGAACAGGCGGAAATTCAACCTGCCCGTCGAATGGGTCAAGGTCGACGTGCCGATTTTTATAATTACTCTCATAATACGGATATTATAAATAATTTTGTATATTTAGTCAAACGATTGGGCAAATAAAAAGGCCGCACGCAATATTTTGCGAACGACCTTTCAATCTGTCGCAAACGGTACATTTTCCGTTTACCGTCTGCTTACCGCCTGATGATTATACGATACCGTGAGCCATCATCGCGTTGGCTACCTTTTCGAAGCCCGCGATGTTCGCGCCGAGGACGTAGTTGCCCTCGTAGCCGTATTTCTTTGCGGCGTCGTCCATATTGTGATAAATGTTGACCATTATGTTTTTAAGCTTAGCGTCCACCTCTTCGAACGTCCAGAACAGTCTGCCCGAGGACTGAGCCATTTCAAGCGCGGAGGTTGCAACGCCGCCGGCGTTCGCCGCCTTTGCAGGCAGGAACACGACGCCCGCCTTTTGGAATACTTCGATAGCTTCCAGCGTGGAAGGCATATTCGCGCCCTCGCCGACGTATTTTACGCCGTTTTTAACGAGTATCTGCGCGCTCTCCTTGTCGATTTCGTTCTGCGTCGCGCAGGGAAGGGCGATATCGCAGGGGATTGTCCAGATGCCTTTGCAGCCTTCGGTATACTTCGCGCCCTTGACTCTGTCGGCATATTCCTTTATCCTGCCCCTCTTGACTTCCTTGATATCCTTTACGACGTCGAGCCGTATGCCGGCAGGGTCGTAGACGTAGCCGTTGCTGTCGTACATAGCCACTACCTTTGCGCCCAGCGACTGCGCCTTTTGGCAGGCGTAAATAGCGACGTTGCCGGAGCCCGATATAACTACCGTCTTGCCCTTGAAGCTGTCGCCGCGCACCCTTAACGCCTCCCCGGTGATATATACAAGTCCGTAGCCGGTAGCTTCCGTTCTTACCAGCGAGCCGCCGTAGGATAAGCCCCTGCCCGTAAGCACGCCGACGTGTTCGTCGCGTATTCTTTTATACTGTCCGAAAAGGAAACCGATTTCGCGGCCGCCGACGCCGATATCTCCGGCAGGCACGTCGGTGTCCGCGCCGATATGCCTGTAAAGCTCGGTCATAAAGCTCTGGCAGAACGCCATAACCTCCCTGTCGCTCTTGCCTTTGGGGTCAAAGTCCGAACCGCCTTTGCCGCCGCCGATGGGCAGACCCGTAAGGCTGTTCTTCAAAATCTGTTCCAGACCGAGGAACTTGATTATGGAAAGGTTTACCGACGGGTGAAAACGCAGACCGCCCTTGTAAGGTCCTATCGCACTGTTGAACTGTACGCGGTAGCCCTTGTTGACCTGCACCTTGCCGCTGTCGTCCACCCAGGGAACGCGGAACATTATTACTCTTTCGGGCTCCACAAAGCGCTCTAAAAGCCCTGCCTGTTCGTATTCGGGATGAGCGTTTACGATAGGTTCGAGCGAGGTCAGAATTTCGGTTGCCGCCTGATGGAACTCAGGCTCGTTGGGGTTGTTCTTTTTAAGGTTTTCCAGAACCTTTTCTACGTAAGACATAAAAAATACTCCTTTCTCTCATAGTTTTTGCCGCGCTTCGTCACGACGCGGCAATTTTAATTGCACTGATTTTAGCATAAAACACAAAAATATACAAATTTTATGCATGGAATTTGCATTCAGTTTTTCTTATATAATATATAAGCACAGCTTATATTTTCACCCGTCGCCGCCGTCCTCTCCGTCGCCTTCCGTACACTGCGGAATACGATTTTCGCCGTCCGTATCCTGCGGAGCGGTACCGTTCTGCGGACGCTCCCCGTCGGGGATAACGTCCTCCGCCGCCGTCTGCGTTTTTGCGGCTTTGTTCCCCGTAAATTTTTTGACCAGCCACGCCTCTAACCTGTCCTGATACTTAAACGAAAGCACGGCAAGCGCTATGCAGACGGCGAAAACGGCTATCCACACGGGAATGCCCCAGCCCGAAAACGGAATGACCGTGCCGCTGCCGAGGTAGCAATAGGCGGCGATGATCAAAGGGCGCACCAGGACGACCGATACCGTGAAGAAAATAAAATTCATGCCCGTCAGTCCGGCAATCATACAAATGACGTCGTCGGGAAAGAAGGGCAGAATCTGCATTATTACAAAGAGTACTTTTCCGCGTTTTGACAGAATTTTCGTATATTTTTCGACCGTTTCCCTGCCTGCTATCCATATTATCGCAGGCTTGCCGCAAAGCTTGCCTATATAATAAGCGACGACCGAACCGACTATCACCCCCGCGGAGGCGACGAGCGTAGAAATAAGCGGACCCCAGATAAGACTGCCGGGGATATAGCAAACCGCCGCGGGCAGCGGCAATACGACCACCTGCAACACCTGTACCAAAAAATAGACGAAATATCCCCAGCCGCCCAGACCGCGTATAAGCTCGGTCAGCCGTTCCATTTTGCTTTCGTCGGTCGGGTAGTCGCCCAGACCGCAGATTTCGGTCACCGCGGCGATAAATACCACGACGACCGCCGCGCACGCCACCACCACGAAGCCGCTTTTGAAAAACGCCTCGAATTTAATAAAAAAAGTCGCCAGCCCGAAGATAAAACCGACGCCCGCAATGCAATAGCAGACGACCCTTATCGCCGTGCTCCAACCGCGCATAAACAGACCTGCGCATACAGCAATGATTATGCACAGAAGTATATTTATGCACAGGACGGCAATCTTCGGACCGCGTTTCATTTAATCAAATTCCTTTACGTTCAAATTCTTATATACAGTAAATTTTATCGTATAGCCGTTGGTTTCCACGGGCTCCGACTCGCTCACAAGCTCATAAGACGGGTTTTTATCCAGATTTTCAAAGTAGACGTCGGCGCCGCCGACTGCGTCCACCTTTGTTACAAGCGCCTCCGTGCAGTAGGGCAGCAGGGTTTTGTACATCATGGCTCCGCCAATCACGAACACCTTGTCCGCGTCGTACTTCTTTATTTCGGCAAACAGCTCTTCAAGGCTCTGCACGATTACGCAGTCGTCGCGTACGTTTCCGCCCGGGAAGAGCACGATATTGGTGCGGTTTTTCAACGGATTGCCGCCGGGGAAAGATTTTAACGTATTGCTCCCCATTACCACGACGTTACCCGTCGTCGTTTCCCTGAAAAATTTCATATCGGCGGGAATGGAAAACATAAGCCCGTTGCTCTTCCCTATGCCCCACTCTTTATCCGCGTGCAGTATAGCTTTCATATATAATTTTACCTCTGTTATCGTTTGTTTTTGCCCTTGCCGCGGCTTACGCCGCTAAGCCTATTCGGCAACAGGTATCCGATACTTGGTCGTATCGCATTTGTAGTCTACCAGCTTAAAGCTGTCCA
>CAZUYN010000006.1:0-10706 GCA_964624495.1 uncultured Clostridia bacterium
AGCCGTCGAATATACCTCGTCGGAAAGCGTGCCGTCGGTCGAATAAGTTGAAAAAACGAAGTCGGGTATGATCTTTTTTTGCTCGGGCAGATTATAGAACACCAACGCGCAGATAAGCACTGCCAACGCCGCCGTCCACGCCGCAAACTCGGCGACGAAGCGCGGCTTTTTAAACGCCGCCTTGATTTTGGCAAAGCGCGCGCCGCTCTTTTTTAAGGGTTTTTCGGTTGGGGCAGGCGTTTCGCCCGTCTGCTCCCCGTTCTCCGCTTCCGCGGCTTCGGATAATTGCGTCGCCGAAGCGCCGCCGTCGACATTTAACGCCGCAATCTCCGCATTTTCTTGCGGAGCGAAGGCGTTCACAGGCAAAATCTCCGCCGCGACCGCCGTTCCGGACTGCGCCGAAAGCGTTTGCGCCGCGCTCGCCCTGGATATGGTCAAAAGATTAATCTTTTCGCCCTCTGCCACTGCAGGCTGTGCCAACGGGGTCGTGTTCCTTACGAATATGCGGCTGCCCTTCCAGCTGATTGCCTGTACGGGGCAGACCGAAATACACTCGCCGCACTGAATACATTCGTGGTCGCCGACGTGCTTTATGTCCATTTTGCAGCCCTGTATGCACAGACCGCAGTTGATACATTTATCCTTGTCGAGCTTTACGCCGAGCAAAGATATTTTGCAGAACAGCGAATAAATCGCGCCGAGCGGACAGATGAAACGGCACAAAAAGCGGTATATGAACACGCTTGCCGCCACGACCGCGACGAGAACGCAGAACTTCCAGCTGAACAGATAGCCGAGCATTGCGTAAAAGCCCGAATTTTCGGCATTGGCGAGCAGGCTTACCGCCCCCTCCAACGTGCCGGCGGGGCATATGTATTTGCAGAATACGGGTATGCCCGAATAGATTATGGGGATAGCAATCACGACTATCAGCAATATGTATTTGAAATAGGAAGCTATACGGGTGAAGCGGCTTTTGCGGAGCTTGGGCGTACGGATTTTATACAGCAATTCCTGAATAAGCCCGAACGGGCACAGAAAGCCGCATATCATCCTGCCGAGGAGCAGACCGAACAGTATGAGTATGCCGAATATGTACGCGGGGGCGGTCTTGCCGCTGTTCGCCAAAGAGTCCTGCAACGCGCCCAACGGGCACGCGCCGATTGCCCCGGGACAGCTGTAACAGTTGAGCCCGGGCACGCACAGCTTTTTGGTGTCGCCCGTGTATATATTACCCGATACAAACCCCTTTATATTCGCATTGTACAGCAGGGCGGCGTAGACCTGTATTAGTCTGCGCTTGGTAGGCTTGTGCGCTATGAGCCAATTTTTGACCTTTGTTAAAAAATTACCCATATCAGCCCAACCCTATGCACTCCGTGCATATATTAATCGCCTTGATGAACACCGTGCGCGCACTGCCGTTAAGCGCTCCCCATATAATAAATGCGAACGCCAAAACCGCAAGCGCAATGCGTATTGCAAGAATTACCCGTCTGTCGTCGAAGAATTTTTCCGCCTTTTCGGGCAGGCTTTGCGGCTTAACCGCGTCGGAGGGCTTTACGCCCTTGGTTACCTTCTGCAAATCGGGGAGCGATTTTTTTACGCTGAATTTTACCAGAGCCGCCCCTATGCCCGAAAGCGCCGCCGCCGCCGCGAGCACGGGCAGCACCGTCTTCGCCATCGCCAGAACTTCGAGCGTGACGTTTTCGTTGGGGAAGTTGGAGGGTATGCACAGATAGATTACCGTCGCCAAAGCGCAGACGCCCGACAGCACGTAGCCGCCGATTTTTACGCCGAGCGCAAGGCGTTCGGTCTGCCTTATGCGGTTATATTCGCACTCCAAGCCCGCCGCGACGTTTTGCGGAAGCCTTTCTTTAAGGCGCGCATACTGCAAATCGGGGCAGATTTTACGGGGGCGTTCCTTTACGGGGAACACCTCCCAAAGGACGAAGCCGACGACCACGAAGCCCACCCACAGCCAGAAGAATAAATCTATTTTAGAGAGCGCTTCTATCACCGCCTCGCGCGAAAAAGGTTTGCGGTTGAGTACGGGGGCGGAGCTTGAATTGAAAATTGCAAACAACTGCCACACGAACAAAGCCCCCACCGCGACGGTGAAAACGCCTAAAAATATGCCGTAATAAAGTCTTACGGATCTGCCCGTCTTTTCCTTAAACATAATTTTATTATAGCTACCGCAGTTTGCAATGTCAAGAAATAATAACTTGACAATATACGCTAAAAATTTTATAATTTTACAGTAAATACGGCAGTCTCGGCTCTGCCGTCGGGAAATTTTACTATGGACAGGAAACTTTACGACGATTATCTGAACATTCTGAAGGAAGAGCTTTTGCCTGCGATGGGCTGTACCGAACCAATCGCGGTGGCGTACGCCTCCGCGCTCGCGCGCGAGGCGCTGGGCTGTTTGCCCGATACGGTGGAGATTACCGTCTCGGGGAACATACTTAAAAACGTCAAGAGCGTCGTCGTGCCCTCTACGGGCGGACTTAAAGGCGTGGCTTCCGCCGCCGCGGCGGGCATAGCCGCAGGCGACGCAGGCAAAAAGTTGGAGGTTCTGGGCGGCATAACCCCGTCCGACCACGAAAAAATCAAGAGCTTTTCGCAGTCGGCGCACTTTAAAATTAACCCCAGCGACAGCGGCTGCGTATTCGACATAGGCGTTAAGGTGTCGCACGGAGACGACAGCGCGTATGCGCGAATAGCAGGTCACCACACCAACGTAGTGGAACTGAGCAGAAACGGCGAAAAAATAATATGCAAGGACGCCGCGGGCGAGCCCGACGAAGTGCTTACCGACAGAAGCGTTCTGACCGTTAAGGGCATAATAGAGTTTGCAGACGCCTGCGATATAGGCGATATAGACGAGATAATAAGCCGCCAGCTCGAATACAACGGGGCGATTGCGCAAGAGGGGCTTACCAACGATTACGGGGCGAGAATAGGCAAGGTGCTTTTGGCGAGCTTCGGGAAAGACGACGTGCATAACGTGGCGCGCGCGACCGCCGCGGCGGGCAGCGACGCGAGAATGAACGGCTGTTCCCTGCCCGTCGTCATAGTGTCGGGCAGCGGCAACCAGGGAATGACCGCCTCCCTCCCCGTCAAGGTCTATGCCGAGCATTCGGGCGCTCCGCGCGAAAAGCTTTTACGCGCCGTCGCGCTTTCCGACCTTATTACGGTACACCTTAAAACGGGCATAGGCAGGCTGTCCGCATACTGCGGAGCGGTTTCCGCGGGGGCTGGCGCGGGAGCGGGCGTGGCGTACCTCGACGGCGGCGGCTTCGAAGAAATCGCGCATACCGTGGTCAACGCGCTTGCGATAACCTCGGGGCTGATTTGCGACGGCGCGAAATCGAGCTGCGCCGCAAAAATCGCTTCGGCGGTGGACGCGGGGCTGTTGGGATACGAAATGTATAAACGCGGCAGCCAATTCTACGGCGGCGACGGAATTTTACTTAACGGGGTGGAAAACACGATAGAAAACGTCTCCGACCTGGCGCGTATAGGAATGAAGGGTACCGACGAGGAGATAATCAAGCTTATGCTTAAAGAAAACGCCTGATTGCAATACAGCTTTTGCGGCGGACATAAATTTTTAAACGCTCCGCGCAAAGCGGAAGAATGCGGAAGAATACGAGGGCGGCGGCGCACAGTACTGTGCGCCGCCGCCCTTAATAATTACCGTTTATAAAATTTTCAGCTTATCCACAGGTACGCGATACACGCGACAATGCCGAACACGGCGATGACAATAAGAAACACGGGCAGATATGCGGCGAACGCCGCCCTTACCAATTGTCTGTACTCCTTACGCGTCACCTTGCGCTTCTTGCCTTTGTCCGCGTCTTTTTTACGGTGCGGATCGTACCAACTGAACCCCTCTACGTTCATATCCACGAACGTCGTTTCGGTGTCCAGCTCGTCGGGTTTTTTCTGCTTTTTAGCCATTATCCTCTTCCGCCGCCGCATCCGTCACGGTCGGCTCTTCGGGTTGCGGCTCAACGGCTTTGACCGCCTTGTCCGCATTATTCTTTTTCCCGAAGCTTATCTTGAATTTTTTATTTTCCGCATTGCGCGCTTCGAACGCGAGTATATCCGCCTTGGCTTCAAGACGGGCGGTATCCTCGGCGCTGTTATACAGGTGGCACGCGCAGAAATGCCCCGACTCTATCTCCTTATATTCGGGCGCCACCTTAGAGCATATCTCCATACAGTTTTCGCAACGGGTATGGAATTTACAGCCCGACGGCGGATTTACGGGCGAAGGGATATCGCCTTTGAGCATAATTCTGTTCATCTTGACGTGCACGTTGGGCACGGGCACGGCGGAGAACAGCGCCTTGGTATAGGGATGTAAGGTGTGCCCGAAGATGTCCTTTTTGCTTCCGTACTCCACTATGTTGCCCAGATACATAACCCCGACGTCGTCCGATATGTGCTTGACGACGGAAAGGTCGTGGGAAATGAAGATATACGTCAGTCCGAGGCGCTCCCTCAAATCGATGAGCATATTTATAACCTGCGCCTGAATGGATACGTCCAGCGCGGATACGGGCTCGTCGCAGACCACCACCTCGGGTTTGAGCGCGAGAGCGCGCGCTATGCAGATACGCTGGCGCTGACCGCCCGAAAATTCGTGGGGATATCTTTCGAAATAGTGGGGTTGAAGTCCGCACATTTCCATAACGTCGAGCACATATTTATGGTACCCTTCCTTGCCGACGAGCTTATGCTGACGGGCGGATTCGCCTATTATTTCGCCGACGGTAATTCTGGGCGAAAGGCTTGCGTAAGGGTCCTGAAAAATCATTTGAAGATTGGGGCGGAGCTTGTCGAATTCCTTATTGGAGAGCTTTAATATATCACGCCCCTTGAAGTAGGCTTCGCCCTGCACGCCGTCGTAAAGGCGCAGAAGCGACCTGCCCATAGTCGATTTGCCGCAGCCCGATTCGCCGACTATGCCGAGCGTCTTGCCCTTTTCCAGCGTGAACGACACTCCGTCCACCGCCTTTAAAAACTTTACGGGTTTGCCGAAGAAGTTGGTTTCCGCGGTGAAATATTTCTTTAAGTTCCTGACTTCGAGGAGAACTTCGGGTTTCGTCTGATTTTCTTCCATATTAATTCTCCTTCGCATCCTTGTACAGATAGCACGCCACCTTGTGCGTAGGCGATACCTGTACGTATCCGGGGTATTCGCCGGCGCATTCCGCCTTGCAGCTTTCGCAACGGTCGCGGAAATAGCAATAGTCGGGCATATCTATGGGGTTGGGGACAAAGCCGGGGATATTGTAAAGCTTATCCACATCGCCGTCAACCGTCGGCTTGCTCTTCTGCAAGCCTATCGTGTAGGGGTGCAGGGGTCTGTCGAATATATCCTCCGCGGTGCCCATTTCGATAACCTTGCCGGCGTACATTACTACGACGTAGTCCGCCATCTCCGCCACCACGCCCAAATCGTGGGTAATAAGCATAATAGAGCCGTTTATCTTGCCCTTGATTTCGCGCAGAAGGTCGAGTATCTGCGCCTGTATGGTGACGTCCAGCGCGGTCGTGGGCTCGTCCGCGATTATAAGCTTGGGGTTGCAGGCAAGCGCGATTGCTATCATAACCCTCTGGCGCATACCGCCGGACAGCTCGTGGGGGTATTTTTTATAAACGCCCTCGGGGTCGGCTATGCCGACGAGTTTGAGCATTTCGATGCTGTGCTCCTTTACCTGCTGTTTGGAAATGCCCTGTATGTGCAGATAGCTTACCTCGTCGAGCTGGTTGCCTATCGTGAATACGGGGTTAAGGCTGGTCATCGGTTCCTGGAAAATCATAGCGATTTCCCTGCCGCGGATAGAGCGCATCGCCTCCGTCGGCATCTTTGCGATATCGACGACCCTCTCCTCCATTTCATAGACGTTTCCGCCGAGCTCGTTTTTCTTTATGATCTTTTTGCCCTTTTCGTTGAGCTTTACGTTGCCCTCTTCGTCGGTTTCGTATACGGGTATCTTTCTGCCGCGCCCGTCGCGCTTGAAAAGACTTGCCTTAAATCTTATGGAACCGCTGACTATCTGACCGCTCGGCGCCTGCACGAGCTGCATAAGCGAAAGCGAGGTCACGCTTTTGCCGCAGCCCGATTCCCCTACGACGCCTACCGTCGAGCCCTTGGGAATGGAAAACGTGACGCCGTTGACCGCCTTGACGGTGCCCGCGTCCGAAAAGAAATAGGTGTGAAGGTCGTCGAACTCCACGACGTCGTTTTCGTCCTTCAATTCGCAGGTGTATTCGCCGGGCTTGGCTTTTCTCTTTTTCTGCTTTTCGAAATGACGTATAGCCTTGGAGTTTTCCTTGGCAATCTTGCGCGATTCGGAGCGGGATATATAGTGTTTTTTATCCATTGCTGTTTTTCCTTAATACATTCTTGCAACCCGTACGCCACGCCGTTTTGCGGCGGAGCGTAAAAAGCAAACCAAAACGCTACCGTTTCATCTTGGGGTCGAACGCGTCCCTCAGACCGTCGCCCACGAAGTTAAACGCGAGAATTGCAAGCGTTATGCACACGCCCGCGCCCACCCACAGGTTGGGATAGTATTGTCGGTACGTGGCGTTATTTGCAAGGTTAATCATATTGCCCCAGGTAGGCGTGTCCGCGGGGGCGCCTATGCCGAGGAAGCCCAACGTCGCCTCCATAAGTATTACGCTGCCCAGCCCCAACGTCATAGAAACTATAAGCTGGGGTATTACGTTTGGCAACAGGTGCTTGAACATCTTAGACGCGGTCGAAAGACCCGAAGCCTTTGCGGCGAGCATAAATTCCTGCTCCCTTAACGAAAGTATCTGACCCCTGACAAGCCGCGCCGTGCCGACCCAGCCTATCAGACAGAGCACCATCATCATATAGTAGAGCTTGCTCACGTCCTTGATGTTATAGAACACCGAATAGAGTATAAGCATTATGGGGAGGGACGGAATACAGCTAAGCACGTCGACTATGCGCATTATAAGGTTATCCACCCATTTGCCGAAGTAACCGGCGAGGCTGCCCATAATGACGCCGATGACCGTTTCGAGTATGACGACGACGAAGCCTATCGTAAGCGATATCCTGCCGCCGTACATAAGGCGCGTTAAGACGTCGTAGCCGAAATCGTCCGTGCCCAGCCAGTGCGACGCCGAAATATCGCCGAGCTTGACCGCCTCGGGCAAGCGCACGGAAACCGCCAGCGCCTCGTACGAAACGCCGTCTACGGTATACGTGACCGAATTTGTGGACAGAATTTCCTTTATTAAATCCGCGTTCGTGTCGAGCACGGTACCGTTGTTCGCCGCCCAGGGCGAAAATACCGGTCCGAGAAAGGCGAACAGGAACAATAACACTATGGTTACGAGTCCTATTACCGACAGCTTAGAGCGGAAAAACCGCTTAGCCACCGTCATTCCCGGGGAGAGAACCTTAGCCTTGTCGTGCAGGTTTTCTCCGTGGAGCGCGTCGCCCGCTTCCGCCTCTGCCGCGGACGGCTGACCTTCGTTAAGGTCAACGGGGGGTTGCGCCGCGGATATGTCTTCTAACTTTTCTTTATCTTCCATCTGTATACTCCTGCTTATGCGGTAAGCTTGACCCTCGGGTCTACTATTGCGTACATTATATCTGCGAGCAATACGCCGATAACGGTCAGTACGGCGAGGAACATATTGTAACCCATCGACAGGAAGATATCGCCCTTAAACAGACCCTGATAGGCTATGTTGCCTATGCCGGGCAGGTTGAACACCTGTTCGGTTATCATCGCTCCGCCGAAAAGCGACGGCAACGTAAAGGTAAGCTGGGTTACCAAAGGTATCATCGTGTTGCGGAAAACGTGCTTATAGACCACCTTGCTTTCGGGTAAGCCCTTTGCGCGCGCCGTCCTTATATAGTCGGCGTTGAGCACTTCGAGCGTATTCGTACGCGTATAGCGCATCAGTCCGCCGACGTTTAAAAGCACGAGCACCGTCATGGGAAGCACCAAATGCCATACCGTATCTATAAATCCGCCGCCGCCGACCGAGTTTAAGCCGGAGGTTTCGAACCAGCCCAAGTCCACGGCGAACCATTTAATGAGAATGTTGCCGAGGAAGAACGACGGGAACGCTATGCCGACCATACATAAAACCGTTGCGACGTAGTCGAGCTTGCCGTACTGGTTGACCGCGCACTTTATGCCGAGAGGTATGGCTATCGCCATTTCGATTAACAGCGAAACGAAAGATATGCCGAACGACGTCCACATATATTGCCCGATAACTTCGCTGACGGGCCGTTTGCCGTAGGCGTAGGATATGCCCATATCGCCCGATAAGAATTTGCCGAGCCATATGAAATAGCCCTTTATAATGCCGCCGAACGATTTATCGTACAGTCCGTAAGGGTTAAGGTTATCGTAAAGAAGCTGCTCCAAATCTTCGTCGGACGAATTGGAGTGCGACGTTTTGATAAGGTCGGCAAAGGCGTCGTTCGGCGAAATCCTTATAAGAACGTACAGGATAACCGATACGCCGAACAGTATTAAGATTGCAAACAGCAATCTTTTGATTATATATTTTAAGTACTTTCCCATTGTATACTCCGTAAAGAGTTTTCGCGCGTTGTAAAAGAAAAATCTTTCCGAGCCGGTAAAATATTCCGTCCGTTTCCGCGCCGCCGTTTACGGCGGCGCGGAGGACGGCGTTTTGCGTTATAAATCAGTCCGTCAGGTGCGGTACGCGACCTTCCAGAGCTCGTCTATGGGACCCATATTGTAGGAAGCCGCGTTTCCGAGGCGCATCGTGCTTGCGTCGAGAACGGCGGCGTTGTATACGCACAGGTCGTTACGCTGGTAAGTGGGGAATTCCACAGCCATTTCCATAATTATGTCGAGCGTGCAAAGCTTATCCAGCGTATCGTCGAAATCGTCGCTGTACAACTCGCAGTCGGAGAGCTTTTTGGTCGTCGAGCTTATGCCGTATATCCTTTTACGGTCGTTTTGGTTGAGCGTCTCCCTGCCCTCTTCGATTTTCTCCGTCAGAACCGTTGCAAGCTCGTACTCGTATTTAAGGTTATTGGAGTCGGAACCGCCGTCGCTGAGGATGCCCGATTTATACCAGTTCTTCGTCGAGGAAGCGTTGGAATACAGGCTGTAAATCTGGTAGGGGTCGGGGTCGATTGAGGACGACCAAGCCGCCGCCCATACTTCGAGGTCGCCCGTCGTGAGCTTCTGCAAAGCCAGGGGACTGGTCTCTACGTTGATTTTAAATCCGCACTGTTCGAGGAAGGCTTTTGCATCTATGAACATCTTGTACGAAGGGTGGTCCGTGGTTTCGCCCGCGATCGTGAAGGTCAGCTCCAACTGGTTGCCCGAGCGGTCGGTTATCTGCCCCTTCTCTTCGTTATAGGCATAGGTGCCCGATTTGCCGACGAGCTCTCTTATAAATTCTTGCTCGCTCTTACCGTCAAGCACTTCGGAGGTCATTTCGTAATACCTCGAAGGTCCCGTCTTCCCCGCGGCAATGTTGTCGGGATTTTCCGGGGAAGCCCAGCTTGTCATAGACATAGGTCTGTTGATAAGGTTGACGAGGTCTTGGCCGTAGTATTCGACTATCGCGCTCGTGTCGAACGCGTACATTATCGCCTGCCTTATATAGACGCTGCGGAGCTTTTCGCTCTTGGGGTTGATGCCGACGTAGCCGTAGCCGCCCGTCATATAGGTGGTGCTTTTCAGATAGCTCGTACTATTTATCTCGTTAAGGTTCGCCGACTTGGCGGTAGGGGTGCCGTAGTCTATTTCGCGCGTCTTTAAGGCGTTGACTATCTGGTCGTCGGACATCTCCTTATAGCTCACGTACTTGATTTTGGCGTTTTCTATTCCGCTGCCGAGCGTGGTGAAGTATTCGTTCCTTTCGTAAGTATAAATCTTATTATAGTTAAAGGTGCCGCCCGTCACCGTGCTGCCGTCCATCTTATAGCTGGCGCACTTGTACGCGCCCGCGCCCACGGGGAGATTGGTCTTTGAGGAGTCGGCGAGGACGTTGTTCATAAAGTCGCTGCTCTTGTACTGAACGCCGAAGTGAGTCGCCGTGCCGTTATAAATCTTTCCGAGGTTATAATCCGCCATAGCCGCGTCGTAATGCGTTTTGTCGGAATAATAGTGCATAGGCGCTACCACGAACGAGAAGTTCCACTTGGCTTTGGGGTCTACGCCCGATATCATAATCTTTAATATGTCGTGGTCTTCGCCGAGGTCTTCGCCGTGGAATTCGCGCGACCTGCTTACGGTAATGCCGCTTATCCTTGCAACGCTCAACGTGTCGGGAACGTCGCTCGACCTTGCTTCCTTTACGAATTCGTCGAACGCGTTGCTTGCGGTTGCGCAATATTGAAGGACGTAGGAAATACCCTCCTTCCCGGTACGGCTTTCATAGACGTAGTTGACGGCGTATTCGCCTTCGAGGACGAGCCTTGCGTCCTCTTCGTTATAGCCATCGTGTGCGTTTAAGTATTCTTGAACTTTCGCGTCGGTTACGGCGTTCCCGATCTCCTCCGTGAGCTGTTGGCCGATATCGCTTACCGCATAGTCTACCGCGTCGGGGTCGGTCGTAAGAGAAGCCGTTCTGGGGAATTCGGGGTCGAAGTCGGTGAGGTACTTTTCGCCGTCGTCCTTTTCGCCGTTGCCGTTCTCGTC
>CAZUYN010000006.1:10806-21936 GCA_964624495.1 uncultured Clostridia bacterium
CGAAGTCGGTGAGGTACTTTTCGCCGTCGTCCTTTTCGCCGTTGCCGTTCTCGTCATAAAATCTGTCAACGAGGTTATTGGTAGAGTTGTAGTACTTCTGCTTGCTTACGAGACCTTCGGCGAAGTAGAACGCCTGCCAGGCGCTTGTAAAGCGGTAGTCCTTATAGGTCTCCTCCCAGCCGGTGGAAAGGTTGTTCCAGTCGGTGGTGAGTTCCTTTTTATATAATTCCTTAACCGTCGCCAAATCCTTTGTCATCTGATCCGTGAGCGAATTGAGTTCGCCGTTCGACCATTTGATAAGGTTGCTTATGCGCTGTTCTGCCTCCGAATAGTACGGGGTCAAATCCTCGTTAGAGCTGTCGTCCGCGTTGGGGTCCTGCTGCAAATATGCCTGCAAGCCCTGTATCTTGGTCGAATAAATGGTCGCCGAGCCCGAATACAGGGGGTCGAGATAGACGTACAGGTTGAAGAGCACGTCCATAACCGTCAAATCTACGCCGTCGCTGAATTTTATGCCGTTTTTGATGACGAATTCGTAGGCGGTGCTGCCCGAGGTAGAGCTGTTTCCCTCCACCGTTTCCGTTTTACCGTCGCCCGTGCCTATCTGGTTGGTGCCGGCGGCGTCGGAATAATACGTTTCCCTATAATCGAGCGCAACGGTGGGATAATCTTCGCCGTAGGCAAGATTTCCGTCTGCATCGGCGGTCATAAGGGCTACCTGCGTAAGATTTGCGATAGTGCCGTCGTTCGCCGACGTGTAGAACAACGGGTTGAAGTTGCCGTCGACCGCGCCTATCGCAAGCTTCAGCGCTTGCGTCTCCGAATTACGGTGTTCCGATTCCACGCTGTCTTTACTGCAGCCGAATACCCCCACGAGGGCAAAGCTCGAACACAAGCCTATGCAAATTAATCCTTTAAATATTTTTTTCACAATTTACCTCCTGAGTTGCTTGTTAGTTTGTTATGGTAAGCGTATTTTCGCCCTTTAAGGTTACGCCGTATGCCGAACAGAACGCCTCGTCCGTGCCCTTTCCGCCGAACAGCCAGTTGTTCTGCGCGTCGTTGGTTATTGCGCCCGACGGATTGGTTACCGCCGCCGTCACTCCGTCTACGGTCAGATTTTCTATTTCCGCGCCGCTTTCCGCCGCGGAGCATATCGCGTAGAAGCTCAGCTCTCCCTTACCCGTGACCGTTAGGGTTATATCCTTCAAGGTAAGATTTTTTATTTTCGCGGTTGAATATATCGTTCCGAACACGGGGGAAACGGTTTCTCCGTTGAGTACGGCGTTGTTTCCGGACAGATTGATCTTTATACCCGATATGGTATGCCCGTTGCCCTCTATAACCGCGCGCGTGCCCCAGCTTGCGTTAATCGTCGCCGAACTTACGTCTATATCGTCTATGATATAGTATTGGTTTTTTGAAGCGCTCAGTCCGTTGAACATACTCGTTGCCGAGGATATGTTGCGGACAACTTTCCAGCTCCCCTCGATATATTTGGCGTAAACGACTATCTCCGCCTGCCCTTCATAGTCGTCGCGGTCGTACGTGCCGACGAATTCGGTGCACTCCGCGTCGGCATAATTTGCGACAAAGGTCATTTCGTTGAACACTACGCTTAACGAATCGCCGGGGGCGTTGGTCTGATTTTTGCCGAAGGACAGCGTGCTGATTATATCGCCGTCATAGTAGGTTTCGCCGTTGTACTCGTAGCCTTCCGTTCTCGGTTCGTCCACAACGAGCTTGAACACGAAGCGCAGCGACGGCTTCCACTGTGCGCAGACTATCAAATTATCGTCCGCATCAATCGGCGTTGCCGAATCCACCGCCGTGTCGGAGGGGGTAACGAGCACGTCCTTTTCAAGGATTTGTTCGTCCACGCCGTCACGGTGGAAAAGCGGTCTTGCTTCGGTGCTATCGGTCAATACGTTGCCGTCCGCGTCGGTAAGCGGATACACCCTTTCGCCCGTCGAAGCGAGGGTATAAACTATACCGTTCCCGTCGTATTCGGGCAAATACCACCCGATAAAATCATAGCTGCCGCGCATAACGTATACGCCGTCGGTGTCCTCCGAAATGTCGAAGAATGGCACGTTATCCTCTTTGAAGTACAGCTCCCTTACGCTGAGCGACGTGTTGCCGTTGAAATAGCCGCCGTTGGCGTAATAGGTGACGTGTCCGCCGTTATAATCGGCAAGTATCTGCTCCCTGTCGGGAGTGCCTACGCTGCAACCCGCCGCGAAACACGCCGCGGCTATGACGCCGAGAATGATAATCGATAACAGCTTTATCCTTTTAGTCATTTTTTTATCCTTCGTCGGGTTTGTCCCCGTCACCGTTTGAATTTTCCGCGGAGGCTCCGACCGCCGCGTTTGACTTCTTCTTTCTTAAAATTATAACCGTCGCGACCGCCGCCGCGATTACCGCCGCCGCCGCTACGGCGATTACGACGATCGCCCATACGGGGAAGCCGTCGTCGGAAGTCGTTCCGCCGGAAGCTTCGGTAACCCTCAGACCGCGTGCGTTGACCGTTGCGCCTGCGTAGGCGCCGATTCCCGTAAGCGTTACCTTATTATCGGTGGCGCTGAGAGGTCTGTCGTAATTGGACGCAAGCTCGAAGTTGCCATCCGCGCTTACAATCTCCTCGGAATAATCGTCGTAGGTGACCTTTATCATCAAGCCGTCGAGGCTGAACGGATCGCCGACGGCGTATTCGGTTTTAAGCCCCGAATAGATTGCCGTCCCGGTAATGACGACCTTTATTCCGAACGCCAGCTTGACGGACTTTAACGCCGCCTCGACGTCGCTCAGTTTATTTAAAAGCGTATCTCCGACGAAAGCGCTCTGCGCGGCGGTTGCAAGGGCGTTCTTGTAGACGTGCGCCTGCTTGACCTGCGCGGCAAACGCCTCTACGTCCGCCTGGGTCTTGTTGGCGGTCGTCCAGGTTCCGACCTCGCTCGCCTCGGGCATAGCCGAAAGCATCGAAATAAGCGTACGGGTGTTGTTCTCCGGCATTTCGGCAAGAACGGTCTTAGTGCCGAAGTAGTTGGAATATATGAAGTTATCGTAGCCCACGCCGTTAGAGGGGTACTCTATCGTCAGCGTGCGCTCGCTCATCGAAGTATCGCCGGGATAGTGGGGAGCAAGCCCCGCTATACAGCCGAGGAAGTTGAGATAGAAGAACGAATTGACCGAATAATCGTTCGTGATCGTCCTGCCTATATAATCCTCCAAAAGCACGGGGGCGTCAATGCTTTCGAACGTGTAGGTCGTTATTCCGCTCGCATAGAACGCGCCGTTGCCTATGGTCGTAAGCGTGTAAGGGAATATAATCTTGGCTACGCTGGACGACGGAACGGAACCGAACGCAAACTTGCCTATCGTTATAGTGCCTTCCTTGACTTCATAGGTGCGGACGTCGTCAACCAACGCCGCCTTCTTCGCTTCGGGATATGCGACGAGCGCATACTTACCGCTGTTCTTTCCGCCGATATATTGGTACAGAACGCCGTCGTCTGCGAAATAGAGCGCGTTGTCGTCCTCCACCGTGTAGGCTTTGAGGGTGGCTATATCCACGTTACCGTAGGAAACCTTGCCGCTGAACGCCGAAGTGCCGACGTATGTGCACGACGCGGGAATAGTAACGCCCGTAAGCGCCGTTCCCGCAAAGGCTTCGTCGCCGACGCCCTCTACCGAGGAACCGAGCGTAAGCGTTTCAAGATTGCCGCAGTTGATGAACGCCTGGTAGGAAATTACCTTTGCCGCGGCGAGATTCGCCTCGGTTATAGCGCATTCGGCGAACGCATACATGCCGAATTCGGTAACCTTATCCAAGCCCGTCACGCTTTCAAGCGACGTACATGCGGCGAACGCTCCGTCGCCGACCGCGGTCGCGTTTAACAAATCGATTTCTTCGAGCTTAGCGCAGTATGCGAACGCGCCCGTGCCGATTTCGGTTATATTTGTACCGAAAGTTACCGAAGTAAGGCTGCTTTCCACTTGCGTTCCGCTTGCTTCGTCGTAGGCGTAGAACGTATAGCTGCCCGTAACGTAAGCGCCGTCGCCGTAGGTTGCCGCCGCCAGCTTCGTACAGTTCATAAACGCGCCCTCGCCGATATATTCAGCCGAAGGAATGGTGACCGAGGTCAGATTTGCGCATTCGGCAAACGCATAATCGCCCAGGGTTACAAGCGTTGAAGGCAGAGTCAGACTGCCCGATATGCCCGAGCCGTAGAACGCGCCCGCGCCGATTTCGGCAACCAAACAGCCGTCGGCGAAACTGATATTCGTCAGCGACTCGCAACCGTAAAAGGCGTAAGCGCCTATCTTCGTTACGGTCGAGGGTATCGTGACCGAGGTCAAGCCCGTTTCCGCAAAGGCGTAGTCGGGAATTTCGGTTATCCCTTTGGGAATGGTTACCGACTTCAAACCGCTAAGTCCGTAGAACGCGCCCTCGCCTATTTTTGTTATGCCCGATAAATCGAGCGTGCTTATATTATTTTTTAACGACGAGCCCGAGAATGCGTAGGCGCCTATTTCGGTAATGTCGTTCTTTTTCAGATAGTCGGCGCTTTCTATGGTTGAAGCCGCCATAATCAGCTTGCCGTCGCTAATCTTTTCATTGACGCCCACCATTGCGAATATGTTATAACCGAGCTCCGCGTCGGTGAGCTTGTCCGTAAGAGCCGCCGCGTCCAGGTTATAGCACGCATAGAACGCGTAATCGCCGACCGAGGATACGGAAGCGCCTTCGCTTACTTCAACCTTACTGAGGCTGTTGCAATTATAGAACGCGTTCGCCCCTATGCTCGTGCCGCTTGCCGTAAGGGTTACCTCGGACAGGCTGTTGCAGTTCCGGAACGAGCCCTCGGGTATAGTCGCAAGATTGAGTTCAATCCCGTCGCTGCCCAAAGAGGTACAGCCGCTGAACATATACGCGCCGAACGAGGTGAATTCATCCGTCGTTATGCTCTCTAACTTCGTACAGCCCGTAAATACGCCGTTTCCCGCGACGTGCAAGCCCGACAGGTCGGCTTCTTCGAGTCCCGTGTAGGCAAACGCATAATCGTACGCCGTGCCTATCGCCGTCATTTTTATGACTTCCTTTAACGCCGTGCAGCCCGTAAATACGTAGCTGTCCAAGGTTATTACCTTACAGTTGGTCAAGTCCACCGTGGTAAGGCTCGTACAGCCCTTGAACGCATAGCGGTGGATAAGGTTGAGAGAGGAGTCCGCAACGTCCTGCTTATCTTCGGAAATAAAGCAGATTTTCTTTAAGTTGACGCAGTTTTCAAACGCGGTCTGGTTTATAGTCGTAACCGTCTTGGGTATTATGACGACCTCTACGGTGTCTACGTCCTTAAACGCGTCCTCGCCGATGGTCGTTATGGCTTTATCGGTAGGTATGGTGAGCACCCTTACGTTGTCGTAATACTCGCCGCCTATAAGGACGCCGTCTTTAAGCTCGCCGCCCAAGCCGTGATAGCTCGTAAGCGTACCGTTGGAAACCGTGAACGGGTCCTGAACGGAAAGGGTTACCGTGGCGCGGCAGGAGCTTCGCTCTTTGCACTGCGCGGTTATCGTAACCGTCCGCACATCGTCGTCCTCGTAGACGACCTTAACGTTGCCGTTTTGGTCTACCGTGGCGATCGTTTCGTCGCTCGTCTTCCACTCGAAGGTCAGGTCGTCCGTCGGGTAATACCAGGGGTCCATAACCAAACTCAGCGGTATTTCCTGCCCCGAATTTACCTCGACGGTACCCTGCGCCTTGACGGGGATATTCTCGTCGTTGAGCATAGTCCCGAAGGTTACCGTCGGCGTCTTTAAGGTGATATCCGACTCGGTTACTTCGACGTTTATTCTGTAAACCGTAGCCGCGCCGTCCGAAACGGTTATTACGGTCGTGCCCTCCGCAACGCCGAATATTTCGCCGTTCTTGACCGTAGCTATCGCGGGGTTTGCGCTGACCCAGGTGAAGTTAGAGAGGTTTGCGCTGCCTATATTGTTTATAACCGCGGTCGCCGTGGAGTTCTTGGCGACGGTTATAGAATCGTTTACCGTCCAGCCCGGGGTTATGAGCGCGCCTTCCGCATAGTTGAGCGAATCTATATAATAGACGTTGTGGTTCATCGCATAGTCGTCTATTTCCACGAACAGGTAGCCCTTGTACGTTTCGTAGAAATCGGTTACGTCGATTGAAACGGTGGTCGTAGAATTCTTCTCGGGGTTGATTATGGGCGTGATATATTCGGTCGCCAGCTTCAACGCGTCGATATCGCTGTTTTCGGGGTCGCTGCTATCGGAATAGCACAGTATGACCGCCTGCGGATAGTGGTTATCGTATACGTCGAGGTCGAGCCACACCGTCTGGGTGGTCTTGCCGTTCGAGTCCTTAGAATCCTGGTATCTTATGCGCGAATCGACGAGCACGGGGGCTTCGTAGTCGATATAGAAGCTCATGCTGAACGTATCGTCCGTGCCGTTGCCTTCCGCGTAATCGGAATATTTGAAGTAGAAATAGAAGTCAAGCCTGTACTTGCCGTTACCGTTAAGCATCATCTCGTCGTTGCGCAGTTCCAGCAACACCTGCGAAGGAACTGCGCTGCCGCCGCCCGAATACGCCTTACGCGCCCTATAAAATTCGCGTACGTCGTTTCCGTTTTCGTCGGGGATAATTTCGCCCGTGTCCTCGCAGGTCAGCGTATAGGTGACTATTTCCGCGTTCCTCAAAAGACCCGCGTACAGCGCCTTTATGCCCGTCACGGTGTAGTAGCTGCTGTCTTCGTCGTCTGCATAATAATCGTTAAGCCCCGAAATCGCGATGTGCTCTTCCTCGGTGTAGACGTATTCGGAGGTGTGCTCCTTAGAGGGGTCCTGCAAATACAGGAAGCTGCCGAGGGGCGTGGAATACTTTTCGTTCCAATAGTAAGAATACGCCTGCGTAGCCCATACGCTTTCCTTGGGTCTTTCCTCGTAGGAGAGCGAGGTGTCCTTGTCGAACGCCGCTATTTCGAAGCAGTCATAGTCCAACATGGGCGCCGCTTCCCAATCGCCGTAGAAGGCAAGGAAGGGCAAGGACAAATCGCACTGACCTTCGGTAAGCGAACCGAGTTGAAGGAAGCCCTCGACGAACATACCGTTTACAAAGGTATCGTCCAGATATTTCTTTTCCGCGTCGGAGAGGGTAAGCTTAACCTCTATTTCATAGGTCGCGCCTGCCGGAACCTCGAATTCGCCGCCCTCCGCGACCGCTTTGCCGTTTACCTTCCACTGTCCCTTGCTGTCGAACATATACGCCTTTTCGGCGACGGACAGTCCGTCTTTGCTGAGCGTTTCGGTAAAGAAGTAGGTCTGCGTCTTGAACTTCAACGCCTGCGAAGAGCCGAAGTTGCTGACGTAGAAGTAAATCGTATATTCGCCCTTCTTCTCCTCGTCCTCGCCGAGCTCCGCCTTGGGTCTGCCGTCGTCGCACATATATTTCGCGTCGGAAGTATCGGTAGTATTTTTAGTAAAGAGATACGCGCTCGTATTCAAAGCGTTGTCCAGAGTGGCAAGACCGGAGCCCTGCTTTCTGGGCGAGTAAGGCAGTTTGTTCTGGTCGAACACGATCGACGCCGTACTCATCATTATGTTATTGGTAAGGCAGCTTAAATTAAGCGCGTTTTCGGTATCGGAATTGCCCGATTGCCACAAAGCCGTATTGTTCTTTTTCAGTTGCCCCCTCAACAGCGCGGTGAAGCCGGCAAGGTTGGGGCACGCCATCGAGGTGCCGCTCATTTCGGCGTAGCCGCCCGCGACGGTGGAGGTTATTTCGCCCCCGTGCGAGGTTACGTCGGGTTTAAGCTTCAAATCGGGGGTGACGCCCCAGCTCGAATAGTCGTTCATAAACGGACCCGCCACGAAGCTTCTGTTTAGCGTGACGGAACCCACGGAACCCGTTGCGTTCTTTATAAGACTTTCGCCCGCTTCGAGAGATACCGAAACCGCAGGTATTCTGTCCTCCAAATCCTCCAGGGACATTCTTATCATGCCGGACACGTTGTTATAGACTATAACCGCGTCCGCGCCCGCGCCCTTGGCTATCTGTATTTTCTTTTTAAAGGTAAGTCCGTCGCCGCCTCTTTTGACCACGGCGATGACCTTTTCCCCGTCTTCTTTATTCTTTAAAGCGTTTTTGACCGTCTGCGTATAGTTGGTCGTGTCGCCGTAACCGGGCACGACGACGTACTTGAAGGTCGCGGAAGACACAGCGTCCGCGGAGCCGACCTCGCCCAACATGTCGTCAAGGAAGTTGTACGCGTCGGAGTCCTCGTTTCTCGATTCTTCGTAATAAATCGCGTCGCCCTCCACCGTATCGCCGTTTACAACGGGATTGGCGAGGATATAGGGGGAATACTGACCGTTAATGCTTGCAACCGACATTGCGCCGTCGTAAGTGGACGGGGAGCCGACCGTGCCCGAATCGGGGTTGGAGGCGAGGTTGGTGCCGAATTCGCTGCCGTAGCCCGCGGAAAAGTCGTTGCTTGCCGCAACCATAAGGGTTATGCCTTTCGCCCTGATGCTGCCGAATACGTCCTGCAAAAGGTAGCCCTCGTCGTCCGCATCGCTGAGTCCCAACGACGCGGAGGAGAAGCCCGCGGTAGTGCCGAGCGACATATTTATTATGTCTACGTTAAGCGCAACGCAGTCCTCGAGCGCGGCGAGAATATCCTCCGTGGTCGCGCCGCCCAAGTCCTCGCTGTCGAGGTCGTCCGTGAATACCTTACATATGACGAGTTGCGCTTCGGGGGCGACGCCCTTAAAGGAAAGTATCTCGCCGTTTTCGTCCACCGCCACGTTGCCGTCCTTATCGGTATAGCTTTCGTCGTTGCCCGCGATTATACCCGCGACGTGCGTGCCGTGCTGCGAATAGGAAGGATATACGTCCGCGTCGTTATCCGCATAGTCGTACGCGAAGGGAACCTTTGCGCTGACGTATACGTCCCCGGCGGTTGCCCCGGAGCTCTTTTCGGCGTTGAGCTCGCAGTTGCCGAACACGTCTTCGATATAGCTCTTCGTAAAGCTGACGTTATCCTTGTCCGCAAGCTTGCTTTCGGCAAACGCGTCGTGGGTGTAGTCCAGCCCCGTATCGAGTATGGCTACGGTCATGCCGCTGCCGTCTATACCCTTTGCGGTATATTCGCTCGAATCGTATATACCGTTGGCGTAAATTTTGGAGGCGTTCTGCTGACCCGAGCCGCTGCTTTCGGTTTCGTCGGGACGGGCGTAGGTCGAGCTCACGGATACGGTGGAAACGTTGCTCATCGCCTTGATTGCGGAAACCGAGCCGAGGGGAACCTCTACCGCCACCGCGTTGAGGACGTTGGAATAAGCCGCCTTGTATTCATAGCTTATTCCGCTTGCGGCGAGCTCCTTCAAAAACTTGCTCTGCTGTTTTTCGATTACGCTTTCGCTGCCGCCGTCGAGCAACGCGTCGCCGCTAAGCCTTACGATAACCGTCTTTGCCGTCGTAGCGTACTGCGAGTCGTTTATCTCCTGCACGCTGCTGTTGAAGTTAGCGATTTTAATCGCCGACAAATCGACGGAGCCGTTGGCGTTCGTAAAGTTTACGCTGTATCCGCCCGTTGAACCGCCGTCAGCCGTTGCGTTGCCGTCCGAAGAAACCGCCGCCGTCAGTTGACCCGCCGCGAAAGTTATACACATTACGGCGGTTAAACCTATGCAAGCCGCTTTGCGGCAAAAATTCTTTGATTTAATCTTCATCGTCTTTATATTCTTCCAGTACAAAAGTTTTTTCGGCCGGATTGAGCTTCATAATGTATGTCTTGCCGTCGCTGTCTTCAAGCCCGTATTGGTTTTCGGTTGATAACCGGGTATAGCTGTATTTACGGGTATAGGTATCCCCGTCCACGTTCCACAGAATGCCCGAAATGACGGAATCGTCGGAGCCGTCGGAGAAGTACTTTTCATCGAAGAAGTACTTTTCATCAGTGCCCGAAAGCGTCCATTCGACGTAACCATAGAGCGTCAGAACCTTCGTGCCGCCGACCGTAGAGATAACGCCCAACGACTTGCCGCCGCCGTCTGTCATATCCACAATCGCTAAGCCCGTCGTCAGCACGATATAGTCGCCGCATTTTTCATAGTCCGTGCCCGTATTCTTACGGAACGAGCCCGTGCCGTCGAATACGAGATAGATTTCGCCGTAGCGCACTTCGGTCAGATACATAGAATCCGCGGCGACGGGCGAATACGCGGTGTCCGAGCCCTCCGCTTTATAGCCGCCCTCCGAAACCTCCGCAAACACGGCGCCCGTGCCGGTACCCGTGCGGATATAGACCGCGCCGAGTTTATCCTGTTTATAGGAGTAGGTAACCGTATTGCCGTCCTTGTCCGTATAGGTGGCGGAGCCGCCGCCGTAATAGCTTAGCCCCAGCCCGTCGAACGACCAGCTTGTGCCGTCCTCCGCGCTGTATACGCCGCCCCAATCGTCTAAATTATCCTCGCTTACGCAGACGTAATCGCCGCTTTGAGTTCCGCTGACCGTCACCGACAGCTCGGCGCCGCCCAAAAGGCTTAATTTCGTAACCGTGGTCGCGCCCTTGGCATCCGTTTCGGTATAGGTCAGTCTGTTTTCCGCGGGGCTGTAAATATATTCGGTCGTAACGCCGTCTATCGTTACCTCCGCCGTGAGGTCGGCGCGTATTTCGGAAATTATTATTTTTTTATTGGTAACGGGCATAACCCACGTTTTTGCAAAGCCCGTATTGAACGAAAGCTTTGTGCCGTTCCAGGCGAATGAAGAGCCGTCGGGCGTAAGCGCGTAACCGCCGAGGGTTACCACGCCGTCCGCGCCCACCGTATATTCGAGCGCGTCGCCGCCGGAGACGGTCGCCTTACCCGTAAGATATCCGTTGCCGTCGAAGGTGTACGAGGTCTCCCCGTCGTAGAGGATAACGCCGTACCAGCCGTCGCGACGGGCTAAACCGCCCATCTCTTGAGCCGACTTTTGAACCGAAATCTTACCCGTGGCTTCGTCCAGCGTAAGAGTATATTCCGTGCCGTTTATGGTCAGCTTGCCAGAGGTAGCCGAATCAAGCTCATAAACCTCGTAAGTAACCTTGCCGTTGG
>CAZUYN010000006.1:22036-26831 GCA_964624495.1 uncultured Clostridia bacterium
TTGCCAGAGGTAGCCGAATCAAGCTCATAAACCTCGTAAGTAACCTTGCCGTTGGTCGCGGTGACCAAAGCGGTCGCGCCGCCGTCTTCCGCGCCCTTGCCGGTAAAGTTGACCGTGCTTACGCCCTCTACGTCGCTTATCCATACGCCCCTGAAAAGGTCGTACAGTCTGAACGTCGCCGCGGCATAATTGAGGTAGCCGAGCGTCCTGTAATCTTTATAGGAGAGGAACGCGCCGCTTGCAGAGCCGTCCGCAGAATTAATTTTAATCTCGCCGTAGAGTATATCGTCCACATAGACGCGCATTACGCCTGCGGACGTTACCGAATACTGCGCGGCAAAGGTCGTGGCTACGCCGCCGTAATAGATTATTTCCGCCGTGCCGTAGCCCTTCGCGCCTATTCCGCCGAGAGAGAGCTCTATGCTTTCGCTTCCGCCGACCGTGCCGTACCATACGCCCGTAAAGCCGTCGGACGCATAGTATGCCGTACCGTTTATATATAAAACGCCGTCGGACGCGAATTTGGCTTCGATTTCATTATTACCGTCCAGACAAAGTATAGCCTGACCGTCCTCATCCACTTTGTACGTCCCCGTCAAGTCGCCGTATGTGACCGTGCCGAAGCCGTCGAATTCATAGGCGTTCTGCGAGTTGGCGCTTGTCTTCCATACTCCCGCGAAGCTATCCTTTAAGGAAGCCGTCTTGCCTAAGAAGGCAGTCACCTTGCCGTCGTCGCCGATTGTTACGGGTATTTTCGTAGAGATGACGACGCCGCTTTCGCTTACCGTAAACGTAAACGATTGCACTTCGTTACCCTGAGTGAGGGTACCCGTGCCGTTTTCTTTAAGAATAAGCACTGCGTCGTTAGTATTGACGTATTCGCCGTATACAAGGTTCTTCGCCTGCTTCTGCGCGGTAAGGTCAATAGGTTCGAGCGAGTAGGTGACATTGCCGTCCGAATCGGAGGAGGCTACGTATACGGAGCCCGTAAGCTTATAGCCGTCGCCGCTCTTTTCTACGATGACGGTCGCGTAGAAGCCCGTCACCTCGTCCGCCGCATATACCAGCGAGCCGAGACAGGTATTATATAAGATTATTCTGTTTCCGTCATAGGCGTAAGTACTTTCGAAATTCATACCGCCGTCGCGGAAGAATACGCCGCCCTCGGAATCGAGGGTAAAGTACGGCTCGTTGCCGTAAGCGTTCGAACCTATATAATAGTTGCCCGCGACCTCGGAATAGTCGGCGAAGCCGACGTACATATCGCAGTCGGCGACGGGGATATATCCGTAGGGAACCCTTTGGGTAAGCTCCTTATCGAAGTAATAGCCCCAGCTTCTGCCCTCCGCAGACGAAATATATTCGGGCATAACGCCGTCGTACCACACATAGACGGGCACGGCGGAAGATAAACTTTTGGCGTACGTTCCCACCGTCGTTCCGTCGCCTTTTTTGACCGTGATAGTTACCGTACGCGCTGCCGCGCCCTTATATACGGGCAGACTGCCGCTCATATCCCACTCGTCCGCGTTCCAGCCGAGTTCGGACAGGCTGCCGTTCCCGCTTGCGAGGCAGTTAATCTGCACGGACTTTTCGGAGTCCGCCGCGTCGGTCGCCGCGTCGTCCGTATAGCCCGCGAACTTGCCCTTAGAGCCAAGACCGCTCGCCGAGGTGAATTTTAAAGAAGTGTTCGCGGCATAGCAACCCGAAATGACGCTGTCGTTTTCGGCATAGCCGACTATACCGCCTGCACAGGCGCGCTTGTAAGTCGCGTCTACGCCTGCGGTATTTATGCTGTTTGCCGCCGCTACATTAGCCGTCGTGTAGCAGTCGGAAACAGAGGAATATCTGCCGAGGGTGCCGACCACGCCGCCGCAGTACATCGCGCCGTTCACGTCGCCCGTGGTTACGCAGTTGGAAACGTAGGCAATCGCCTTGGCGTCGGCGGTGGAAAGCACGCCGACCGCGCCGCCAGCGGCGCGGATAGCTCCCGTGCCCGTTACCTCTACGTCCGCCTTACAGCCGTTGACGTACGCGTCGAAGGTTATCAGCGCGGACACGGTGTTGCTGTACGCCGACTGCAAAACGCCGGCGACGCCGCCCAGATAAGACATATTTTTATTATCGTTATAGGATACTACCTTGCCGTTGACGCAATCGACGTTATCTATCTGCACGCCTATGCCGTAGCCCAGAACCGAGCCGGCGTACGCGCCCGTCGCGGACGACGAATCGGCGGGGTGAACGGCGACCTCGTAATCCTTCAAGGTCAAATTCTTTATTACCGCGGGGGCGTCTGCCGTCGCCGTGGCATAGCCGAACAAGCCGACGTATGGAAGATATTCCTGCACGAAGGTCGATTGGTCTACGACCTCGTCGGTTATATAGAAGTTGCTTATAGTATGTCCGTTACCGTCGAAAGTGCCGCAGAAAACGGCGCTCGTGTTGGAATAGTCGCCTATGACGAACAGCTTTTCGCCGTCCATGTCGATGTCCTCGACGAGCTTATAATGCTTGAACGAATACTCCGAATAGTAGTCGCTGTTTATCAACGCCGCGGTCATAAACAAATCTATGGGCTTTCTTATAAGAAAGGGATTTTCCTCCGAGCCGTCGCCCTCTCCCCTTTCTATATAGGAATCCTCCTGCTCTACGTTGTTGACGTTTACAGTCGATTTGCCGCCCGTAATGGTATAGAAGCCGTCCCCGTCGGGCGTCAACTCCTCGGTATCGTTCGTGACCGTATAGGTATTCTTGATATAGGGGCTGACCCAAAGTTTGAATTTAAATTCCTCGCCCTTGACTATGGAAACCTCTCCGGTTATAAGGTTGCCGCTCGCGTCGTAGAACTTGTAGTAGTCGTCGGCGCTGAACGTCGTCTTTTCCTTCAGTTGAAGTCCGCTTACCGTGACCGTGCTTTCCCTGTCGATTATAAACGAGTAAACGCCGTCGTCGTCGGGCTCGATGCCAACGCCGTTGAGCAGAATTTGGGGAGTGCCCACCGTATCGGCGCCGAGCGCGAGCGTGAAGCGAACCTCTACCCCCGCCTTTACTTCGTCGCCGCTGACGAACGTATCTCCGTCCTCCGGGGCGAGCGCGCCCTGATAGACGTAGTCCAGCCCCTTTCCTTCGAAAGTGAGCTTATAATAATCGGGCTCCGAGGCGCAGCCGACGGCGCCGGCAAGGCATCCGATGCCTGCGGCAATCACCGCCCCGATTACGATTTTTCTGATTTTATTCATAAGCATTACTCCTTGAACAGACAGCCTGCCGCCAGCCTTCGGAAACGCCCGTAAAAGACTTTCGGCGCATAGCAACCGAGTATAACCCTATTTTTAATCCTTACCTATATTATCATAATCGTCGCGACTTTGCAAAAAAAAATTGCACAATTATAAATAATTTTTTATAATATTTTATATTAACCGCAATTATCCCCCGAAATATACGGTACTATTTACTATTTTATGCAATCTTTATGCGCATAAACGCGAACGTATTCAAAAACCCGCTCCGTTTAAAAAACGGTTCCGCAAGCCGAACGGCTTGCGGAACCGACTTATTCTTGCCGCTTTTTACGCCTCGGCGGGCGTTTTTTCGGCTATTCTTCGGTCTCCGTACGGGTCAGCACGATATCTTCCGTGTTGTTGCCCATACCCGTAGAATGCGTGAGGACGAGGTCGCCCGCATCGTTTACCGAAAATACGAAGTCGTAGGATTTTTCGGTGGGATCCACGCCGCTTACGTATTCGGTCACGAGCCCGCCGCTTTCTTCGTCAAACGAATAGGAATATACGGCAATACTGCCGTCTACCGAAACGGTCAGCGTACCGTCCGCCGCAAATTCGGCGGTCAAGGTTTTCTGCGAAGGGTTTTTCCCCGTGCCGTTCGAGATATACACCTTACCCGTAAACGTGTGTCCAGTAATATATTCCGCGGGGTCGGGGCGCTCGGTTACGGTAAGCGTAAAGGTTGCGTACACCTTATCGCTTACCTTATCGCTTACCTTATCGCTTTCCTTATCGCTTTCCTTCTCGCTGCCGTAGTAGGGCAATCTTACGGTGTACGTCCCCGTCTCGGACGCGACGAGAAGCCATTCCTCATAGTTCCCCTTCTCCGCCTGCGTAAACGTCACGCCGTCGGGCGTGGCGGAGGGATATATATCCGTGCTGACGTAGCCCGACTCTTCGGCAGAAGCCGCCGCCTTTATTCTGAGGGTCTGACCCGTAACTATCGTAACGGGGCTGTTGGCGCTTACGCTCTGCCAGTAATAGGACGCTACGCCGTCTGAAACGGTATAGACGTACGCCATGGCGGAGAGGCTCGTCGGGGCGCTCTCCGTAAAGTTTATGTCAACGTGCTGTTCGCATTTGCCCGCTTTGGTGACGAACACGAACTCTACCTCGCCCGAAGACTGCGAATTAATCATTACCTGCTTGGTAGAGGTATTGTACGAGGCGAAGATTTTGTAGTCCGAGCCGTTGTTGTAGTCCGCTGTAAGCCGTATTCTGTTGCCCGTGGGGTCTACGACGTAAATAGCGTCAACCGGGTCGGAGTCAAGCCCCGCGGTCGCCGGCAGAATATTGCCTATGGTCAGATTGATTAACTTGTTGGTCGGCAGGGTCGCGGAATTGTCGGTAAAATTAATCGTGCCGCCGCCGTCGACTGTTCCGCTTATTATTTCGAACGACGTAACGTACAGGCTGTTGCTGTCGTAAGGGTTGGGGATAACCACGTCGTCCTCCGACTTTTCGGTTTGGTTGAATACGACGTAACGGTGCCCGACCTCGTCGTG
>CAZUYN010000006.1:26931-38537 GCA_964624495.1 uncultured Clostridia bacterium
GGTAACGTATACGTCGTACAGCTCGGGGACGTAGTCCAGCGTCTGATACTGTACCGAAAGGCTGCCGTCCGCGTTGACCGTGCCGCCGAGAACCCTTTTATAGACGGTGTTTCCGTTCTCGTCCTCGGTAATATAGATTACGTATCCTTCGTCGTCCTGCTGTTCAAAGACGTAGTTGCCCTCGTCGTCGTATTCGTAAAGAGAAACTTCTTTTTCGGAATCGTAGGGATATTCGTACCCGAATATTACGTCCCCTGCGTTCTGATAACGCGTTATACCGTATTGGTCGGTATAGCAATCGCCCTCTTTATAGAATACGGGCGTGCCCTCCGAATCGGTCATATACATATACGGACGTATTATTTCCGTGCTGACTTCCAACTTCTTTAACGTGCCGTCGTTATAGGTTTCGAACTGCACGTCGTAGCGGCAGAAATAGGGGTTTTCGAACAGACTGTACGAAAAGCTTACGCGGACCGATTTTTCGAAGTTGTTTACCCTTTCGATGCTTTCCGTGTAATTTACGCAGTTGCCCAAAGATATTGCCGTCTGCGCCGTATCGTAAAGCTTCCTCAACCCCTGCTCCGCGCCGTAGAACGAAGAGGTTTTGGAGCCCGAATTATATCCGAAGCCCAGCATATTGTCCGCCGTCGCGTCGTTTACGACTACGGGGTCGGCGCTGCCCGTCTTGCTCATGGCGAACACGTTGCCCTCGTCGTCGTAGGAATACCAGTATTCGACGTTCATGCCCGAATCCTTTACGTTGGTATAGTCGTCGCCGAAGTACGCGGAAAAGCTTATCTGCATAGCGTCGGTCGCCTCCTTGTAATAGCCGTCCGACGTGCGGACGTTGGAGCCGAGCGACGACGCGAGGATAACCGCGTCCTCCACGGTGGACAGAGTGCGCTTGCCGAGTTCTACGTCGAACGAAATGGTGCCGTAATCGTTATACAGCTCCAAATGCATCTCGCCGCCCTCGACCGTGGTCGGGGTCTTGATAAATTGCGCCTTGTCGTAGCCCTTGCCCGAAAGCGTAACCTTCGGCAGGGTAACGGTGAGTTCGTGCTCGGAATTGTAGGAGCATACCTTGACCGCCGCGCCCTCCTCGGTCTCCGTCGGCTTGGTTATCTGCCAGTCGCCCGAATAATCGTGCGCGTCGGGGTCTACGGGAATTTCCTCTTCTATTACGTCGCCGCAAAGACCGCATACGCCCGTCCTTTTGCCCGCGGCGGTACACGTCGGCTCGTCCCCTTCATGCACCGTATAGGTATAGACGTGCTCGCACGCGGGTTCGGAGCTGCAGCCCGTCAAAGCCGCCGCGCCGAGCGACGCCGCGCATACGAGCGCTATTAAGCTTCTGAAAAGTTTTTTCTGCTTCATATCGTTGTCCTGTCTTAAATGGTTTTTATAATCCGGAGTCACTGTTTAAAGTATCCGCAGGCGAACATCCACATACTGTCCTCGTCGGAGACATATCCGCCGTACGCCCGATTGCCGTCCTTGTCTATATATGAAAGCGAAGCCGTTTCCGCCATTCCGGCGCCGTCGTTGAAGTAACGTCCGGCTACGGCGAACCGTTGCAGGAACAGGCGGAGCTCGTCGTTCAGCGGATAACAGCCGTCCACGCAGTGCTTTCTGTACTCCGCAACGAAGTTCGTATAGTTATAGCCTTCGAGGTTTTTGAACGATACTCTGAAGTCGGTAAACTCCATAATTTCGTTATCCATATTCACCGCCGCGTACACTCTGTCGGTCAGCGTGTACACGCCGCTCGCCTCGTCTAAATCGTAGTAGTAATAATATCCGTCGTCAAGCGTAGCCTGCGCGCCCATTTCCACCGTCTTGCCGGAGCGCCCCTTTTCGGTGTTTAAAATCACCGCGGTTTGGTCGAGCACGAGCCCTTCGGTCTTATCGCTCCTCGCGCACCAGGTGAAAGTACCTTCGGGCGCGGCGGGCGTCTTGGTGAAATCTTCCGTTACGGGTACGGTTTCCGTATCGTACGAGGTGTTGGAATAGTCGCCCTCCCTGCGGATAATGAAATCGAGGGTTATCGGATAGCCGCTGCTGCCGTCCAGACTCTCCGAATACAGGCGGAAGAGAAAGGCGTTGCTGCCCGTCGCTTCCGAGGCGGATATATTGTACTGCCAATATATGTTTTTGGTATAGGTGTTGGAGGCGCCGCCGTCGTCCTTGTCCGCAAACCAATATGCGAAACCGCCCGTCAGATTGCCGCTGTATACGCTGAGTTTGGGGTTGACGAGGTCCGCCGTAACGTCCGCGAGCGTGGTCAGCGAATAGACTCCCTGCCTCGTGACTTGCAACGCGCACAGCATACTGTCCCCGGGACTCGTAAAGGTAAGCCTGTACGTGCCCGTGGAATTCAGCAGGTAATAACCGGTAAGCGAACCGTCGATTCTCAGAGAGCCCTGTCTGCCGTACGCCAGAATTTTATAAATTTTTATCTGTATCTGCTTGGTTATGTTGTCGGCGTAGTTTTCGTTCGGCTCGTAAGTAAAGCCCGTGGGCAGCGAAGTGAGCGTCACTTTATAGTCGCCGTCAAGCCCGTCGCGCACGGCTTTGCCGTCCTCGTCCAGACCGGCGGTATAACGCGCGTTGGTCTCCCTGTCCGTCCACTGTACTTTAAGGCTGTCCCAATACGTCCAGCCCGCGTCGTGCGCGCCGCCGTTGCCGTCGCTCGCCTCGTAATATTCCTTCGTGAAATTCTGCCATACGTTTTCGCTCGACTCGATTATAAGCTGTACGGAGAAGCCGTCGTAGTCGTCCGTCGGGTCGGTCGGCGTGGAGGGCAGCGAAGGAATTAAGGGGTCGTCGCCATCCCCCGAGCCCTGCGGCGGAGTGTATTCCGCGCAGCCCGAAAGCAACAGGCACAACGCCGTTGCAACCGCCAATATTATGCACGAAAGGGACGTCAGAAAATTTTTACGTTTAATCATTTCTTACCCCTCCCGAACAGGCTTTTGATATCCTCCCATTTAAGCTTGCGCACCGCGATATCGACCGCATAAAGCGCAACGCAGGCGACGAGCAAGGGTATGACGAGCGAGAGGTTGTAACGCCCTACTTCCTTATCGTCGTTTTCTATTTTCAGATTTCCGTCCGTGCTGACCTTGCCGTTGGCGCCTATGCCCCTTATGAGGGCGGAAGCGTCGTACAGGGCAAAGCTGTCGTATTCGGAGGAATAGTCTACGTTGAGATATTTGGTCGCCGACGTGCTGTATTCGCCGTAGCCGTAAGTCACAGTTATTTCGTACCTGCCCTCGGACGAGGTCACGAAGCTGTACCCGTAGCTGAGACTGCCGAAGGACATTTCGCCTTCGACGGTTTCGCCGTCCGGCATCGTTACGGAATACGTCGCGCGGGCGTCGCTCCTCAGGTTAGAGGGCGTAATCGTCGCCGTCACCGTACCCGTGCCCTTTTCGACCGTGAACAGGAAGGGATAATCTACCTTTTCGTCGGGCGTCGCGGTATCTATAATGTTGGTGACCAGCGTGTTGAATACCGAGTCGTCCACCTGTGCTACCCATTCGCCCGTGAGCGTGCTCGCAAACGAAGCCGCCCTGCCGTTGCCGTACGTCCAATAGGCGTAGAGCGGAGATTCTATCCATTCCGACGCGTCGCCGCTTTCGTCCGAAAGGCTATATGCGTAGCTGACGTTGAGCACGGTGCTCGCGTTGGGCTTTGCGGTGGCTTTGATATAACCACTGACGAAGCTGGCTTCCATTTCGGAATATCCGATGCCGTTCAGCGCCTCGTCCTTGCGCCTGTTTACAGAGATATAGGAGTACGAGCCGATATACCCCGAAACGTCCTCGGGCAGCTCGTTTTTAATAACGTTCTCCAAATCGGCGTCCGTGCCGATATCGAAGAGCGCGCCGCCGCCGAAGGACGCAATATCCTTCAACAGGTTCGCCGCCTCGGTCGCGGTCGCGTCCGTAGCCGCTCCGCGGCCGACGTCGAGCACGGTCGTGTAGATATTAAGCGCGCGCATCTGTCTGACCGTCGCGCATACGTCCGAGGTGCCCTGGTCAAGTCCGTCGGAGATGAGTATAAGGCGCTTTTCGCTGTATACGCCCTCGCTCATAATTTTGCGCGCATAGTCGAAGCCCGAGCCCATAACCGTACCCTGTCTGACCGTAAGCGCGTCTATCTTGGACAATACGCCGTCCCTTCCCGAGGATATATATACGGGAGATTGCGGAACGTAGGCGTCGCCGTTGAATTCGACGATTGCCACCATATCTTCGGCGTTGAGCATATTTACTATCTGCTTTGCCGCCTCCTTGGCGCGGGTGAGCTTGCTTAACGTTTCCATACTTCTGGAAGTATCTATAAGCAACGTGTACAGCTTGGGCGCCTGGTTGCTCCTGCCGTAGATTACGGGCAGCATACCGCTGAGCGAATCGAGCGCGCTGTCGCTGCGCCCCTGTATGTGCGTATCGCCGAAGGTTATAAGGCTCTTCCCGTACAGCGAAACCGCCGTATCGAGATTTTCGAGGAAGGTCGCGCAGGCGTCTATTGCAGACACGTCGTAGTCCGAAATTATGATTTCGTCGTATCGGCACAGCTCTTCCAGCGTGACGGGGATATCCGTCCTGCTTATATAGGAGGTTATCTCCGTACTGCCCGCGCTTATCCCGTCGGCATACAGCTGTTTGAGATAGAGGTCGTCGGAATAGTTGCCGGAGATGAGCAGAATGCTCGTCTTGCCCGACACGGTCTGCGTAAACGATATCCGGTTGTTTTTGGAGTTGAAGTCGCCGTCGCATTCTATGACGGCGGTGTATTCGTGCGCGCCGGCGGCAGAGGTGTCGAGCGCAAGGCTTACTGTGTTTTCGCCCTTTTCAAGCGCGGGCGTCGAGGTTTTGTACTGTTCGCCGTCCTTGTACAGCGTGATTATGGGGGAAAGCGTTTCGCCGTCCGCACAGTTTGCCTGCACGGTCAGCGTCACTTTCTCGTCCCTGTTCAGACTTACCGAGGACGAATAGTCCGCAGAGGTCATCTGCACTTCTGTTACGTCGCCCTTCATATTGTTGTCCAGATAGATCGCGTCAACGTGGATATTCCTTTCCGCAAGGGAATTTATCTGCCGTCTGAGAGCGTCGTCGTCGGAGCCGTCGGTGGACTTGCCGTCGGTTATCAGCACTATGCGCTTGATTACGTCGTCGCGGAAGAGCGAGCCCGTATACGAAAGCGCGTCGACTATGTCGGTGGAGCTGTCGTCCAGCCCCGTATTCCGCACGGTCGTGAACTTTTCGCCGAGGCGCGTCACCAATTTATGACCCTTGGCGAAGCAGACGACGCCCATTCTCGAATTGGAGGGCAGGTTTCCGCTTAAATTATCTATATATTCGTCCACCGTGTCGAGGTTTAAGCTTGCCGAATAGGACACGTCCGCCAGAACGTATACGTCGGTCTGCGTGACGGTGGTCACGACGGACGCGCCGGCAGCCGCAAAGGCTATCAGCACAGCCATAAGTATATGGATAACGCCCGAAGCCGCGTTGTGCCCGTTTAGGTTATCCCTCCTTACCGCAAGCCCGAAGGGGACGGCGATAAGCACGACCAACGGCAACGCGATAAAAAGGAGCCACGGGTTATCGAAGTTGATACTGCTCATAACAATACACCGCCCAGTCTGCCAATAATATCACGCCAAGCAAGATAAACAGATAAAGTAAATCTTCAAACCTGCCGTCGCGTTTCGCCGTACCGGCCTCGCCGTTTATGACGAAATTAGTTTCGGTTACCCGCAAAATCCTCTCCTCCTCGGGGAACTGCGCATAGACGCAGGCGGTCTTTATGCCGCTGCCCACCGTCGCCGCGACGGTGTATTCGCCCACCTCGGTAAGCTCGTACTCGCTTACCGTCTCCGAAACGTCGAGGAAACTCTCCTCCCCCGAGGGCGAAATTATTTTAAGGCTCGTACAGCCGGGGAGCACGTTTAAAGATATCGTGTCTCCGCTGTAAACCGTCGTTTCGTCAACCAGCGAGGGGAAAGTATAATTTATAAGATTGTTTACTATCGCCCGTCCGTTATAAGTAAGCGGAAAATCGGACAGGTTCCAGTCGAACGCAAACACGACTTCGCGGTTGCCGTACTCGTTGGAGCCGGCGAACACGACGGGGTCGTTATTGCAGTACATAAGGTTATAGAAGGTACGGCTTAAACCGCACTTGACGTATTCCATAAGCGTGGTGTCGTCCGTCGAGGTGCCCTTTAACAAATTTCTGACCTTGCTCGAAGTCGAGGTGTTCAGCTTGACGGCGCCGCCCGTTTCGTCCTCGCCCCTTATGGAAAAGCCCGTCTTTTCCACGCTCGCCGACGGATTTATGAACCATACCGCGCCGTCGGCGGGCAACGCCGTCGGGGCAAACGGCTTGTCGTTGTCGCTGTCGAAGATGTAAAGGCTGTAACCGCGGCATTTTTCCTGCGTGTACTTATCGGGCTCCAACACCTCGCAGGTCATATTCGCCGCTTCCAGCGCCGCTTTTATAAGATAGGGCGTCTTGCTGACGAGCAGAATGGAGTAGCTCTCCCTGTCCGCCGTGCCGTACAGCTTTACGCCGTTGTCCGATTCGAGATCGTCGGCGTTCTTTATGCGCACCGTCAGCGACGAGAACGAGGATACGTTTAAACTAACGGTAAAGCCTACCCCCTCGTTTTCGCCGACCTCCGCCTCGGCGGAGCCCGACGCGGCGGCAGCCCCGTCCACGAATACCTCCACCGTGACCGTAGCCTCGCCCGAATACGACCACACCGTTCCCGTAACGACCGTCGCCGTGCTTTCGCCCGACAGCGCAAATACGTATCCTACGTCGGACAAGCCGTAATTTACGGAGCCGCCGCCGGCGTCTATATAGGTTACGTTAGCCGTATTTTCGAACGCCTTGTCGGTAACGAGGTAGAACTTCATCGAGGCGTTCCTGTCGAAGTACTGCTGCGACAGGGTCAACGCCTCGTCCAAACCCGAATTGACGTACGAGGCGGAAAGCTGCGAAAGCTGGTTTAACGCCGAACGCTTGTCGTCCAGGTCGTGGAAAACTATATCCGTGGCGTCGCCTGCGGATATAAGCGTATATGTGCTGCCGTCCGCAGAGGAATTGATAATGCTTTTTATGCTATCCACGCCGTTTTCGAAACGGGTCTTATTGCCGCTGAGCACGTTCATGCTGGCGGACGAATCGAGGATAAAGCAGTAGTCGTTCGCGCCGTCCTTGACCACGAAAACGGGGTGGGCGACGGCGAGCGCGATAAGTATAACCGCAAGTATCTGCAATATAAGGCTTAATATGCCCGTTATTGCCTTTAACGGATTTTTGCGCTTCAAAAACCTTTCGGACAGCTCCCACAGATAAGTGCTGGGGATAACCTGTTCGGTGTACTTGCTTTTGATTACATATATTAATATGAGTACGGGTATGGCAAGCAGCGCGAGAAAGCCGAGAGGATATGAAAAGCTCATTTAAGCACCCCCTCGTCAACCAATTTATTGAAAAACAGATCGCCCACGGAATCTTCCGCCCCGACCAGCATATAATCGGCTCCGCGCGAAAGGCACAGCTCGCGTACGCGCTCCGTCGCAAACGCGACCGCCTGCTTATACGCGCCGATTATTTCCCTGTTGATATTCTTGCGGTAAAACCTGTTGCCGTCCTCCGAATCGAAGAAGTGCATTTTACCCCTCGCTTTGGGGTTGAGCTCCTCTTTGGATAAAATCTGCGCGCACAAAACGTGCCTCTTTTTCGAGGAGAGGTGGTCAACCGCCGCGGAAAAGTCGTTGTCGGTGAGAAAATCGGAGATGATGACCGACATACCGTCGCCGTAACCGACCGCAGAGGGCACGATAGCTTCGCTTATAAAGCTGTCGCCCGAAAACTCTACCTCGTTGAGCCTGCCGACCGAGCTTACGAACGCCTCCTTGCCGAGCATTCCGTTTATGACGCATTCGAGCTGCCTGTCGCGGACGGCGTAGATTGAAACCTTATCCATTTCGCATACGGAAAGATAGGCGATAGCCGCCGCCAAACGCAGCGCCTGCTCGTCTTTTTTACCCTTGCCGAAGCCCATGGAACGGCTGGCGTCTATGTAGATGCGCGTGTGCATCTGCCGCTCGTCGAGAAACAGCTTGGAATAAAGCTTTTCGAAACGGGCGTATGCGTTCCAGTCGATTTTGGTTATGTCGTCGCCGGGCGTATATTCCCTGTAATCGGCAAACTCGCAAGAGCTGCCGTAAGACTTGCTCTTATGGTTGCCGCCGAACATACCCGCGACGTTATTTTTTATAAGCATCTGCAACTGCTCAATCTGTTGCAGAAGCTCTTCGTCTATAACCGTCTTTGCCATATATACCGTAGTCAATTAAAATTTTATCCGCGTTTGCACAGCTTTTTGTTTTCGGCGACCAATAACGCGATGACGTCGTCTACCGTCAGCTTTTCGCTTACCGCCGCATAGTTGATCTTAATTCTGTGCCTTAAAACGGGCGCGGCGAGCTCGTCTATATCGCCGTAGGAAACGTTGTAGTTGCCGCACATCAGCGCCCTTACCTTAGCCGCCGTAACGAGCGCCTGCGCCGCGCGCGGCGAAGCCCCGTATTTTATGTATTTTTTAGCCGTGTCCGAGGTCTTTTCAAGCTCCGGGTGGGAAACCGATACCAGATTGGCGGCGTAATTCAAAACGTCGTCTATGACGGGCACGGTCTTGGCGAGCTCCCTCATCTCAATAACGGTGGCGCCGTCTATGACCGCCGCCGCCGTTTCGTCCATGGTTATCTGCGTCATGTTGACGATATCTTTAAGCTCCGCCACGGACGGAAATTTGACAATCAGCTTGAACATAAACCTGTCCATCTGCGCCTCGGGCAGGGGGTAAGTGCCGTCCTGCTCTATGGGGTTCTCGGTAGCGAGCACGAAGAAAGGCTCGTCTAATTTATAGGTCTGCTTGGCGACCGTAATCTTATGCTCCTGCATAACTTCGAGCATCGCCGACTGCGTCTTGGGCGTCGCGCGGTTGATCTCGTCCGCGAGGACGAGATTTGCGAATATGGGTCCGCGGTTGAACACCGTATTCATCTTGCCGCTTTCGTCCTTTTCGATGACGTTGGAGCCCGTAACGTCGGAGGGCATCAGGTCGGGCGTGAACTGTATACGCGAAAAGGGCAACTTCAACGTCCTGCCGAGCGAACGTACAAGACGGGTTTTTCCGACGCCGGGCACGCCCTCTAAAAGCACGTTGCCGCCCGCGACTATCGCGATAAGCACGTTGTCTATAATGTCCTGCTGACCTACGACGTCCTTGGCAAGTTCTTCCTTAACCTTGGCGACCGCCGCCGAAAACGCCTTGACCTTGGCGACGTTTTCACGCTCTTGTTCATTCACAGTTTGTTCCTTAGCCATTTCAAATTTCTCCGTTTATTTTATAACATATTGACGACAAATCAAGACGACGAGCTGTCGTTATACAATCTGTCTATATATTGCGATATATATTTGGCGAGCTCGCCCTGAACGTACTTTGCCGCCGCCTTTTCTTCGGCGGTGGCGTTCTCCTTGGAGGCGAGCGCCTCGTACTCCTTTATCCTCTCCTGTATCTTCGCGGAATAAGCCGCCAGAAGCTCGGAATATTTGACGAGCTCGCCCGAGTCGGGGTCGAGCACCATTTCGTCGCTTCCGTATATCTCTTTGCCGTGTCCGCCGCTGGGGGAAGAAGTGCTCCCTCCGTTCTCATCTTCGTCGTCCTCCACGGGGTCGGGCGCAACGCTTAAATTAGAGCCGAAGTCAGCCGTGGACAGCCCGAATATCCTCGCAAGCTCGTTGCGGATATATTCGTCCATAATGCACGCGTAGGACTGCGCGGAGAGCGCGTCCTCGCACGTGGGGGTGACGAAGCCGTTGCATGCGCTTTCGACCAGCTTTAAATAGCTGTCCGCGCCGTAGCCCGACGGAACGGGTATGTCTATATTCTGCGCGAACGCCGCAAGCGCTTCGTACAGGGGGTCGCCGGCGTAGCTCTCCGCAAAGCCTCCGAGCAGGCGCGAAAACGCCTGCGCATAGCCTGAAAGCCGCTCCCTGATTTCAAGCACGCCGAAGAGCTCCTTCGGGCTCTCCCCGGTCTCGGGGTGATAGAAGGTCTCCTTAACGCTCTCTACCCATTCCGCAAGCAGTTCGCTTATGCCCCCGTCGCAGGATTCGCTCTTGCGCTTGACTATATCCATAGATTTGATATCGCTCACCGAGGTATATTTATAGTACACAACCCCGTTGAGCATAGCCGTCGCTAATTTTTTAGTGTATTCGTCGCCTTTGAGCACGTTATATAGCGCGACGAAGCTGTTACTGCCGCCGATAACCGCGTCTATGCCCTGCGCCGTGGCGACCACGCGCCCTTTCATTTCGGCCTGCGTTTCGGTCTCTTTAAGCTCCTCTAAAAGCGTTCCGAGCGCGCCCGAGCAAGCCGCCTTGACTCCCTCGCCGAGCTCCGAACCGTCTACGTCGGAAATCAGATTTGTCAACGCCGCCTCCTGCGCGGCGGACAGCGTAAAGGGCGGAACGTACGCCGTCGTCTTTTTGGCAGGCGCAAATATGCCCGCGCACGCAATGCCCGCGGCGATTACGGGTATGAACAGATATTTTAAAAGCGACCGCGCCGACGGACGGGCGGCTGCCGCGGCGGTAAGTGCCTCGTCGGTCTGCTCCCTCTGCAAAGTCGCCATAGCGCCGTCTTCGGCGGCAAATTCCACCATCGTCTGCACCTTTTGGTTGAGGGCGTACTCGCCGTCTAACTTTTTGGCGAGCTTGATATCGTCCACGCGCAGAAGAAGATAGAACGGATAGATCGAGAGCGCCGCCGCGCCCACCCCCGCGAGCAGGTAATAGACCCACAGAATTTCTATGGCGGAGAGCTTTAACGCCAAAAGCAGAGCGCACGCGACGGCAACGCCGCAGAACGCCCCCAAAACCGCCGCGGCGATTACCGCCTGCTTCGTATATTTTTTCTTAATGGCTTGAAAATTTTTCGTCATAGAAACAACCCTTAAAGCCGCCGGTTTTGCATAAACGCATAAAAAGCGGCAAAAAATTGTATATTTTTCCTTGTACCGTTACATTCTATCACAAAAATTGCAATAGTGCAAACGATATAAGAGGGTTGCAAGAATTCTGTCATCAGGAAATTTTATGCAAATATAAGCTATAATTATACAGAAGAAAAGGGTTAGCGCGGCGGCTTAGAAAAGCCGTCGCGCGAGGTTACGGGGGCGCAATGAAGGCGTAAAAAAAAGCTGTGCGCGGCGACAGCCGCGCACCCTATGCCCCCGACGGGAGAAAAATCCAAGCCGCAAAGCAAAAACGATTATTCCAAAGCGAATATGAGAAATTTAATGGCAAAAAAGTATAATTTACATAGGAGCACGTCACCGTATCTCTTACGCAAATGAACCCGTTGCCCCGTTTGGATCCAGCGTCGCCGTAAATTCGTTAGCTGACCGTCGCGCTTAGTTTGACAATTCAGTTCATTTAAGGGGAAATTACGTCGATATTAATTCCGTTTGTCCAAAGTCCGTCGCCCCAATACGGGGTGCGGAGCG
>CAZUYN010000007.1:0-36901 GCA_964624495.1 uncultured Clostridia bacterium
TCGCGTCTCCCCTGCCATAGCGCCTTAACATTTAGTTAGGGCGTTTTTATTTTATTATTTAAAAAATCAAACTTTTACTTCGCCTTTAAGCCCCAAATCGCCGCGGTTTTCTTCCAATATAGGCATAATCTCGTTTTCGATAAATTCCGCCGTCTGCGAAGGCGCTCTGCCGATAAATTTCTTTGCGTCTAAAATTTCGCCGAGCTTAGAATGCACGGGCGCAAACATAGAATCGGCTTTGATTAATTCTATAAGATTATTATCCTTACCCTCTTCCTTCACGTTCTTGGCTGCCTGCATGGAAAGCACTCTTATTCTTTCGTGCAGCTCCTGCCTGTTGCCCCCCGCTTTTACACATTCCATCATAATGTTTTCGGTAGCCATAAACGGAAGTTCCGCCGCGATATGCTTTGCGATAACCTTATCGTAAACGACCAGATTTTCGCTGACGTTCATATAGATATTGAGTATTCCGTCGAGCGCCAAAAACGACTGCGCGATCACTATTCTGCGGTTTGCCGAATCGTCCAGTGTTCTTTCAAACCACTGCGTTGCCGCGGTTATAGCCGTATTGACGGGCAACGAAATGACGTACCTCGCCAGCGAGCCCATCCTTTCGCAACGCATAGGGTTGCGCTTATACGCCATAGCCGAAGAGCCTATCTGCGATTTTTCAAAGGGCTCCTCAATCTCCTTCATATTCTGCAAAATTCTGATATCGTTGGAAAATTTATATGCGCTCTGGGCAATCTGCGAGAGCACGCATAATACGTTATAGTCGAATTTTCTGGGGTAGGTCTGCCCCGTTACGCCGTATACCTTATCGTAGCCAAGCTTCGAAACTACTCTCTTTTCAAGCTCCTTAACCTTGCTTTCGTCGCCGTTAAACAGCTCCATAAAGCTCGCCTGCGTACCCGTCGTACCTTTTACGCCGCGCAATTTAAAGCTGTTTTCAAGATTGACGAGATTGTAGTAATCCATTTCCAAATCCTGAAGCCAGAGCGTCGCCCTCTTGCCGACCGTCGTAAGCTGGGCGGGCTGCAAGTGGGTAAAGCCGAGGGTCGGCAAATCTTTATATTTAAGCGCGAAATTCTTTAATTTTTCGATAACGTTTACAAGCTTCTTTTTGATTATCGAAACCGCGTCGCGCATGACGATAAGCTCGGAGTTGCAGTCAACGAAGCAGCTCGTCGCGCCGAGATGAATAATGGGCATAGCGCTCTTTGCCTGCGCGCCGAACGCCTTGACGTGAGCCATAACGTCGTGCCGCACCTCGCTTTCATACTTTGCCGCGAGCTCGAAATTTATATCCTCGGCGTATTTTTTCATTTCGTCAATCTGTTCAGGAGTTATGTTCAGCCCGAGTTCCATCTCCGATTCGGCAAGGGCAATCCATAGCTTTCTCCACAGTCCGATACGTTTTTCGTCGGAAAAATTGCGCGACATCTCTTCGCTTGCGTAACGGGTAATCAAGGGATTTGCATAAATTGAATTATCTGTCATTTTTATCTCCGTAAAAATCTTTATTTTTCGTAACGTTTATCCTCGGCTGCCGCCGTCGTCCTCCGAATTCTCTTCGTCGCCCTTGTCGTGCTTAGGCTTTGCCAATATTATCGTCAACGCGATAATAAGGAGCGTAATCACCCCTATTATCGTCATTAACGCGCCCGCTATTATGGCAAACAGCGAAACTATCGCCGCCACGGCGTTGTCCTTGACCGTATAAAATACGATAAGTCCTGCAATAAGACAAACCAGACCTGCCGCGACCGCTCCGGCAAAAATAAATAAAAAGGTCTTTTTGTTCACTCTATCTCACTTTTACGGGAAGCGGATATTCTACCCCGTAGGTTTCAACCCTTATGCTCTTTATAACCTGGTCGGTTTTCGGCTTGTCGTTGTAGTCGGTAGGGACGGAAGCGATTGCGTCCACCGCTTCTATTCCCCTGCACACCTTACCGAAAGCGGCGTACTGCCCGTCGAGATATGACGCGTTGTCGTGCATTATAAAGAATTGCGAGCCTGCGCTGTCGGGCGACATAGCCCTCGCCATCGAAATTACTCCGCGAGAATGCTTTATATCGTTCCCCTTAAAGCCGTTAAGCGAAAACTCGCCCTTTATGGTATACCCGGGGCCGCCCGTTCCGACGCCTGCCGGGTCGCCGCCCTGTATCATAAAGCCCTTTATGACGCGGTGAAATATCAACCCGTCGTAAAAGCCCGAATTGGCTAGCGCGATAAAGTTGTTTACCGTATTTGGCGCTTTGTCGGGGTACAGCTCCGCTTCGATTATCTTTCCGTCCTGCATTTCTATGGTAGCGACAGGCTTGCTCATATTTTATTTCCTCCGTTTATAAATAATCACGCGCTAAAAAGCTTATTACTGTTCTTCGATATATTTATCAAGTTTTACGCCGGCTTCCCCGAACAGCTTCAATGAAAAATCGTCGGGATAGCCCTCTTTATAGACAACCCTCGAAATACCGGAATTAATTATAATTTTTGCGCAGATTACGCAGGGCTGGTGCGTGCAGTAGAGCGTACACCCTTCGACGCTGCACCCGACCCTCGCCGCCTGTATGATTGCGTTTTGCTCGGCGTGTACGGCATAGCAGATTTCGTGGCGCGTGCCGCTCTCTATCCCGAGCTCTTTTCTTAAACAGGAGCCCTTTTCCATACAGCTTTTAATGCCCTGCGGCGCGCCGTTATAGCCTGTCGCGATGACGCGCTTGTTCTTTACGATTATCGCGCCGACGTGCCTGTTTTGCTGGTAACAGCTCGACCAACCGCCGATACTGACAGCCATATCCATAAACCGTTTATCCCATTTATCCATAACGTTTACCGCCGAATTGCAACTATCGGAATAATTTTACCATATATTTACGCAAAATGCAATTTTTTGGTCTCATCTGTTTGATTTAATTTTATTATGTTTATAAAATATCTGTAATGAAAATAAACGGAGGATTTTTTAATGATAAAACCTTTATTCGATAAGGTCGTAGTAGAGCCTTTAAAGGCTGAAGAAAAGTCGAAGGGCGGCATAATTTTAACCGCCGCTTCGCAGGAAAAGCCTGCAACCTGCACCGTTGTCGCGGTAGGTCCCGGAGGAATCGTAGACGGCAAGGAAGTAACTATGCAGGTTAAAGCAGGCGACAAGGTATTGCTTTCCAAGTACAGCGGAACCGAGGTTAAGCTTGACGGAAAAGAATATACCATTATCCGCCAGAGCGACATCTTGGCTATTGTAGAATAATAAGGAGATTTTATATATATGGCAAAACAGATTAAATACGGCGACGAAGCCAGAAAAGCACTTTACAACGGCGTAAACGTAATTGCCGACACGGTCAAAATAACTCTCGGACCCAAGGGCAGAAACGTAGTTCTCGATAAAAAATACGGCGCTCCCCTCATTACCAACGACGGCGTGACGATCGCCAAGGAAATAGAGCTTGAAGACCCGTTTGAAAATATGGGCGCACAGCTCGTCAAAGAGGTTTCGACCAAGACCAACGACGTTGCCGGCGACGGCACCACCACCGCTATGGTTCTTGCGCAGGCGATTATCCGCGAAGGGCTTAAAAATCTTGCCGCAGGCGCCAACCCTATGGTACTTAAAAAGGGTATCGCAAGCGCGGTTGACTGCGTCGTAAACAAGGTTAAGTCCATTTCGAAGCCCGTTGAAAGCAAGCTTGCCATTTCACAGGTGGCTTCCATTTCCGCAGGCGACGAAAACGTTGGAGAATTAATCGCAAACGCTATGGAAATCGTAGGCAAGGACGGCGTTATAACCGTTGAAGAGGGCAAATCGATGACCACCGAGCTGACCACCGTAGAAGGTATGCAGTTCGACAGGGGTTACTCCTCCGCCTATATGGTAACCAATACCGAAAAAATGGAAGCCGTTTTAGATAACCCTTATATCCTTATCACCGATAAAAAGGTTTCATCCTTGCAGGAAATTTTGCCCGTAATAGAGCCTATTGCCCAGCAGGGAGCAAGGCTTCTGATAATTGCGGACGACGTCGAGGGCGACGCGCTTGCCGCGCTTATCGTCAACAAGCTTAAAGGCGTGCTTAACTGCGTTGCGGTCAAAGCCCCCGGCTTCGGCGACAGAAGAAAGTCTATGCTCGAAGATATAGCCGTTCTTACGGGCGGTACGGTAATTTCCTCCGACCTCGGTTATGAATTCAAGGACGTTACGCCCGATATGCTCGGCAGAGCTTCTCAGGTTAAAGTCGATAAGGACAACACCACCATTATCGACGGCGCGGGCAACGGCGAGGATATCAAGGCGAGAGTCGCTTCCATCAAAGCCCAGATTGCCGAAACCACTTCCGACTACGACAGGGAAAAATTGCAGGAAAGACTTGCCAAGCTTGCGGGCGGCGTCGCGGTTATAAACGTAGGCGCGGCTACCGAAGTGGAAATGAAGGAAAAGAAACTCCGTATAGAGGACGCGCTTTCCGCTACGAGGGCGGCTGTCGAAGAAGGTATCGTCCCCGGCGGCGGCGTCGCTCTGCTTGCAGCCGTTCCCGACCTCGAAAAGCTTGTAAAATCGCTTTCGGGCGACGAAAAGACGGGCGCGGCGATTATCTTAAAGGCTATAGAAGAGCCTATTCGCCAAATTGCAGCCAACGCAGGCATAGACGGCTCCGTGGTGGTCAACACAATCAAAAATTCCAAAAAGACGAATTACGGATACGACGCGCTTAAAAACCAATACACCGATATGGTTGAAAGCGGTATAATCGACCCCACCAAGGTGTCCCGTTCCGCACTCCAGAACGCGGCTTCGGTTGCCGCCACTCTGCTGACGACCGAAAGCATCGTAACCGATATCCCCACGCCCCCCGCACCCCCGGCGCCCGGCGGCAACCCCGATATGGGCGGAATGTATTAAAACACCGGCACAAAAAAATGAAGCGCCCCGAAAGCCGTTACGGCTTTCGGGGATATTTTTCGAAGTTTAAGCGTGGGTTTCGTTAATTTTGTCCGTCAGACATCATATCCAATATCCGTTTTAGCGCGTATTTGCCGTGTTCGTAAGTAAGTCCGCCCTGGAAATATGCGATATAAGGCGGTTTGACGGGTCCGTCGGCGGAAAGCTCTATCGACGCGCCCGAAACAAACGTGCCCGCCGCCATAATAATTTTATCTTCATACCCCGGCATATTCCAGCCCTCGCAGGTTACGAAGCTGTCCACGGGCGAAGCGTACTGCACTTCCCTTATAAAATCAATCATTTTATCGGCGTCGCCGAATTCTATGCAGCGGGTAATATCGTAAGGGGTTTTATCTATCGAGGGATAATTTTTATAGCCCAACTCCGTCATCGCCTTGCCGATAAGCAGCGACGTCTTTACCGCCTGCGCGACGGTGTGCGGTGCCATAAACAAGCCCTGATAAAAATATCTGTAACCCTGCTCGTAAGAGCCGACCTCTAACCCGATTGAGGGCGCGGTAAACCTTCTGCCGATTGCCTGAATATATCTGTCTTTGCCTACGATATAACCGCCCGTGGGGGCAATACCGCCCCCTGCGTTTTTTATTAAAGAGCCTGCGCACACGTCCGCGCCGAAATCGGTAGGCTCGGTCTTTTCGACAAATTCGCCGTAGCAATTATCGACGAAAATACAGCCTTCGAAGCCGAGTTTCCTTATAAAACCGCAAACTTCGCCTATTTCTCTGCAGGAGAACGCGTCCCGTAATTCATATCCGCGCGAACGCTGGATATAAACCACCTTTACTTCGTCGTTATAAAGGCTTTTTATTAAGCCGTAATCGAATTTTCCGTTTTCGTCAAGATTACAGCAAATAAAATTTACGCCTATATCTTTAAGAGAGCCTATTCCGTCGCCGAAAATTACGGGGCGGAGGGTGTCGTAGGGCATTCCCGAAACGCACAGAACGGTATCGCCGCTTTTGACCACCCCGAAAAGGGCGACCGAAATGGCGTGCGTGCCGGAAAGCAGGTGCGGCGAAACTATACCGCTTTCGGTATGAAAAATTTCCGCATACAGTCTGCCCAGCGTATCCCTGCCCTCGTCGCCGTAGCCGTACCCCGAAGTACCCGAAAAGTGACGCAGGGCGATATTGTTATTTCTGAACGCGTCGCATATCTTGCATTGGTTACGGTAGGCGATTTCGTCCGCATGGGCGAATTTATCTTTCAGCGCCTGCTCGCATTCATATATAAATTTATCGTTATCAACCATTTAAAAGCTCCATAATTTTTTCGGGCGTGGCTTCCTGCGGTTTCAGCCAGATTATCCCGTTCAATTTCTTAAAAAAGGTTATCTGCCGTTTGGCGTAATGACGGGTATTGCGCTTTATTATGTCACGCATAGTACTCTCGTTATAGCCCAAATTAAGCCCTTCTACCACTTCTTTATAGCCAATCGCCTGTAAACATTGACAATTTTTATCCACTCCGCTTTCAAGCAGCTTCTTCACCTCGGCAATGAGTCCGGAGTTAAACATTACGTCTACGCGGCAGTCTATTCTCCTGTACAAGTCCGCCCGCGGGTAATCGACCGCGACGGCAAGATAGTCGTATCTCGCCTCCTTTTTGTCGCGCTGTTCGGACTTGCGCCTGCCCGTGGACTCGTAAATTTCCAACGCCCTTATGACCCTTTTCGCGTCGTTGACGTGAAGAACCGCCGCGCTTTCGGGGTCTACCTTTTGCAACAGAGAAAACAGGTATTCCTTACCCCTGTCTTGCAATATCTTATTGTATTTGTCGCGTATCCTGCCGTCCGCCTCTGCGTTGCCGTAGGATAAATCGTATAAAACGGAGTTTATATAAAACCCCGTGCCGCCGCAGATTACGGGGACTTTGTCCTGCTTTAACAGCCCGTCGATTACGGGCAGAGCCAAACGCTCGTAGTCGGAGACGGAAAAACTCTCTTTCGCCCCGACCAAATCTATCATATGGTGGACAATTCCGCCCCTTTCCGCGACAGTGGGCTTCGCCGTACCGATATTCAGCCCCTTATAGACGAGCTGCGAATCGGCGGAAATTATCTCCGTATCAAGTTTTCGCGCACAGTCAACCGCCAACGCGCTTTTGCCCGTCGCCGTAGCGCCGCAGATAATCAACAGCTTTTTCAAAACTACACCTTTCTCTTGAACATTTTTTCAAGCTCGTTTTTGGTGAGTTTGACGCAGACGGGTCTGCCGTGCGGACACTTTAACCCCGTATTGCCCTTTATCAGCTTTAAAAGACCTTCCCTCTCCGCTTCGGTCAATTCGTCGCCGCCCTTAATCGCGTGCTTGCAAGCCGTCTGGGCGAGCTTGTCCTTTATTATTTCGGTCAGCGTTATGCTTTTATATTCCGAAATATCCGCCAGAAGTTCCTTTATGAAGGTTTCGAAATTTATACCTTGCAGCAACGACGGGAACGACGTCAGCGAAAAGCTCGACGGACCGAATTGTTCGAACGCAAATCCGGCTTCCCAGAACGTCTGCATATTATCTTCGATAAACCTGTATTCTTCGGGATTGACCATAAAGACGTACGGTATCATTAAAATCTGCCTGTCTACCGACTTCGAAGCGATTTTTTCTTTCAGCGAGTCGTAAATTACCCTTTCGTGGGCGGCGTGCTGGTCGATTATATAGACGTCGTTCGCGACCTCGTACATTATATATGTGTTAAAAAGCGTGCCGCGGTACTTAAACTGGTGGTACTCGAACCGTTGTTGCAGGGCTTTGCGCCTTTCTTCCGCCTCCTGTATATAACTGTGGTCTTCCCCCGTTCCGAAATCTTCGTCCTTGCCGAAAAGCTCTTCGAAATAACTGCCCGAGGAATCTTTGCGTTCGGCAAATTTAACGGTGGTCTTTTCGGTGGCGTAATCTTTATTGAGGTCCGGGGCTTCGTAATCGTCGTAAGGCGAGGGCGCGGAGGACGCAGCCGAAGCCTGTTTGAAATTTTTGTCCTGCGCGGAATACTTTTCTATATCCGCGACGTCTTTAAAATCGGTATCCTGTACGTTTTCGGTGGATATGAATTCGGCGGCATAGGACTTTATTACGGGCGAAGGAACCGTCTCCCTCAGGCTTGTAGCGTCGTCGGGAACGACGAAATCAGCCGCCTTTACCGAGCCCTCCAATATCGTCGAAATAATTTTATAAACCGAGCCGTAGACTAACGAGCCGTCGGCAAAACGCACGTCCGTCTTGTTGGGGTGGGCGTTTACGTCTACCAAATCGTCGCTCATCTGAATAAAGAGAACGTAGAAAGGATAGTTCTTCTTCATCATGTACGGTCCGTAAGCGTTGTTTATCGAGCTTGCGATTATCTGGTTGTTGACGAACCTGCCGTTCAGAAACGCCGTCTGATAGCTTTTGTTTGATTTGAAATATTGTTGGTTGCTTATAAAGCCGCTGACCTTTATATTATTCCTTTCGGCACTTATTTTAAAGCAATTCGGCAAAATCTGCGCGCCGTAAACCTGCGTTACGGCTTCGTCCAAACCGCCGCCGTACGACTGTAATTTGAGCTGACCGTCCACGAAATACTTAAACGCGATTTGCGGATTGCCCAATATAAAACGGGTCACGAAGGTTGTTATGTCGCTCTCTTCCTTTTTATCCGTCTTCATAAATTTGAAACGGACGGGCGTGTTGAAGAATAAATTTTTTACCGTAATTTTCGTGCCTTTTTCACAGGGGGCCGGGTAGACTTTGCCAATCATATCGCCGTCGCACTCGACCTTGTTGCCCTCCTGTCCTTCTACCGCGCTTATAAGCTCTACCAGCGCGACAGACGCGACGGTAGCCAGCGCCTCGCCCCTGAAACCCAGCGTTCTGATATGGGAAATATCTTCAAGCTCTTTGATTTTGCTGGTCGCATGGGCAAAAAATGCGGCGCGCATATCGTCCTTTTCAATTCCGCAGCCGTTGTCCGTGACGGAAATCAAATCTTTACCGCCCCTTTCAATGGATATTTCAATCTCCGTAGCGCCTGCGTCGATACTGTTTTCCACCAACTCTTTGACAACCGAAAAGGGTCTTTCGATAACCTCCCCCGCGGCAATTCTGTTACAGAGTTCTTCCGACAGAATATTAATCTTACCCATTTAATTCACTTTCTCCTTTAAATCGCTTAAAATCATCAGCGCCTGCATGGGGGATAAATTGTTCAGGTCCAAATCTTTTAAGATTTTTTCCACTTCGGAGGGCTCGCTTCCGCAAGCTCCGTCGTCAGCCCCCAAATCGACGCTGAAATCGGCTTCGCCGTTTTCAATCGCCCTTAAAATACTTTTAGCCCTTGCCGTAACGCACTCAGGCACGCCTGCGAGCGAGGCAACCTCTATTCCGAAACTTCGGTTTGCGCCGCCGCGCATAATCTTGCGCAAAAATACCACCTGCCCGTTAAATTCTTTGACGGCAATCTTATAATTTTTAACGCCGCTCATCTTGTTTTCGAGCTCCAACAGCTCGTGATAATGGGTTGCAAACAAGGTCTTTGCGCCTATTTTCTGCGTGATATGCTCTATGACCGCCCAGGCTATCGAAAGCCCGTCATATGTACTCGTACCCCTGCCGACCTCGTCCAAAATCAGCAAACTGTTTTTAGTGGCGTTCTGCAAAATGGAAGCCACTTCTATCATCTCCACCATAAAGGTCGATTGGTCGAGAATAAGGTTGTCGCTCGCCCCCACCCTCGTAAAGACCCTGTCTATCAAGGGAATCCGTGCGGAAGCCGCGGGCACGAAGCAACCGATATGCGCCATAATGGCTATAATGGCGTTTTGCCTCATATATGTACTTTTACCCGCCATATTGGGACCGGTGATTATCATCGTACGGTTCTCGTCCTCGTCAATCAAAATGTTATTAGGCACGAACTTGTCCTTTGAAATTTTTTCGACTACGGGATGTCTGCCGTCCTTTATTATCATAGCCTCGCTGCCGTCAACCATAACGGGGCGGACGTATTTATTGCTCTTCGAAACCTCCGCAAACGCCGTTAAAACGTCCAGCTTGGCGATATTTGCAGATATGTTCTTCAATACGTTTATTTCGCTTAAAAGCTTGGCTTTGAGCTCTTCGTAGAGAGCGGCTTCAAGCTTTAACGCCCTGTCCTCGCTCGTCAAAATCTTCTCTTCGAGAAGTTTGAGCTCGTCCGTAGTATAGCGCTCGGCGTTGGTAAGCGTCTGTTTGCGCTGATAGGTCGTAGGCACCAGATGCCTGAAAGATTTCGTCACCTCGATATAATAGCCGAAAACTCTGTTATAGCGTATTCTGAGGTTTTTTATCCCCGTCGCGTCGCGTTCGCGGTTTTCGATTTCGAGCAAAACAGCCGTCGAATTGGCTTTAATGTTGCGCAATTCGTCCAACTCCGCATTAAAGCCGCTTTTGATATAGCCGCCGTCCTTTAAATTGGTGGGCGTATCCTTATCGGTAATAGACGCGTTTATATAATCTGTAACCGACGATAAATCGGTGAGATTGTCCGAAATATCCCTTAAAACTTTGGACGTAAAGCCCGAAAGTCTGAATTTTATGCTTGGCACGACCTGCAACGAACGGGAAAGCGCAAGACAATCGACGGGCATAATAACGTTATTCGATATCCTGCCCGTAAGCCGCTCGATATCCTTCACCTGCTTCAAAAGCTCGGCTAAGCCTACCCTTACCACGGTCGCGTTGAAAAGCTCTTCAACGCCGTCGAGCCTGTAATTTATTCTGTCTATATCGTATAACGGCGAAACTATTATGTTTGATAACAGCCTTGCGCCCATTGCCGTACAGGTCTTATCCAGAAGCCATAGCAGGGAGCCGTACCTCTTACCTTCCCCGAGGCTTTTGATTATTTCAAGATTTCTGATTGCGGTAGAATCGAGCTGCATATTGCCCGATGGCGAGACGTATTTTACCCCGTCGATATTGGAAAGGGCGTGCATCTGCGTTTCCTTCAAGTATTGCAGCAACGCCCCTATCGCGCAGACGGGCAACTTTTTACCGCTTACGGAAAAGGCGTCGAGAGATTGCGCTTTAAGCTGTTCTTTAAGACAATTTTCCGCCGCGGCATAGCCGAACGTCCAGGCGAGATAGGAAGAAAACTTAGGCAGAACGCCCCTCGTTATTTCCGCGCAGTCCTTGGAGGCGAACAGCATTTCGTCGTTGCAAATGACCTCTCTTACCCGCAATTTCACAAGCTGGTTGAGCGCGTTTTTCAAAGCGTTTACGCCGTCGTACTCGGTCGAGCAGAGCTCCCCCGTGGTGATATCCGCCCAGGCGACGGCGATTTTTTCACCCTCTTTGCAGACCGAAGCTATATAGCTGTTTTCTCTTTCGTCAAGGCTCGTATCGTCGGTAACGGTTCCCGCCGTCACCACCCTGACGACGCCCCTGTCCACCATTCCCTTTGCAAGCTTGGGGTCTTCGAGCTGTTCGCAGATAGCCACCTTGTCACCGTGGGCTACCAGCTTGGCTATATACGTATCGGCGGCGTGATACGGCACTCCGCACATGGGAGCGCGTTCTTCAAGTCCGCAATCTTTACCCGTAAGCGTAAGCCCGAGAACCTCGGACGCGTGAACCGCGTCGTCGAAGAACATCTCGTAAAAATCGCCCATTCTGTAAAACAGCACGCAATCTTTATATTTTTCTTTTACCGAAAAATATTGGTGCACCATCGGTGTAAGCGCCATAAATTTACCTTCTTAATTATCCTTGTCCGCCCAGCACGTCGCCGTACAGCGATACGCCGTTGGCGCTTTCTACTTTGACGTTCAAAAATTTACCGATCGAACCGTCGTCGCCTTTGAAATAAACCATTCTTCCGAACTCGTTCCTGCCTAAATACAGCTCCTTTTTATCGTCATAGCCTTCGCAAAGCACTTCGGTAACCTGTCCTACGAACCGTGAAGAATGTTCACGGGTCTGCGCGTTGACCAAATCGACCAGCTCCATTATCCTTCTCTTGGAGACCTCTTCGTCGATTTGCCCGTCCATTTCGGCGGCCCGCGTGCCGTCGCGTTTAGAATAGACAAAGGTGAACGCGGAGGAGAAATTCACTCTTTTAACGAGGTCTAACGTCTGCCTGAAATCCTCCTCGGTTTCCCCCGGGAAGCCGACTATCAAATCGGTCGTTATTGCGCAATCGGGAATATATTTTCTTAAAATATCGACTTTTTTAAGGTAATCCGCCGTGGTATAACGCCTGTTCATAGCCCTTAAAATTGCGTCCGAACCGCTTTGGACGGGCAAATGCAGGCAATGGCAAATCTTCGGGTCGGAAGCCATACTCTTCGCCAGCTCCTCCGAAAAATCTTTCGGATGACTGGTCATAAACCGCAAACGGAATTTACCGTCTATCGCCGCCACTTCTTCAAGTAATTTATGGAAAGGAATATCGTCCGTTCCGTTGGCATAAGAATTGACGTTTTGCCCCAATAAAGTAATTTCCTTATAGCCTTCGCCGACGAGGGTCTTAACTTCCGAAATTATATTTTCCGAACGCCTGCTCCTCTCTCTTCCGCGGACGTACGGAACGATGCAATAGGAGCAGAAATTATTGCAGCCGTATGTAATGTTTACCCAGGCGTTTGGATAGCTGGTGCGCAGCGGCGTTTCCCCTTCCGTCACGCTTCCGTCGCAATCTTCAATCTTAATTACGGCTTTTTTGCCGCTCTGCTTTTCGATTATGTAATCTTTGAGCTTATTTAAATTATGCGTGCCGAAAATTATATCCACATACGGGAATTTATCGTGTAAGACGTCCGCCTTGTTTACCTGCTGGGTAAGACAGCCGCCTACGGCGATTATCATATCGCGTTTGGCTGATTTAAGCTTTTTAAGCATCCCGATGTTTCCGTACGCGTGATTTTCGGCGTTTTCGCGGATACAGCAGGTATTAAAAACGACTATATCGGCTTTTTCCATACTGTCGCAGTACGAATATCCGAGCCCGGAGAGAATGCCGGCAATCTTCTCGGATTCGTGCACGTTCATCTGGCAGCCGTAAGTAACTATATGGTAAAATTTATCCATAGAAACGATTATAACTTTTTTTTCGGATATTTTCAAATAAAATGCAATAAATATTAAAACTTTTAAAATACTATTTATAATGAAAAGAAGTCTGAAAATCATTTTATGGATATTTGCGGCGCTGCTTTTATTTTTTATAGCGGTTTTTTCATCCTTTCTCATCATCGCGGCGGACGCGCGGCTCGACCCCCAAAAGCTGACCGGATGCGGAAACACCATTACGATTTTAGATAGCGACGGCAACAAAATCGAGGACGCTTCTCTTATCACCAAGCGCGGCAGCGTATGCGTATCCGAGCTAAACGACTACACGGTAAACGCCTTTATCGCCTCCGAAGACAGAACCTTTTATAAACACCACGGCGTCAATTATAAGCGTATGCTCAAAGCGTTATACAAAAATCTGACCTCACGCTCCTTTAAGGAAGGCGCGTCTACCATAAGCCAACAGCTTATAAAAAACACGCATCTCAACAACGACAAAACCATTGCCCGAAAATTAAAGGAAATCAAGCTGAGCAAACAGCTTGAAAAAAGGTATTCAAAAGACGAAATATTGGAAATGTATCTGAACACAATCTACTTCGGGCATAATTGCTACGGGCTCGAAAGCGCCGCGCAATTTTATTTCCGTCTCCCCGCCAAACGGCTAAGTCCGGAACAGAGCGCGACAATCGTCGGTCTGCTGACCTCGCCCAACAACTTCTCCCCCTTTAAAAACCCCGAAAAGTGCATAAACCGCAGAAATATAGTTTTAAAAAATATGCTCGACTGCGGCTATATCGACGAACAGACTTACAAAGACAGCGTAAACCTGCCCCTGAGCGCGACGGAGGACGGCAGTTCCAACGGATATTCCGGTTATATTTCGGCGGTCTTTGCGGAATTCGGTGAATGCGGATTAGACCCGTACGGCAATTACAACGGGCTTACCGTACAGACATATCTCGATAAAGAAATACAGAATGCGGCGGATGATCTTGCTTTCGAATACGACGGCGCCGTGATTGTACGCGATACCGACGGCGGAATAAGCGCGTACAGAACGACTTGCGGAAGTGCAAAAAGACAGATAGGCTCTACCGCAAAGCCGATTTTCGTATACGCGCCCGCGATTGAGGAGAACAAATTACAGCTATTTACGAAAATTAACGACGAACCGATTAATTTTAACGGCTATGCGCCCGAAAATTACGACAAGAAATACCGCGGATACGTCAGCGCGGAAGACGCGATAACGCAGAGCTTAAACGTGCCTGCGGTAAAGACGATGAACGCTTTAACGCCCGGCCGAGCCGCGTTATACGCGCAAAAAATGGGAGTAAGTCTTTCCGAAGAGGATAAAAACCTGTCACTCGCCCTCGGCAGCATGAGCAACGGAATGACCATAAAAGAGCTGTGCGATTGCTATTCGGTATTCGGCGCAGGCGGCAGTTTCACCAATTCGAAATTCATTAAAAGCATAACCGACGAATACGGAAATATCCTGTATGAAAACAAACAGAAAGAAAGCAAGGTTTTTTCGCGTGGAACGTGTTCGCTGATAAACGACGTTTTATGCAAGACAGCCCAAAGCGGCACGGCGAAAAGGCTTAAAAATTTTCAATTCGACGTAGCCTGCAAAACGGGAACGTGCGGCACGAAAGACGGAAATACCGACGCGTATGCAATGCTCTACACCTCCCGACACTGCATCGGTATATGGGCAGGCGACAAGGACAACAAAAAGCTTGACATAACGGGAGGAAATTATTGTTGCGGTCAAGCCGAGCAACTGTTAAATAAAATGTACGGCGGCAAAAGCGTACCTCCGCTTGAAAAAGAGAGCGGCACGGCGCGTATAGAATTAGACAGGGAAGAATACGAACAGAACAACAAAATATTGCTCTGCGACGGAGTCTGCCCCCTTTTAAACAGGTTACAGGTCAAATGCACCGAACAAAATATACCCATAGAAAAATCGCAGCGTTTTAGCAAGCCAAGCATATCAAAACCGACAATAAGTGTAAATAATAACTCTATTTGCATTAAATTATGTCAGACAAAGTACTATGCATATCTCATAAAACGCAAAAATAACGGCAATTTTGACGTGATATATGACGATAAATGGCAGGCTGAAATTTGCGAAATTTTGGACGACGGCGAATACGTCTATACCGTTACCCCCTACTACCGCTACGGAAATAAAAATTATTACGGAGAAGAAATTGAATTGCCGAAAATTATCGTGAACAATAATAAAGGCAACGACGGAATACCCGACATTGCCAAAAAAGATTGGTTTGACGAAAAATTTTAAGCCCGCCAGATTTTGAGGGCGATAAATTTTTAATTGAATTTTACGACTTCGAGCGTAGCCATAGCCTGTTCGATAAGCCCCTCTACGTCTAATTTTTGTTCTTCCTCTAAAATTTCCGACATCTTGGGACGTATTACGGGGTGCTTGGGCAAAAATACCGTACAGCAATCTTCATAGGGCTGAATGGAAATTTCGTATGCCCCCATCGCCCTGCTGCGCTCTATAATTTCATTTTTATCGAATCCGCACAGCGGTCTTAAAATCGGAAGAGCTTCTACTACGCTGCCCGAAGAAGTCATTCCCTCAATCGTCTGGCTTGCCACCTGCCCCAAGCTCTCGCCCGTGATAAGGCACTGCGCGCCGTTAAGCCTTGCCACGCGCTCCGCGATACGCATCATAAAACGCCTCAGTAACGTGACCATAAAATCGCCGTTACATTTTTTATGAATTTCTTCCTGTATTCCCGTCACCTTGACTATGTTTAAGGTCGTTCCGCAGGCGTATCCGGCGAGAACCTGCGCTAAATTTTCGACCTTTTCCCTCGCCTGCATATTGGTATACGGATAGCTGTGAAAATGTATGCAGTCGATTTTCATACCGCGCTTAGCCATCATATGCCCGGCAACGGGGCTGTCTATACCGCCGGAAATCAAAAGCATACCCTTCCCCGCCGTTCCTACGGGCATTCCGCCCGCGCCCTTTATAAGCTCACCGAATACAAGGGCGGCGCCGTCCTCCCGCAAATCTATGCCGATTTGGACGTCGGGGTTATGGATATCCACCTTTAAATCGGGGTTCTTATCGAGCAGTCTTCCGCCTATCTCCGCGTTTATCGCCATAGAATTTAACGGGAATTTTTTATCCGCCCTGTGCGTATCTACTTTAAACGTGCCGTTTTCGGGGCAAATTTCAGCCGCCGCGGCGAATATATTATCTATTGAGGTCTGCACTTTAAGCGCCACGCTTACGGTATGCACGCCGAAAACCTTTTTAAGCTTTCCGACAATCGTATCGGCGTCGGCGTCGTTAAAATTTTCAACCGTGTATCTGCCGCTTCTCTTTCTGATTTCGTGTTTAAGCCCCTTCAACGCCTTTTCCATATTTTCCGCAAAAACGCGTTCGAAGTAACCGCGGTTATTACCCTTTAAATATATCTCGCAATATCTTACAATTATAACTTTTTCCATTTTATTTCATTATTTCCCGTCTGTTTTTAACGGTTTCGTTTAAAATTTCCGCCGCTTTTATAACTTCATCTTCGCTTGTGTCGGAGCTGAAGCTTATTCTTAACACACCGTCGGCGTCGGCTTCGTTTAATCCGCACGCTAAAATCACGCGCGAATAGCGCCTTTTTTCATTCGACGAACATGCCGAACCCGTACCGATAATCAAGCCTTTATCGTTCACCTCGTGCAAGATTATCTCTCCCCTGACGCCCTTTGCAACGACGGATAAAATATAAGGAGAGGCGTTATCGGAAGAAATAACCGTAAATAAATCGGGGCGCAACAATTTCCGTAATTTAAAATTCAAGTCCGTGACTTTTTCAAAATTTTCGGCGATTTTTTCGTATTTCTTTAAAGCGGCAAACTCCATTACCTTAATTCCGTAGGTATTTTCGGTGCCGCTGCGCAAGCCCTTTTCCTGACCGCCGCCGTAAATAAACGGCTTCAAAACCAGATTTTTGCCCTTTATAAGCGCGCCCGTGCCTTTCAGCGCCCCTATTTTATGGGCGGAAATACTGTACAGGTCGATATCCTTGCTTAATCTGTAAGGTATTTTCCCGAAAGCCTGCACGCCGTCGGAGTGAAACAGCGCCGAACGGTTGACGGCTTTGACCTTTTTTGCGATAGCGTTTATATCGTTGACCGCACCCGTTTCGTTGTTGACGTGAATTACGGAAACAAGCGAGGTCTTAGCGTCCACCAGCTTTAACAATTCCCCGACGTTCACTCCGCCGTCCGCGTTAAGCGGCGCTATACGCACCTCGGTTCCGCGTTGTTTAAGCTCGTTGACGGCAGAGTAAACCGCCGAATGCTCTCCCATAGTCGTAACGACGTTACCGCGCTTACCTCCGCAGAAAACCGCCTGATTGTCGGCTTCGGTTCCGCAAGACGTAAAAATTATTTCAAATCCGGAGCTGTCGGCAATCAAATCGAGTATAGCCCTTCGGGTCTGTTCGAGTTCGCGGTGTAAAGCATAACCTTCCGCGTAGAGCGCGGAAGGATTATAAAAGTTATCGCTAACGTATTTTTCTGCCCTTTGAAGGCATTCGCGGTCGGGTTTGGTAGTCGCCGCATTGTCAAGGTAAATCATCAGATTTCAATAATACCCTTATAGGTTTGCTTTACCGAGCCGTCAAGCTCCATTTCGCCGTCGTCGCCGAGCCTGACGAACAAATCGCCGCCTTTAAGCTTGACGGTTATTATTTCGTTGTCCTTGCAATCGCCGCTCGTTATCGCCGCAAGAGCCGCCGACGCCGCCGCGGTTCCGCAGGCGAGCGTTTCGCCGTTTGCCTTATCCCACGCCCTGACTTTAACGGTTACGTTATTGACAACGCGGACGCATTCAACGTAAGCGTCGGGCTTAATAATTCCTTTCATAATAAGGCTTAAACCCAGATCTTCGATATCGACGTCGTCAACCTTGTCGCAGAAGATAACGCAGTGAGAATTGCCTATTTCGACCGAATACGATTTTCTGCAATTGTATTCGCCGATCGCGGTAAGACATTCGAAGCTGTTATTTTCCCTGATTTCGGGCTTACCTAACTTTTCGGCAACCGAGCTTGCGACCCCGTTGACCCTGTTTATAATTACGTTCTTTACAACTCCGCAGCTTTCGATTGTAAAGCAATCGGCGCAGACGAAGCCGTTATCGTAAAGATATTTCGCCGCGCATCTTATGGGATTGGCGGCAAGTCCGCCGTCGCTGCCGTCACGGTTGAACACCCTGACCTTTGCGTCTGCTTTTTCGGACTGCTCGATCATTATTATACCGTCCGCGCCTATCGCAAAATGCCTGTCGCAGAAGTTTATCGCAAGCGATTCGGGACAGGTTATCTTCCCGTCCATATTGTTGAACAGAATATAATCGTTTCCGCAGCTGTGCACCTTGCAGAAGTCTAATTTAAGCTTATCGGTTCTTAAATTATTGATGTCCACGAGCTCGGTATTAAACTGGTTGTATCTGCCCGCGATTACGTCCGCCAACGCGTTGGTCGTATCCAGCGAAGTAAGCACGGTAATTCCGAGCAATATCGCGTGGTGATGCAGAGAGATGTAATTGGTTATAGATTCTATATCGGTCTTACCCGTATAGACGATATAATCGATCTTGCCCTCGTCCATCAGCTTGAAAATTTCGTCGTTTGTGGAAAGCCTTGCGACCTCCGTACATTCAAGCCCGAGACTGCGTATTACGTTGGCGGTTCCCTTTGTCGCATACAGCGTAAGACCGAGGTCGGCAAACTTTTTGACTATATTTACGATTTCAAACTTATCCTGGTCGTTTATGGTGAAGTAAATGCCCGAAGGATTTTGTTTGGTCGGGTGCTTCATATTAAATCCGGCGGAGACCAAGCCCTTGAACAAGGCTTCCTCTATCGTCTTGCCTATACCGAGCACCTCGCCCGTGGATTTCATTTCGGGTCCCAGCTGTGAGTTCACGTCGTTTAATTTTTCAAACGAGAACACGGGCACTTTGACCGCGACGTAGGGCGAATTACGGTATAAGCCCGTACCGTAACCGAGCTTTTTAAGCTTTGCGCCGACCATAATCTTCGTAGCGAGGTCTACCATAGGCACGCCCGTAACCTTTGAAATATAAGGCACGGTACGCGAAGCCCTGGGATTGACTTCTATTACATAGAGCTCGTTATGATAAATGAGATATTGGATATTTATCAGACCCTTGGTTTTTAAAGATATGGCAAGATTTACGGATACGTCCACAATCTTTTTAAGCATTGCGTCGCTTAAATTATACGGGGGATATACCGCGATAGAGTCTCCGCTATGCACGCCGGCTCTCTCTATGTGTTGCATAATTCCGGGAATAAGCACGTCTACTCCGTCGGATATTGCGTCTACTTCAAGCTCCGAGCCCATTAAATATTTATCGCATAACACGGGGTTTTCAATCTTTTGGGCAAGTATAACGTCCATATACCTTTCGATATCGTTCTGCGTAAACGCAATCGTCATATTCTGACCGCCGATTACATACGAAGGACGCAACAGCACGGGATAGCCGAGTTTTTCCGCCGCCGCGACGGCGTCGGCTTTCGTCATTACGGTCTCGCCCTTGGGACGCGCGATTTTGAACTGTTCAAGCAGCTCGTCAAAGCGCTCCCTGTCCTCGGCGAGGTCTACGCTGTCCGCAGGCGTGCCGAGTATGCGCACGCCCTTTTTATCGAGATAGGCGCACAGCTTTATTGCCGTCTGACCGCCGAAGGTTATTACGACGCCGTAGGGTTTTTCTACGTCTATAACGTTCTGAACGTCTTCGGGCGTAAGACTTTCGAAATAAAGCCTGTCCGCGGTGTCAAAGTCTGTCGAAACGGTTTCGGGGTTGTTATTGATAATGATAACCTCGTAGCCGAGCCGCTTTAACGCCCATACGCAGTGCACGGAAGAATAGTCGAATTCTATGCCCTGTCCTATTCTTATGGGACCCGAGCCGATGACTATAATTCTCTTCTTTTTATTCTTGCGGCTGTTGACGACGTAGGGCGAAGCTTCGTCATGCTCCACTTCGTCGTAAGTCGAATAGAAATACGGCGTCTGCGCGGCAAATTCCGCACCGCAGGTATCGACCATTTTAAAACAGGCGTTTATATGCTTGGGGAGCTTGTTGCCCGAAAGCTTTTCGAGTTCCTTATCGGGATAGCCGAGCTTCTTGCCTTTGACGTACATTGCTTTCGTCAAGGGCTTGCCGCTTATATCGCTTTCAAAGTCGCTGAGATTTTTTAACTTGTTGAGGAACCAGCGGTCTATGGCGGTTATTCTGTTTATTTCGTCCACAGAAATACCGCGTTTGATTGCCTGGTAAACGACGAACAGTCTTTCGTCGGTGAGCTCGCTCAATCTTGAATGAATTTCTTCGTCCGAAAGCTTTTCGAGCTTGGGCATATTAAGCGTTCCGAGCGAAATTTCGGCGCCCCTTACCGCCTTCATTATCGCCATTTCAAAGCTCGTGCCGATTGCCATTACTTCGCCCGTAGCCTTCATTCTCGTACCGAGATTTCTCTTGGCGTACAGGAATTTATCGAAAGGCCATTTGGGAAGCTTGATTACCACATAGTCGATGGTCGGCTCGAACGAAGCGTACGTCTTGCCCGTGACGTCGTTCTTTATTTCGTCCAGAGTGTAACCGAGGGCGATTTTGGTCGAAACCTTTGCAATGGGGAATCCCGTCGCCTTGGAGGCAAGCGCAGACGAACGCGAAACGCGGGGATTGACCTCTATTACCGCGTATTTGAAGCTTACGGGGTCGAGCGCGAACTGGCAGTTGCAACCGCCCTCTATTCCGAGCTCGGTTATTATATTCAGCGACGCCGAACGGAGCATCTGATATTCTTTATCGGACAGAGTTACGGCGGGCGCGATGACTATGGAGTCGCCGGTATGTATGCCGACGGGGTCCATATTTTCCATAGAGCAAACGGTTATTACGTTGCCCGCGCCGTCGCGGAGAACTTCGAATTCTATCTCCTTCCAGCCGCCGATATACTTTTCAATCAGAACCTGCGTAATCGGCGAAAGCATAAGCCCGTTATGGGCGATTAATCTTAATTCCTCCTCGCTGTAAGCGACGCCGCCGCCTGCGCCGCCTAAGGTATAGGCCGGTCTTACTATTACGGGATATCCCCCTATTTTTTCGGCTATCTTTACGCAGTCGTCCACCGTATACGCGATATCCGACGGGACGACGGGCTGATTGATTTTTTCCATCGTCTCCTTAAACAGTTCCCTGTCCTCGGCACGGTCTATCGAGTCGAGCTTGACGCCGATAAGCTTAACCCCGTACTTATCGAGGAAACCCTCCTTTGCAAGCTGACAGCCGAGCGTAAGTCCGGTCTGTCCGCCGAGGGAAGCCAAAAGGCTGTCGGGGCGCTCCTTTATTATAATTCTCTTTAACGTATCCGTGGTCAACGGTTCGAGGTAAATTTCATCAGCCAACGCCCTGTCGGTCATAATGGTTGCGGGGTTGGAGTTACAGAGCACGACGTTGACGCCTTCGTTTTTAAGGACGCGGCAAGCCTGCGTGCCCGCGTAGTCGAATTCCGCCGCCTGACCGATTACTATGGGACCCGAGCCTATTACGAGTACCTTTTTAATATCTTCCTTCTTAGGCATTGAATTTACCCTCCGTGATGTTTGTCATAAATCTGTCGAACAGGAAACCCGCGTCAAGGGGTCCGCCGCATGCTTCGGGGTGAAACTGCACGGTGAACGCGTTGATTTCCGGGTAGTCGAAGCCTTCGCAGGTGCCGTCGTTCGCATTGTAGAAACTGAGCTTGCCCACGCCTTCGAGGCTGGATGAAATTACTTCGTAGCCGTGGTTCTGGCTGGTGATATACACCCTGCCGTTGGCTATGCACTTGACGGGCTGGTTGGCTCCGCGGTGACCGTATTTCATCTTCTTGGTCTTTCCGCCCATTGCAAGCGCAAACAGCTGGTGCCCCAGGCATATGCCGAATATGGGGAGCTTACCCGCAAGCTTCCTCAAATTTTCTATTATGGCGGTATTCTCCTCGGGGTCGCCGGGACCGTTGCACAGCATAAGCCCTTCGGGGTTCAGAGCCAATATCTCTTCCGCCGTATATGTGGACGGAACTTTCATACAATAGCAGCCGCGGCTTGTCAGCGAGCGTATTATATTCTTCTTCGCGCCGAAATCCCAGACGGCTATTCTTCTGCCGTCCGGGTCGCCGAAGTATTCGATCTCTTTGGCGCTCACGCTTGCTACGGCGTTTACAATCTTATAATTGCAAATCTCCGTCATATCCTTGACGGGCTTGGAGGTAATAGCCGCATTCATTACGCCCGCTTCGCGCACGATTTTGGTCAGCTCGCGGGTATCTATGCCGTAAATTCCGACAATACCGTACTTTTCAAGGTATTCTTCGATAGTCCCCTCGCATCTGAAATTCGAGGGGGTATCGCATTTTTCCCTTACGACGTATGCCGAAACCCAGGGTTTTTTACTTTCGTTATCGGGCGTCACTCCGTAATTCCCTATCAAGGGAAAGGTCTGAATGACTATCTGCCCGTAATAACTCGGGTCGGTCAGCGTTTCGACATACCCCGTCATACCCGTGGTAAATACCAGCTCGCCCACGACGTCGCCGTCCGCGCCGAATCTGTTACCTACGAACTGTCTGCCGTTCTGTAACGTTAAATAAACTTTTCCGTTCTTCATATATTTTTATCCCGTTTTAAATTCTCAAATGCTGTGACGTCCGAAACGCCGCGCCGTCTGCGGCAGAGCTTATTTCAAAAGCTTTACCATTACCGCTTTCTGTGCGTGGAGCCTGTTTTCCGCCTCGTCGAAAATTTCCTTGGCGTGCTCTTCGAATACGTCTTCGGTTATCTCCTCGCCCCTGTGGGCAGGCAGGCAATGCAGGCACATTACGTCGCTCTTTGCAACGGACAGATTTTCTTTATTTACCTGGAAGCCTTCGAATTTTTTCGTCCTTTCCCGTCTTTCGCTCTCCTGTCCCATAGAAGCCCATACGTCGGTGTAGACTACGTCCGCGTCTTTTGCGGCTTCCTTTACGTCGTCGGTTATGGTAAAATCGCCGTTGGCTTTTGCCCATTCGATTATTTTCGCGTCAGGCTCATAGCCCTTAGGGCAGGCGATGGCAAAGGACATTCCCGTCTTGATAGCGCCGACCGTCAGGCTGTTCGCCATATTGTTGCCGTCGCCGATGAACGCCATTTTCAGTCCGCGGAAGCTGCCCTTATATTCCCTTATTGTCATAAGGTCGGCAAGCACCTGACAAGGATGGGCGTAGTCGGTAAGCCCGTTGATTACGGGTATCGAACCGTATTTAGCCAAATCCTCGACCTCCTGTTGCCCGAAGGTACGAATCATTATGCCGTCGAGATATCTGGAAAGCACCCTCGCGGTGTCCTGCACGGGCTCCCCCCTGCCTATCTGCAAATCGTTGCTCGAAAGGAACAGTCCGTAGCCTCCGAGTTCGTAGATGCCTACTTCGAACGAAACCCTCGTTCTGGTAGAGGACTTCTGGAATATCATTCCGAGCTTTTTACCCTTTAAATAATCTTTCTGTATTCCGTTCGATCTCTCGAATTTGAGCTGGTCGGCAAGGTTCAATACAGATAATATTTCTTCCCTCGTAAGGTCTTGCAGTTTAAGTAAATGTCTCACTTTGAAATCACCTCGTTTAATATTTTCAATGCCGTATTCATTTCTTCTTTCGTTATGTTCAACGGCGGAAGAAGGCGTACTTTTTCATGCGCGGTCAGCACTATCAAGCCCCTTTCAAGGCAGGCTGCGGCTACTTCACGGGCGGACTTTGTGGTCGAAACGCCTATCATAAGCCCGGCGCCGCTGACAGCGGTCACGTTTTTAACGTGCTCTAAATTAATCTTTAAATATGCGCCCTTGCCCCGCACTTCGAGTAAGAGTTCGGGCGTAAGCCTGTTTATTACCGAAATAGCCCCGGCGCAGGATACGGGATTGCCGCCGAAGGTCGAGCCGTGGTCGCCGTATGAATAAATGCTTCCGCACTTGCCGAAGAACAGACAGGCGCCGATAGGCAGTCCGCCGCCGAGTCCCTTTGCCGTCGTTACTATATCGGGGCGGATATCCGCCGCTTCATAAGCGTACAGATAGCCCGTCCTGCCGTTGCCGCACTGCACCTCGTCGCATATCAGAAGAATATCTCTCTCTTTACAGAACCTTTCGAGCTCCTTTAAAAACCCGAAGTCGAGGGGATTTACGCCGCTTTCGCCCTGAATTACCTCGACCATTACCGCGCAAGTCTTTTCGGTATAGCAACTAAAAATTCCGTCCATAGTGGGCTCCGCATATTTGAAGCCGCCTAAAAACGGGGCGAAATTTTTATGGAAAGAGTCCTGCCCCGTGGCGGTAAGCGTGGCCATCGTTCTGCCGTGAAAAGAATTTTTTAAGGTTATAATCTCGTTTCTGCCGTAGCGGCTGTTGCCGTATTTACGGGCGGCTTTAATAGCGCATTCGTTTGCCTCGGCGCCGCTGTTAGAGAAAAACACCTTGTCGGCGCCCGTTTTTTCGCATAAAATTCCGGCAAGCTCTGCCTGCGGCGCAGAATAATACAGGTTGGAAACGTGCTGTATTTTATCTATCTGCGCCTTTACGGCGTCCTTCCACTCCCCGTCGTTAACGCCGAAAATATTTACGCCTATACCCGAAGCGCAGTCGATGTATTCTTTGCCGTCATAGTCGTAAAGCTTTGCCCCCTTACCGTCCTTAAAGACCACGTCGAACCTTGCGTAGGTAGAGGCTATATATTCCTTATCCTCAGATATAATGTCATAAGTTTTCATATTGCACCGTTAATACTAAAATAAAGACTGATTTAAAATAAATCAGCCGTTAAACATTGTTCCGCTACCTTCATCGGAAAGAATTTCTATTAAAATAGAATGGGGAACACGTCCGTCGTTTATAAAAACGTTTTTTACTCCGCGACGGATTGCTTCTTTGCAACATTCTATTTTGGGAATCATGCCCCCCGATATTATCCCCTGCTTTACCAAAGCCGGAATATCCGAGACGTATACTTTTTTAATAAGGCTGTCGGGGTCGTCCTTATCTTCCAGAAGCCCCCTTATGTCGGTCATCAAAATCAGACTTTCCGCCCCGAGGGCGCCTGCGATAGACGCCGCCGCGGTATCGGCGTTGACGTTGTAAATATTACCCTCGTCGTCGTAGCCGACGGTCGAAATTACGGGAACGTAGCCCAAGCCCAGCAAATCAGTGATAAGACGGGTATCGATATTGGTTATCTTACCGACAAAGCCGAGCTTTTCATCCTGCTTTTCGCATTTGATGACGTGCCCGTCCTGACCGCAGATACCGACGGACTTTCCGCCGTGCCTGCAAATCAAATCGACCAACGTCTTGTTGACCTTCCCGGCAAGCACCATACGGACTATTTCAGCCGTTTCTTTATCGGTATAGCGGAGCCCGTCTATGAACCTGCTCTCCTTCCCCATCTTTTTGACGGTTTCGGAAATTTCGGGACCGCCGCCGTGAACGAGCACGACTTTTATACCCAAAAGATTTAAAACGACCAAATCGCGCATAACCGACGATTTCAGATTTTCGTCAATCATTGCGTTTCCGCCGTACTTGACCACAAGTATCTTATTAAAATATTTTTTGATGTAAGGCATCGCTTCGATCAAAAAAGCCGCCTGCTCTTGCTTATCCATATTATTTCCCGATTAAGTCCTGTAATCGCCGTTGATTTTTACGTAGTCGTAAGTCAAATCGCAGCCCCAGGCGGTTGCCTTGCAATTGCCCGAGTTTAAATTTATATTTATGGTTATCTCGTCTTGAGAGAGAATTTCTTTGGCTTTTTCCTCGGAAAAGTCAACGCCGTAACCGCCGCGGCAGACCCCGATTTCTCCCTTTGCGGAGATAAAAGACACGTCGATTTTCTCCACGTCCACGTTTACGCCCGAATAGCCGATTGCGCACAGCACCCTTCCCCAATTGGCGTCCGCGCCGAACATCGCCGCTTTTACCAACGAAGATTTTATTACGGTTTTCGCTATGACGTTTGCAGCCGCCTTTTTATTTGCGCCCGAAACCCTGCATTCAATGAGCTTGGTCGCGCCCTCGCCGTCCTTGGCTATCATACGGGAGAGTTTGACGGTACAATAGTTAAGCGCCTTACAGAAGAGCTTATAGTCCGCCCCGTCCGTTTCGATAAGCGCGTTACCCGCCATACCGTTAGCCAATACGCAACAGGTGTCGTTCGTAGACTGGTCGCCGTCCACGCTGACCATATTAAAAGACGATTTTACGTCCGCAGAAAGCGCTTTTTGCAACATTCCGGGGGTTATCGCCACGTCGGAGGTTATGAAAATCAGATTGGTCGCCATATTGGGGCAGACCATTCCCACGCCCTTGGCAATAGCGCCTACGGCGCATCTTTTACCGCCCAAGGTAAACTCTACCGCAACCGATTTTTTTACCACGTCGGTGGTCATAATGGCTTCGGCGGCGAAATCGCTGTTAGCGCCTAACCCTTCCCATATTTCACGGGCGTGCTCCCTCATAGGAGTTATATCGAGAGGCTGTCCGATTACGCCCGTAGAGGCGACTATTACGTCTTCGGGGTCTATGCCGCCCACTTCGTTTACGAGCTTACACATTCCGACGGCGACTTCCACTCCGTCGCGGTTACAGGTATTGGCGTTGCCGCTGTTACAGATAACCGCCTGCGCATAGCCGTCGCTAAGATTGTTTTTGGTTACGATAACGGGCGCGCCCTTGACGAGGTTACTTGTATAAACCCCCGCCGCCGCGGCGCGCACTTCGCTTACAATCAACGCAAAATCGCGTTTTAATTTATTTTTTCTGATTCCGCAGTGAATGCCGTTCGCCTTAAAACCCAAGGGTGCGCATACACCGCCGCCGACTTCTTTAAATTTCATATCCAAACTTTCGTAAATATTTAATATTTATTCCGCAAGCGCGTCCGGCGCCTCTGCCGCTATATTTAATATTGAAACGACTTAAAAACCTTTCGCGCAAGCCTTAAACGCTTTTATACAAGCGAAGTCCTCTCGTCAAGCCCGAACATAATATTCATATTCTGTACGGCTGCGCCCGACGCACCTTTGCCGAGATTGTCGAACACGCTTGCGATAAATATTCTTTCGTCGTTGCCGTTTATAAATATTTTAAGCTGATTTGTATCCGCCAAAATATTAGACGCCAGATACGAAGGAACCTCTTCCTCGGTGGCGACTTTTACAAAGTTCTGTCTGTCATAGTACTCCGCAAAATAGTTTCTTATACCGTTTACGCCGAGCTTTTTGTTCATTAAATCGGTAAATAACGGAACGACTACGCACATACCTTTATAAAAATCACATATTATAGGATTGAATATCGGCGTCCTCGTCAAGGAGCACTCGTTCACCATTTCAGGCAAATGCTTATGGGTTAGCCCCGTCGCGTATTCACGGGGCGAGGATAATTCCCCGCTTCTGTTTTCCGCATTGTATTCGGCTATGGTCTTTTTGCCCGCGCCTGAATACCCCGTAAGCGAATGAACGACGAAGGGATAATCGTTTGGTACAATTCCGCCTTTTACCAGCGGAGCGGCTATCGAGATAAAGCCCGTGGCGTGGCAACCCGGATTGGCAAGCCTTTTGCAAGCGGCTATCTCTTCCCTTCTTTTCTTCGATATTTCGGGGAAGCCGTACACCCATTCGGGGTTGGTACGGTGCGCGGTAGACGCGTCGATGATTTTTGCGTTCGGGTTGGTTACAAGCTTCGCCGCTTCTATCGCCGCGGCGTCAGGCAGGCATAAAAAACTTACGTCCGCCGAATTAAGGCACTCGCGCCTTGCGTCAACGTCTTTTCTGAGTTCTTCGGGAAGGGTAATTAAACCGATATCGTCACGGGCGGAAAGACGCTCGTAAATTTGAAGTCCGGTAGTCCCCTCTTTTCCGTCAATAAAAACTTTAATCATTATTTGAGTTTTTTACGGTCCAAAAGCGCTTTTACTTTTATGGGCAGTCCGAAAAGATTGATGAAGCCCTGAGAATCGTACTGGTCGTAGCAATCGTCTTCGCCGAATGTTGCGATATCCTCGCTGTAAAGAGAATTGGGCGAGGTAATTCCCGCGTTCATAACGTTACCCTTGTAAATTCTGAGTTTTACGTCGCCGGTAACGGTTTCCTGCGTTTTATCCACAAACGCGTCCAAAGCCTCTCTCAAAGGCGTAAACCACTGTCCGTCGTAAACCATTTCGCCGTATTTTATGGCAATAAGCTGCTTGTAATGCTGGGTAGCCTTGTCTAAGCAGATAGATTCCAATAATTCGTGGGCGGTATATAAAATCGTACCGCCGGGGGTTTCGTAAACGCCCCTCGACTTCATTCCGACAAGCCTGTTTTCAACCATATCGACAAGCCCCACGCCGTTTTCGCCGCCGATTTTGTTTAAGGTTTCAATCAGTTCAACTGCGCCCATTTTCTTGCCGTCAACCGCGGTAGGAATACCTTTTTCAAAATGAATGGTCAGATAAGTAGACTTATCGGGAGCCTTCCAGGGGGAAACCCCGAGCTCGCAAATCTTATCGTAATCGGGTTCGTTGGCAGGGTCTTCCAAATCGAGCCCCTCATGGGATAAATGCCACAGGTTTTTGTCCTTGGAATAATTGGTCTCCCTGTTTATCTTCAAGGGAATGTTGTGCGCTTCGGCGTAATCGATTTCTTCGTCGCGGCTCTTAATGTCCCAAATTCTCCAAGGGGCGATAATGGTCATTTCGGGCGCAAAATGCTTTATGGTCAATTCAAAACGAACCTGGTCGTTGCCCTTACCCGTACAGCCGTGGCAAATCGCGTCGGCGCCCTCTTTTTCCGCGATTTCCACTATTCTCTTCGCGATTATAGGGCGCGCGAAAGACGTGCCCAACAGATATTTATTTTCGTATACGGCGCCAGCCTTCATCGTAGGATAGATATAATCTTCGATAAATTCCTTTCTCAAATCCTCGACGTAGAGCTTGGACGCGCCCGTTTTAAGCGCCTTTTCTTCAAGTCCTTCAAGCTCGCCCGCCTGTCCGACGTCGCCGGACACGGCAATGACTTCGCAATTGTCGAAGTTTTCTTTGAGCCAGGGAATAATTATCGACGTATCGAGTCCGCCGGAATACGCAAGAACAACTTTCTTAATTTTCTTTTCCATAATCGTCTTTACCTTAATTAATAATATTATTTCTGTTTTAGCTTGGAATATTATATAACAGCCATCTTCCGCAAGTCAAGCAAATATAATCTTAAAATTGAAAATTCCAAAAAATCGTTATGAATAATTTTGCAATTTTTTAAGCGTTTTTTAATAATTATTCATATAGAAACTTATAAATGAATAATTATAAATTGCCGACGCCTTTTCGGCAAGCAAGCCCATACCCATAACATTACCTGTACAGACGGCAGACGCAGGCGAAGTTTTTAAGCCCTTTCCGGACTTGTTTGTAGCCGGGCATAACCGATTCGGCAAGGGCGTAAAATTTTTCGGAATGGTTCATATAAACCGTATGGCACAGCTCGTGCACGATCACGCACCGCCACAGTTCCGTCGGCAACATCAATAATTTATAATTAAATACAACCGCGCCTTCCGAATCGCAACAGCCCCAGCGCGCGGAGTAAGCTTTAAAAGCTACGCTGCTCGCGCGAAGCCCCGAACGGGCGCTTATGCCGTTTAACATTTCGATAAATTCTGCGCCGAAAGCGGAAACGTATAACTTTTTCAGCGAGCCCGGCGACCTTACCGAAACGCATTCGCCGGAAATAAAATTATCGCCGCCGACAATAAGCGGCACCGGTCGCCCCTTGACGTAGATTTGTTTCAGCGAAGCAAGCTCGCCGTAACAGAGATTGTTCCGTGTCAGATGCGCGGCTATCCAGTTGCTCTTTTGCCTTACGAACCGCTCGATCGCTTCCGCGCTCACGCGGTAAGGCGCACGGACTATGACCTCGCCGTCCTTTACCGATACGCACAGCGTTTTCCGAGCCGTTCTGACCACTTCGTAATTGATTTCGGTCATTTTAAGACGATGCGCATCTGCACACGGATAGAATCGCCCGCCTTACCTTCGACTAAGGTACAGCCGTCGGCTTCGGCGCGGTAAAAATCGAGCGTTTCCCCGTATTTGCATTGGTTGACGTAAGTTATCTGCGCCGACGAAACGAATTTACCCTGCAACTCCGCAGGCTCGAAAACGTCCATAAGGAAATCGGCGTATTTGGTATTATTCACATGGTTATAATGGTCGTAATCAGAGTAAGAAACAATTTTTGTATAAGACGGCTTATCATAATTAACGGCGGGAATTTTCCAGTTTGCGACTTCGACCGAGCGGCATTCGTTATAGGTCATCCCCTCCGCAAAGACCGCGGACGAAGGCAGCATCGAAAAATCATCGAGATTTACAAGGCACCAACGCGAAGTTCCCACGCCCACCTTTTCGTCCCCGACATACATTTCGAAATCCCTGAACACGATGAGCTTTTTGGGTTTTACAGGCCAGGTGTGTACCGTCAGCTCCTCGCCAAGCTTGACGGCGCGGTTCAGCCCGATATACCAGTTGACGATAACGAAGCCGATATTTTTCGGCTGCAAAACCGAATAACCGAAGCCGAGCTCATCCGCCGAAGCGCAAGCAGATTCCTCCAAAATCGAGAGCAAAGACGAAAGCTTTAAGCTATCGTCGAAATCTACGTCCGTATACCTTATTTTATAAGTCTTTTTATTGCAATACATAATTTCACCTTTGATTCTACATTTTATCAAAACGCGCCGAAAAAGTCTATATATTGAGGGGAAAATATTAAATTTTTATATATTTATGCGTGACATAGTACTTTTTATATTGACTTATATAGTATTATGTGATATAATATTTACAAAATATGGGGTAAAGGCAATGAAAGACGATTTAGATGAAATAATACCCGACGGCAACCAAACCTCCGACGAATCTGACGTCGGCGACACTGAAAACGGGGAAAGCCTCTCCCCTGCCGGCAATACGGATACTAATACTAACGACGGCGACAGCGGCGATAGCGAAACGCGCAACGAGGTCAATTCTATCAGCTCCGATTTGATACGCGGACATATCAATACCATTATTCTGCGCGCTCTGTACGAGCGCGACAAATACGGCTATGAGATTATAAACGACATTGAATCCAAGAGCCACGGACAATACACCCTTAAACAGCCAACGTTATACAGCGCTTTAAAAAGGCTTGAAAACCAAGGCTACATAAAGGCTTATTGGAAGACGGACGAAGTGACGTTGGGCGGCAGACGTAAATACTTCACCCTTACGGAGAGCGGACAATTGGTCGCGGAGAGAAATCTCTCCGAATGGGAATATTCGCGTACGATAATCGATTCGCTTATTTCCGACAGGTCGTTCGATTTCAATAACCCTGCCCCCACCCCCGTTGACTTTTCCATATTGCGCGACTCGGTTTCAAGAGTACCAGTCGTCCGCAGCGATGAGACGGACAGAGGCGAAGCGGAGCAAGCCGCCGCCGATAACGGTCAGCTTACCCCCCGGCAGATTATCGCTAAGCAAGAGACCGAAACGGTTGAAAGCGTACAGTGCGTCAAAACCGTTCAGTATGTACGGCTACCCGAACAGATTGAAGACAACAATAAAACCGACTCTGGCGATAAGCTCGCGCCCTCCGATAACGCGCCTAAGCAGACGGAAACGCAACAAGAGAGCGCAGTAGCCGCGCCTGCCGACAACAACTCCGCCACAGCGCAAACCGCGCAGGAACAGGTTGACGTCGGGGAGAGCTTGAAAATTTCGCGCGAGGAGCAAGCCGAGGAAGAAGCGCGCAGGCGTACGCATGAAAACTATTTAAAGCTTATTTCGGAGCCCGTACGCCCCAAGCCGCAGATAACCGAGGACATTGTACCCGGGTCGGAAAAAATCGATTCCGGCAAGCTTATGTACAACAATAAGCCCGAAACCGAACGCGACTATAAAAATCTGATTGACGGAATTTTCTATAAAACGGTTACTAACGGCAGCGTTCAGACTTCTTACCATTCGAGAAGCGCCGAAAATACACAACGCGCACAGCGACAAAAAGCGGTCGACAATTCCGACCTTATAAACCGCGGACGCGCCGACGGAGTGTCAATTACCCCCTCAAACGAAACTAACGCCTCCCACGCCACGAGGACGACCTATAACAAGGGCTTAACGCTTTTAAAGAGCTCTGCAATAGTGCTTGCAATATTGATTTTGGAATCTATTTTCTGCTTTATCTTTATGCGGGAATTGGGCGTTGACTGGGGCTACCCGACCTTTATATTGGGAATAGGCTTGGCGCAGTTCGCCGTATTCGGCATACTCGCATTAAACGGTTACGGCAGGAATTGCGTAAGACCGACGGGCAACGGTTACATAAGCACGTGCTTGATACTGACCATTATCGGAATACTGATTATCGCAATGCTTTCCTTTCTGTTCAATATGAACGCCGCTTCGGCAAGCGACATAATGAAAATGCTGGTTATTCCCTCTATCGTCGCGGTAAATATCACCGTGTTCGCGGTCAGCTTCAAGCTCCTGTTGAAATAATCGCTATTAATGAAAACGGTAGCCGTTTTACGCGGTTACCGTCTTTTTTTGAAGAATTTTTATTCGTCAGTTTTATCCGTAGCTTCTCCTCCGCCGTCCTTGTCTTTGGACTTCGCAAGCTTTACTATGCGGATAATCTGGCTTATTATCACGGGAATTGCAATCAACGCGATAATTATCAATACGCCGTACTTGCCTAAAAAAGTAAACACAACTCCCCAAGCCGCGGAATTTGCAATACACACGCCGTAAATATCGTCCGCCGTGCGGATGCCGCCGTCATTACCATTATTATTGACGCCGCGCGTTACGATACCGCCCTCGGTTATTTCAACCGCCTTATGGACGATTGTCAGCCCCGCCATACTGTTCCCGTTGCCGTCGCGGAAGTTGTCGTCGGCTTTAAATACGATGTTGTCCCCCACGGCGATTTCGGAATACTCAATCGTCTTGAACACTATCAAATCGCCCGTCATAATTTCGGGCTCCATAGAGTTAGTCTGCACCACGGCAAAGGATATGCCGAAAAAATTTACGGGCTTATTTTGCGCGCGGCATACAATCATATCGATTAAAAGTAACGCGACAAAGACGAAAATTACCGCCGTTAATACGGTACAGATAACCGAAATTATCCGCTTGGGTTTAGAAACTTCTTTTTTCTCGCGCGTCAATTTTTTCCGCCCTTCTTTGCCCTAAATTTCTTGCCCGTCATTCGGGTAGATTTATTCGTCCGCCGCACGTCGTCATATTCGTCCTTCAATTTGTAGAACTTCGCCTCTTCGCGCTCTAATATCCTCTGCGCGCGCTCGACCTCTTCCCACTTTAATTTCAGGTACAGCCTGCGGCGTCTTATGCGCTCCTTCTGCTGTTTAAGCTTCTCCTTTTGCTCTGCCTTGGGCGAGACGTATTTATCCCTATCTTCGGCTTCGTCGCCGTCTTTACCTGCGTTAATTCCGTCCTCGATAAGTTCGCCGTACATCGCTTCGTTAATGCGCGAAACCGAGCGGAAGAACTTAGAAAAATTAACATTCAGTCTGTTTTCGACGCCGATTTCTCCGTCCTGCGCGTCCTTTACGAGCTCGTCCTTAATTCTGCGGAAATAATATTCGTTAATAGCCTCCGAACCGCACTCCTGCGCCGTTTCCGCAAATTCGGGCTTAAATACAAAATTATTGACGATGGTATAATTCTTTTCTTCGGGCTCGGAAAAATCGATATTTTCATACTCCGACTTTCTGAGAATGTTATTGGCAAGCATATTTTGCAGGCTGAGCCCCACTAATACCGACAAATCGTCGTAATAGTCGCCGTCAACGGGAAGGGACTTGCTCTTGACCGTAATGCTGTACCCCAAATACCTGTACGAAGAGATATACAGCCACAGCTTATAGCAGTTGTTGTAATCGACGTTCTTCATTAACAGGTTGGTTTTCTGTATGGGCGGACGGACGGGCTTGGCATGGGCGAGCTCCTTCATAAAATCGGAGGCCTGTAAAATGCGCAAGCGGCGCCTTATTTGCTGGATACGCTCGAACAGCTCACGGTTGACATTCTCCTCGGAGCGGTCTGCCGGAGGGTCGTCCACCTTGACGTCGATATTGCAGGTAAATCTGCTCTGCCCGTAAGAAAACTTACTTTGCATTTTTATATTAGTCTGCTCGAAAGCGTCAAACCTGCCCTGCAAATCGTCGTTGCGAAGCTCTACAAAGCGTATTATATTGTTGATTAAGGCGTAAATAAAACGGTTTTCGTAAATGGCGAGATCCTCGTCCAGTTCAACCGAGAGCAATTTTTTGGGTCTTACTTCGCCCGTATCCTCTTCGTAATTCTGTACGAACTGCGAATGCGTGGTCAAATGGCGAACAGTCTTGGTCGTCGTCCTTCTTACCTTGGCGACGTCCAGCAAAATTTCGTTTTCGGCGATGAATTTACGGGGGCGGTGCACAATCTGTTCTATAGAGTCCAGCCCCTGCTCGATTTCTATAACCCACCCGTCGTCAAACTGAACTTGTTGCGACACGACGCTATGGGAAACGGTATTTTCGCCGCCGCGCAACGCGGAAAGAAACCGTTCAAAGCTGTCGCGGTCGCCGTCGATTTTATTTAAAAATTCGTCCAAAAATCGTTTATCCATATCCCACCTAAAAATTTAGCCCAACCCGTAAGGTCAGGCGTAAAATCGCGCGGTATCGTCAAGACATCTTTATAAGGTCGTTTACATAGGCTACGCAATACGGCATGGTCCCTTCTCCGAATTTCTCGTTGAAGAATTTGATAAGCTCTTCGAGCTCGGAATGCAGGAAAGGAAGATTTAACGCGTTGAATTTACGCAATATCTTGGAGGTTATTATAAAGTCTATGCCGCCGAGCTCCGAACCGCCGCACGCCATGTAAACGGGCACGAACAAAGCAAGCTGCTTCATAATACGGTTACCGAAGCTGATTTTGAATTTGACGCGGATAAAAGCGTCCAGCTCGCGGATAAGCGCATAATTTTTTTCGGAGATGTGATTTTCCTTATGCGCCTTTTCGAACAGGCTGTCGAGATAGCTGTAAGAGCAATTATAGCTTTCGGTCAACGGGGCGTCGAAATAATCTGCCTTGGTATTCAATTCAAGCGTTACCGCACGGTCGTAAACCTTGTCGGTAATGGTAAAGGTCGAGTCGTCGTTGTTCGCAGTGCCGATAAACCAAACGTTCTGCGGCACGAGGAATTTGCCGTACACCACGTTCTTGGGGTCGTCGGAACGGGGCGAAGCGATAAGGTCGATTAACCATTCCGCCACGTCGGGCATTTCCATTATTGACAGGAAATCGGCAAAATAGTATTCGATACGCGCAAGGTTCATTTCGTCGAGGACGATAAAGTTGGGATCCTCGCGCAAGGATACTTCATATAAAGAGGCGAGGAAATCGGTTTCGTTAAATTTTTTGGTAAATTCGTTGAAATAGCCCACGAGGTCGGCACGGTCGCGCCAGGAGGGCTGAACCGAAATTATAGACGTGCCGTTGTTGAAGAATTTGCCCATCGCGTAGGGCAGCGAAGTTTTACCCGTACCCGAGATGCCTTCCAAAATAATCACCTTAGAGGTTGCAAGTCCCGCAAAAAATACCCTTATCGTTTCCTCGGTGTAATACAGCTTTAACTGCGAGGCGGCGAAGTTCACGAACCGCGTTACCACCTGCGGCAGGGTCAGCATATCCGCGTCGGTCATAAACACCACGTTGGGGTTGCGCTCGTACTTATCGTCGAGGTTGGTAAGCTTCGTAAAGCGCACGTTGCTCTTATCCGCTTCGCCCTCCTGCTCGGCTTCGGTATGCACGGCTTCGGGTTGACCCGCGTTTTCAAGTTGACCGTATTGCCCTAATTTAAGGGCGAAAATTTTACTTTTTTCCTTTACGAGTTCGTCCGCCTGCTCTTTAAGCCTTGCGATTTCCTCCAAGAGCATATCCTTATCGACTTCCTTTGCGCGGAAGAAAATATAGCGGCGGATAAGCTGGAACAGCCTGTAACAGATAAAGAACACAAAGGCGATATTGGCAAGGGAGACGATTATAAAGCAAATCCACCCCCACACGTCGAAGCCGCCGATAGCCTTGCCCAGAGTTATTATATAACCTTCCTGCGTTATGCCGTTATGGTCGTAGCCGATGACGTCCCCTATAAAAAGCTTATAGAAGAGGATAAAAAATTCGCTTATAAAGTACCATACGTTTTGCAGCCACGTCCATAAAAAGTTGACGTAATATTGAGCAAAATTAGCCATTTATCCCTGTCCTTATCGATTTTAATCTAATTGTCTAAATATGAATATATATCATCACACAAGTTGATAAAATCATTATTAACTTGATTGTTACTATACCGCAAAACGGTATACCCCATAGACACTAAGTCACTATCTCTAATTTTATCCTTACTTTCACCTTTATCCAAATAATGCTGAAAACCGTCTAATTCTATAACGATTTTCTTACTCGGACAACAAAAATCAACTATATAGTCATTAATTACAAATTGACGGTGAAATTGAACAGGCAAATCACGCAGAAACAGATACCATAATTTTCTCTCCTCGGCTGTTTGATTTTTCCTTAGATTTTGAGAAAACTTTTTCAATTTTTTATTGCGTATCACTTTGATTAAAACAGTTGAATGTATTTGTGGGTATGCGCGGACTCTCGCTTTCCCTAAAGAATAGGGTTGAGGGTAT